>JAIMBB010000194.1 GCA_023511655.1 Anaerolineae bacterium
GGCGGCATCAGGTCGCAAATGCCGATCTCGCGTCCCATCACCACGACGTCGCTGTCCACCAGCCAGCGCTGGCCGGCCAGTTGGCCGCTTTCAATGATGAGCATGGGTGCGTCCTGGTTCATCGCTCTGCAATTCTATCAGCGTGTGTGCCGGTGCCTTGTCTACCCATCGGCAAATAGACTGTCGCTAATGCGTCGGCTGCTGCGCCCGATCGCTGCCTGACGAGTCGAAATTTCCGCAATACGATTGCCCTACGCTGACTTTCGCAGAGCAACCGCATGGTGAGCGACTAACTGTACAATGCGCGACATGCTTCAGCCCGGCACGGTCCTGCGTCGGCGTTATCGCATCGAGGCCGCCATCGGACAAGGCGGCATGGGCTCTGTCTACCTGGCCGAAGACCTGCGACTGGAAGGGCGCAAGTGCGCGGTGAAGGCGGTGCGCATTGACCCCAACATCGAGCCGGCGCTGATCGCCGAGCTGCAGCATCAGTTCTCGCGCGAAGCGAGCGTATTGGCCCGGCTCGACCATCCCAACCTGCCCAAGGTGTCCGACTACTTCACGGAAGATGAGCTGGATTACCTGGTGATGGACTACGTCGCGGGCAAGAACCTGAAGGAGCTGATGGACGAGGCGCGGCGCAGCGGTCAGTTTTTGGCCGAGGCCGAAGTGCTATCCTGGGCGCGCCAGTTGTGCGATGCGCTCGAGTACATGCACAGCCAGGATCCGCCGGTGCTCCATCGCGACATCAAGCCCAGCAACATCAAGCTCAGCCCCAGTGGGTTGATCAAGCTGGTGGACTTCGGCCTGGTCAAGTTGCTGTCCAAGGACATGTCGCAAACCATCACGGTGCTTCAGGGCCGGGGCACGGCGGCCTACACCCCCCTGGAACAGTATGGCGAGGACGATTCGCACACCGACACGCGCTCCGATATCTATGCGTTGGGCGCCACGCTCTATCATTTGCTCACCAACACCCCACCGGCCGATGCGCGTCAGCGCTTTCTGAACCCGGAGTCGCTCGCGCCGCCGCGCCAACATAACCCGGCCATCAGCGAATCCGTGGAGCGCGCCCTGATCGCCGCCATCGCCATGCACCCGGACGACCGACCGTCCAGCGTGGCCGAATTCAGGGACATGCTGTTCACCACCGAGACCCTCTCGCGCTCGCCCGACGCGAAGCGCACCAACCAGGCTTCGACGTTTGAACTGATCTACAATAACTGGGCGTGGTTTGCTGCGGCCGGCGCCGCTGCGTTGATCGGCCTCATCGCCTCGCTTTTGAGTTGATCGCACCCTGCACGCGCGATGCGTCGCCGTGCTCTCCACTTGCACATGAACCGATCGAAGGTGCTGCTGGACTGCGACCCCGGCATTGACGATGCGCTGGCGATCTTGCTGGCGTGTGCCTCGCCGGAGATAGACCTCGTTGGCGTAACAACTGTGGGAGGCAACTCGCTGGTCGAGACCGAGACGCGCAACGCACTGGCCGTGCTGGCGCTGGCCGGCCGCGCCGATGTGCCGGTGGCGCAGGGCTGCGCCCGCGGGCTGATCAAAGATTTGACCCCGGCGACCGATACCCATGGCTTGGGCGGGTTGGGTTATGCGACGCTGCCGCCGCCGCGCGCCGAACCGTTGGCTCAGCACGCCGTGGACTTCCTGATCGAAATCATCCTGGCCCAACCGGGCGAGATTACGCTGGTGGCGACCGGCCCGCTGACCAACGTCGCGCTGGCCGTTCGCAAGGCGCCGCGGGTCGTCGGCGCGGTGAAACGTTGCATCGTGATGGGCGGCGCCTTCCGACACGAGGGCAACATGCCGCCGCGCGGCGAATATAACGTGTGGTGCGATCCGCATGCCGCGCACATCGTCTTCCATGCCGGCCTGCCGCTCACCCTCGTCCCGCTCGATGTGACGTATCGCTGTCTCTTTCGCGAACAGCATGTACAGCGGCTGGCGTCGCGCATCTCTCCTCATTCCCCTCTCGCCGATTTTCCATCTCCTCTCCTCACCTTCATCGCCGACGCCACGCGCTTCTACATCGAATATCACCGGGCGGCGCAAAACATCGAGGGCTGCGCCATCAACGACGCGCTGACCATGGCCCTGGTCTTCGCGCCCGACCTGGTGACGACGCAGGCGCTCTACGTAGATGTGGAGTTGGGCGATGGCCCTGGCCACGCCGGCACCTATGCCGACTTTTGGAAGCTTACCGGCAAGCCGCCGAACATGCACGTCGCATTGGAGGTGGACGTGGAGCGCTTCATGCACTTGTTCGTCGAGCGGATGGCCGGGCTGGCCGCGCGGACGATGATGTGATGAATCTCTGGTGCTCATCCTGACCTGTCGCAGCTTGCCCGCGCCAGTCGCCCGGCTCGCGGTGCTCCTCGCGCCACGAGGCTGCGAATACGTCGGCCCAAATGCTAAAATCGCAAGGCTTGGAAACCAGGCTTCCCCACGGAGCCTGGTTTCTCCGTTCGCTATGGCAGAAACCAACAAAGTCATCTATTCCATGGTGCGCGTCGGGCGCGTCCACCCGCCGAACAAGCAGGTCCTTCGCGACATCTCGCTCGGTTTCTATTACGGGGCGAAGATCGGTGTGCTGGGCTTGAACGGTGCGGGCAAGAGCACGTTGTTGCGCATCATGGCCGGCGCCGACAACGATTACATCGGCGAGACTGTGCTCTCGCCCGGCTACACACGGGGCTTGCTCGAGCAAGAGCCGCAGCTTGACCCGAACAAGACCGTCAAGCAGGTGGTCGAAGAAGCGGTGCAGCCTCTGGTGGACCTGATGAAGCGGTACGAGGCGGTCAACGAAAAGTTCGCCGAGCCGGACGCCGACTACGACAAGCTGCTCGAGGAGCAATCGAAATTGCAAGAGGAGCTCGACAAGCATGATGTTTGGACGCTCGACCAGCGGCTGGAGGTGGCGATGGATGCCTTGCGCTGCCCGCCGCCCGACACGCCAGTCAGCGTGCTCTCCGGCGGCGAACGTCGGCGCGTAGCATTGTGTCGGCTGTTGCTGACCGAGCCCGACATCCTGCTGCTTGACGAGCCGACCAACCACCTCGACGCCGAATCGGTCAGTTGGCTGGAGAAGCACCTGCGCGACTACAAGGGCACGGTCATCGCCGTCACCCACGATCGCTACTTCCTCGACAACGTGGCCGAATGGATCCTGGAGCTGGATCGCGGCTACGGCATCCCGTGGAAGGGCAACTACTCGTCGTGGCTGGAGCAGAAGAAGAATCGCCTGGCGTTGGAAGAGAAGGCCGACGCCAGGCGCCAGAAGACGCTGGAGCGCGAGCTGGAATGGATCCGCATGAGCCCGAAGGCGCGCCAGGCCAAAGGGAAAGCGCGCGTCAGCGCCTACGAGAAGCTGCTGTCGCAAGAGACCGAGAAGCGCCGCGAGGAGCTGGAAATCTACATCCCGCCTGGCCCGCGCCTGGGCGACGTGGTGATCGAGGCGCAGAACGTCACCAAGCGCTACGGCGACCGTGTGCTGTATGAGAACGTGAGCTTCAGCGTGCCGCCCGGCGCGATCGTCGGCATCATCGGCCCGAACGGCGTGGGCAAGACCACCCTGTTCCGCATGATCATCGGCCAGGAACGGCCGGACGTCGGCGCGATCAAAGTGGGCGAGACGGTCAAGCTGGGCTACGTGGATCAGAACCGCACACTTGACCCGGACAAAACGGTGTGGGAGGAGATCAGCGGCGGCGAGGACTACATCCAGCTCGGCCCGCGCAAGGTGCAGAGCCGCGCCTATGTGGCCAGCTTCAACTTCCTCGGCAGCGACCAGCAGAAGAAAGTCGGCGCGCTCTCCGGCGGCGAGCGCAACCGCGTGCACCTGGCGAAGATGTTGAAAGAGGGTGCCAACGTGCTGCTGCTCGACGAGCCGACCAATGACCTGGACGTGAACACCCTGCGCGCGCTGGAAGATGCGATTGATCAGTTCGCCGGCTGTGCGCTCATCATCAGCCACGACCGCTGGTTCCTGGACCGCGTGGCCACGCATATCCTGGCCATCGAAGACGACGGTGAAGTGCGCTGGTTCGTGGGCAACGTCAGCGAATACGAGGCTGCCTATCCGCGGCCGGTGCGGCGCAAGCAGCGCAAGCTGCAACTTTAACGACGCTTGCCACTCACCTGTGGCTTAGCTAGGCAACAGCTGGTTCCGCGCCTGCTGCAGCGCGAATTGTGCAGACGACCTGGACGGTCGCTGCAGTGATATGCCTTCCCAGGCTAGCACCGGCGATGGTGAACGGCGACGACGATGCGTGGCCTTAGCAGGACGAGTGCTGCGTTTACAATCGCGCCTTCGATGACTGCCCGAAAGATTCTTGCGTGCTTGGCGTGCGCTGTTGTCGCCCTCACGGCGTGTGGCGCGTCTGATCCCATGCCCACGCCCGCGATCACCATCATCTTTCATGCGACGCCGACCCCAACCCCCCAGCCAACCCCTACGCCTCCACCGGCCAAGACCATCTGGGTGGACCCACAATTGCCCGCCAGCCTGCGCGATGGGCTTGCCCGGCGGATGAACGAGTTCGCGCTGCGGGCTGGCTCGCCGGCCAGGCAGGTGGTGTTGACGAGCGCAGCGGCCGCCGACGTGCGCGTTACTGTAAGCAGCGACGGTGCGCCGCTCATCACCTACACGCTCGCCGTCGCCGCGCCCTTTCCCACCGTGCCCGACGGCATCGCATTTGCCGACTTCGAGCGCTTTTGGCGCGGAGAGCTGGCCGCGCTGGCCAACCTCTCGGACGACGGCCAAACGCCGCCCACGCTGTTCCTCGACGCCGAGACGCACGCCATCTTGTCGCTGCTGCTCGGCCCCCCAGCCGAGTCACCGCACATCCAGATCGTCCCGGCTGAGGAGGTGATTGCATCGGCCTGGGCCGCCCGGCCAGCTTCCTTCGCCGTCGTGCCTTTCGACCGACTGGAGGTGCGCTGGAAGCTGCTGCACGTGGATGGGATCAACTTGTTCGAGCGCGAGGCCGACGCGAACGCATACCCGCTCACGCTTAGCGTGCGCGCTCAGGGTGACCCAGCATTGGTCGCCGAGATCGCTGCCTCCACGCCGGCAGCCAGCAACCGAGACCTGAACAAGATGGCTATCGTGGCGATGACCGGCGTGACCGCTCTGGTGCGAGGCACCGCTGTGAAAATGGAGGAGAAGGGCATCACCTATCCTGCTGAGAAAATCCGCGCGTGGCTCACCACCGCCGACGTCACGCACATCAGCAACGAAGTGTCGTTCTGGGAGAACTGCCCGCCGCCCTCGTTCAAGTCCGGCGTGGTGATGTGCTCCGATCCGCGCTACATGGAGCTGCTGCGCTACGTCGGCACCGATGTGGTCGAGCTGACCGGCAACCACTTGTGGGACTACGGCTACCAGCGCCTGATCCCGACGATCGAGATGTATGAGCAGGAGGGCTGGGGCTACTTCGGCGGCGGGCGCGACCTGGCCGATGCGCTGAAGCCGTTGACGATGACGGTGAACAGCAACAAGATCGCTTTCATCGGCTGCAACTGGTTCGGGGCGAATTGGGCCACGGAAAGGTTGCCTGGCTCGGCGCCTTGCAGCCCGGATGATCCCAAAGACCTCACCTACCAAATCGAAATGATCCGTCAACTGCGGGAAGAAGGTTACAACGTGATCGCCACACTACAGTATGAGGAGTATTACTTCTACGAAGCCACCCCCGGTCAGCGGCGCGATTTCGCTGCGCTGCGCGACGCGGGCGCTGTCGTCGTCAACGGCAGCCAGGGCCATCATGTGCAGGGCTTCGACGTTAGCGCCGACGGCTTCATCCACTGGGGCACGGGCAACATCTTCTTTGGCGACCAGACTTTCTCGCGCGGCGCACAAACCACCATGGTAGATCGGCATGTGTTCTACGACAATCGCTACCTGGGCGCCGATCTGCGCACCGCGTTCATCGAGGATTTGTCGCAGCCGGTGCCGATGGCGCCGGAGGCGCGGGCCAAGCTGTTGCGCACGCTGTTCGACGTCAGCCGATTTCAATAGCGCGGCAGCACGGGATCAAGCCTGTGCTGCCGCTGAGCACCACCGATGGCGAACCGTTGGCTCCCGTTCGCGCGCGACTACGCTTTCATCATCGTTGGCGCCGTCATCCAGGCCATCTCCGTCGTGCTCTTTCTCGCCCCGGCCGACCTCGCTCCTGGCGGTGTGAGCGGACTGGCGCTCATCTTGCATAGTGCCTTGCCGTTCAGCATCTCGATCGGCGTGTGGGTGTTGCTCTTGAACCTGCCGTTGTTCGCGTTGGGTGCGCGCTATCTGGGCAGATGGCAGTTCCTCATCCGCACCATCGTCACCGTAGCGATCTACAGCGGCGTCACGGCCCTGCTGGAGCGGGCAGGCATGAGCAGCGTCACAGACGATGTCATCCTGAACACGTTGTTCGGAGGCATCATCGGTGGGATCGGCATGGGACTGGTCTTTCGCGCGCAGTCCACCACCGGCGGCACCGATATCCTCGCCCTGCTGCTGGTGCGCTGGCGCTCCATCCCGCTCAGCCAGAGTTATCTGATCACCGATGTGGTCGTAATTGCGTTAGCCGGCTTCGTCTTCGGTTGGGAGAAGGCGCTCTACGCCATCATCGCGCTCTACGTCAGCGGCGTGGCCGCCGAGACCATCAGCGAGGGTGTGCAGATCGGCCGCACGGCCATGATCATCACCCAGCGGCCTGAGGAAGTGGCGCAGGCCGTGATGACTCGCATGGGGCGCGGCGTGACGCGCTGGATGGCAACCGGCGGCTACACCGGCGCCCAACGCCCCATCCTCTTCGTCGTGATCAGCCGCGCCGAGACCGCCGTGCTCAAGGCCCTGGTTGCCCAGATGGATCCGGATGCCTTCGTGGTGATCGGGCAGGCTCAGGAGGTATACGGCAAGGGATTCCGGCGGTTCGCCAACCTGACTGGAGCTTGTAGTTGCAAATATCGCGCGATGTCGAGAGAGGTTGCCGATCCGACGAAATGCTCCACGAACCAGTCGCCGCGAAGATACAAGACGGGCACCAGTTGTTCCGCCGGACGGAGGAACAGCTCAATGAGCCGTCGAAAGGTTGGTTCGTCTGGGTCCCATGTTGCGAGGGGATAATCGATCAAGATGAGGTCGAACAAATTGACGGACGAGGGCTGAAGTTTCTCCCTTCCATCGACTAGTTCCCGACGCTGGAAGGGCCGTGCATCCCATCCCGCGGCCGTTAGATCGACACGAAACACGGTCCCCGAACCATCGATGACTTCAAGGG
>JAIMBB010000195.1 GCA_023511655.1 Anaerolineae bacterium
AGCACGCTCCTGCGAAAGGATAATGCGTGCGCCCGCGCCCTCGAGCGTGGCACCCTCGGGCTGACGCCTGAGCCGACAGGTCAAAAAACCCATGGACGGCGTGCCGATGAAGCCTGCGACGAAGCGGTTGATCGGATGATCGTAGAGCTCCTCCGGTGTGCCGACCTGTTGAATGCGCCCTTCGTGCATGACAACAATGCGATCACCCATGGTGAGGGCCTCGATCTGATCGTGAGTCACGTACACTGTGGCAGCCGTCACAGAGCGGTGCACACGCAGAATCTCGGAGCGCATCTCCACACGCAAGTGAGCGTCGAGGTTCGACAACGGCTCGTCGAGCAAGAACACCTGCGGCTGTCGAACGAGCGCGCGCCCGAGTGCCACACGCTGACGCTGTCCGCCGGACAGCTTCACGCCTCGTTCGCCGACGATCGTATCCAGGCCTTTTTCAAACCGGTCGGCAAATTCGTTCACTGCACCGGAATCCAACCGGACTTTGCTCTCGACGATGAGGACGTAGCCGCAGCCGGCCGCTACTGTGTCGAATTCCCAGTTGCGGTCGGCCAAGGTGGGATGCTTGCGCTTGAGCCGCACGGCCGAGAACTCGACGTTCTCCGCCGGGCAGGCGAACACTTCGCGCAAGACGCGCGGGACGCTGGGAGCGACGACGTCCTCGACCAGCGTGCCGAGGCTGGCAGCCAGGTCGCCCCAGCGCTTGTTCATCTCGATCCTGGAAGCGCGCGTTTCGTCCTTGAAGGCGAGCATCTCAGCCTTGAAATCGCTCATCTCGTCCTTGAAGGCAAGCATCTCATCTTTGAAGGCGCGCATCTCAGCCTTGAAATCACTCATCTCGTCCTTGAAGGCGAGCATTTCCTGTGAGAGGCGGTCCACCTGTAAGCCGGTTGCACGCACGACGCGCAGCGTGTCCGCCATCAAGGCCTCTAACGTTTCGACGCGCGTTTCAAGCTCGACGCCCATGCCAGCGATTATAGTCGCCGGGTCTGCCTGGGCCTGACCGAGGGGAGGCCCCGGACATCCACAAAGTTCAACGCGCCCGGCTCGGCGATCCCTTTCAGCCTCGACAGTACGCGCTATGGAGAATGGAGACCCTGCTGCGGCGTGCAAACCGCCGGGGATTGTTTTGCAACTACCCGCCCTCTTACTTCTCCGCCTCCTGGGAGCCGATCACGTCCCAGATGGAAGCCACGAGCAGCTTATGCTCGGTTTCGTGCACGCGCCGCTCCAAATCCTGCAGCGAATCGGTCGGGTAGATAGGCACCTCGCACGTCGCAATCACCGGACCGGTATCCACGCCTTCATCCACATAATGCACCATGACGCCGGTATGCTGTATCTCCCCGCGCTGAAAGGCCTCGAACGCTTCCGCGATGCTGCGCGTGCCGGGAAAGGTGCCGGGTAATGCCGGATGCAGGTTGATGATTTTGCCGGCGAAACGTCGGACGAAAGCCGGGCCGAGGATGCGCATCCAGCCGGCGCACACGATCAGGTCGGGCCGGTAGGACTCGATCACATCAGCCAGCACCTCGTCATATCCCGCGCGATCGAAGTGCAAATCTCGGTAAAACGGTAGGGGGATCGCCGGAACCCCAGCATCTATCGCCCGCTGTAGCCCGAAGGCATCGGCCTTGTTGCTGATCACAGCCACGACCTTCGCCGGCAACTCGCCACGTCGGCACGCATTGAGGATGGCTTGAAGGTTACTCCCGTAACCAGAAATGAGGACGACCAGTCGCTTCATCCGAGATACGTACACCGGGCGACGGACGACAAATTCGTCATTGCGTCTTGAAGCAATCCACGATCACGTTGCGCGGGATGTCGGTCGTGGTGCCGTCCGACTTGACGACGTAGATCTTGAACAGATAGTAGCCCTTGTCGGGGATGGTGAACTGGAAGGTGCCGCTGGGCAGTTGCATCGGCATGCGCTTCCCGACTGCGTCGTTCGGCGTGATGCTGGCCAGATTGCCGGGTGGACAATTCTCGAAGATACCCGGCCCCTGCTGGGTGGTGATCTCTAGCTCGGCCTTTGTCGCACCGTTGATTTGCCATTCCAGCGTCGCCGTCTTGGGCTGACCCTGGTAGCCGAGCGGAACATCGCCAATGTCATCGCGCGGCGAGAAACGCACGTTCTGGCTGTAGGGCAACACCGCGGATGCCGGGATGGGCGATGTGGGCGTCGGCTGAGGGCCGACAGGTATCGGCGTCGCTGTGGGTGTGGCCGCCACGGCGGCCGTCGGCAGCGGCGGTGTGGCGGCGACGGGGACGGCTGCCGCATCGCCGGTCAGGTCCACCAGCTGGCTGTAGATCCAGGCCACGCCGCCCGGCGCGCCGGCAAATTCGATTTGCCACCATTGGCCGTTCGCGCTCTTGCCTTTGACGGCGGCGGCATTCACTCCCGTGGCGGTGAGTTCACCCACCTTCTGATAAGCCGTGTCGGGCCCGGTGCGCACATTGGCGAAGTCCTGGCCGGCCTTCAGCTTGACGAACGGCGGCCGCAGCCCGCTCGGGTTGGTCGGCACCGTCGCGACGGGCGTGTTGGCGACGCTGGGCGTGACGACCGGCAGAGTGGTCGTCACGCCGGTGATGCTGGCGACGGCAGCAAATACCCAACCCGCGCCATCCGGGCCGGCCGGGAAGTTGATCTGATACCACGTGCCGTCCGGGTTTCTGCCGCGCACAGGAACGCTCTGGCCCTTGTTCACCTGACCGAGTTGTTGGGAGGTGAGATCGGGTAAGGCGCGCACGTTGACGTAGTCGTTCTCCGGTCGTGGGCTGAGCAGTACTGTCGGAGTTGTCGGGGTGGTCGCGCCGACGTCAGTGGGAGTCGCCGCGGCCGTGTCGGTGATCGCCGTGCCGGCGGAGGCTTCAGGCGTCTCGGTGACGCGCGGAGCGACTGTCGGGATCAGGGTCGGTTCGGCTGTTGGCGTCGGTGTCGGCTGGGGCGCCTGAATGGTGATAAAAATCGCGTCGGAAGCGATGACTGATTCGCCCCTGTCATTGATGCCCTTCAATTGGATCACGCTCGTCCCGGCGATTTCGGCCGGGGCGATCCACGTGACGCTGACCTCAAATTCATTGGGGCGGCTTGGCTGATCCACGGTGGCATATTTCTCGTTGTTAATAAAAACATCCACCTGCTTGACGGTGCTGCCGGTCACCCTGCCCTCGATCCGGACTTCGTCGCCGGCCTGAAACTGCGCATTGGTAGCGGGCAACGTGATGGATGCGGTGGGAGGTGGCGCGGGGCTGCCACAGGCAGCCAACAACAACACCATGATCATCGCCAAGCCAAGGAGGGATTTTCGGGCGGAGATCTTGTTCATCGCTTAGGATATACACACGAGCATCAGCGCTCCATCCTCGCCGTGCTATCGCTTATGCTCGATTTGCCTTTGCCAAAACGGCGCACACCAGATTCGAAGCAAGTTGCATCGAACGGCGTCAATGTGGATCGGTATTGGCTCCACTGGATGATTGGATGCGTCGTTTGGGCGCGATTCGATGCGACATTTTAGCACCGGTGGAGACGAGAAGCAGCCCAACGCCGAGCAGCGTAAGCCACCAGCCTGCGCCGACGCCGATTGGCCCTCGGTAGAGCGCCTCGATAAACGGCTTGACCGCGAAATAACCGACGAGTGGAACGGCCGTAGCGATCGCACAGGCAACGACCAGGATGGGGTGAAGCGGAGTCCAGAGTGGCCCGCGTAAGGCAATCGCGACAATGAGCGCAAAGGCGCCCAGCGTCAGGAAGAACTGCAACCGATAGTCGGGATTGGCATATGCTGTCAGCAGGTGCGGGTAGGCCGGCAGTCCGAGCGAGGCGACCAGCAGCCCGAGGCCGAGTCCGACCCAGCGCCCAACGCCGCGCTCGCGCGATGCAGCGGCTAGCGCGATGAGGACGGCCGATGCCCACAGCGGCAGCAGGAACCACTCGTTCAGGAAGATGCCGGCGCCGGGCGTGAAGTTGGTGGAGATGGACAGCTCGTGCCCGCTGCGCGTCAGTGCAGAAGTAGGATGTGCCGCCCAGGGCAGGAGATGACCGAGCAGCAACGCGGCTGCCGCCGCCGAATCGAGAATTGAGAATTGAGAATTGGGAAGCGGCTTCCCAATTCTCAATTCTTCAACTCGCGCGCTCGATTCAAATCTTGCCAAGCGCCTTCAGGACATTGGTGGGGTTCATCGGCAGCACAGTCATGCGCACGCCGACAGCCTGGTAAATGGCGTTGGCGATGGCAGCAGCAGGCGGCACGATTGGCACTTCGCCCACGCCTTTCACGCCGAAGGGGTGATTGGGATTAGGTACCTCTACGATCACCGCCTCGATCATCGGCAGATCGAGCGCCGTCGGCATGCGATAGTCCAGCAAGCTGGCGTTCATCAAGTGACCATCTTTGTCGTAGAAGTATTCCTCGCTCAGCGCCCAGCCGATGCCTTGCGCCACCCCGCCGTGAATCTGGCCTTCGACGTAGCTGGGGTGGATGGCGCGGCCAACGTCTTGAGCTGCCGTGTAGCGCAGGATGTTCACCTTGCCCGTCTCAGTGTCCACCTCCACATCCACGATGTGTGTGCCCAGCGCAGGGATGGCGCCTTTGGTGTCCAAGGAGACACTGACGCTCATCGGCCCGCCGGTCTCGTCCAGCTTCTCACACAGCTCTTTGAAGGTGATCCGCTTGTCGCCATAGGAGTACACATCGCCTTCGACGTTGATGTCGTCGGCCGGCACTTCCCACAACACGGCGGCGCGCTGCTTCATCTCGCGGATGATTTCTTTGCCCAGGTGATAGGCAGCCATGCCAGAGCCATAGGTGGTGCGGCTGCCGCCCGTGCCGTCGTTGTAGCCCACCGTCTGCGTGTCGCCCACCATCGGCTTGACGTCTTCGTAGGCGATGCCCAGCGTCTCGGCCAGCATCATCGCCAGCGAGGCGCGCGTGCCGCCGATGTCGGTGCTGCCCTCCAGGTAGGACACGGTGCCATCGGGGTTGATCACGGCCGAGGCCGACGACTTGCCATCCCAGTTGTACCAGAAGCCGCTGGCAACGCCGCGCCCGACTTTCATATACGGCGCGCTGGGCTCCGGCAGCGGCGCGTCGTAATGCGGATGCTTCTCGATGGCGTCCAGCGTCTCGATGAAGCCGATGCGACCATAGACCGGGCCATCGGCACGCCGATCGCCTTCTTTGGCGGCATTGATGCGGCGGAACTCGATCGGGTCCATGCCCAGCCGCTCGGCCAGCTCATCCACCACCGTCTCGCTGGCGAATGCGGCGTTGGTGCCGCCGGGAGCGCGATAGGCCTTGGCAGCCGGCTTGTTCACCACCACATCGTAGCCATCAATCTGCACATTGTCGAGCCTGTATGGCGCGAAGATCACGCCCATGCCTGCACCGACCGGCGAGCCAGGGAAGGCCCCAGCTTCGTAGGCCAGCCAGGCCTGGGCGGCGGTGATTTTGCCGTCTTTGCGCGCGCCCATCTTCACGCGGATGACCGACGCGCTGGTCGGCCCGGTGGCTTTCAGCACTTCGTCGCGCTGCATCCACATCTTCACCGGTCGGTGACCGGACTTGAGCGAGAGCAGCGCCGCCAGCGGCTCCAGGTAGACCGGGAATTTGCCGCCGAAGCCTCCGCCGATCTCCATGGGGATGACGCGGATGTGCGAGACCGGCACGTGCAGCAGCTCGCTCAGGTCGCGGCGCTGGTCCCACGCTCCCTGCGTGCTCGTCCAGACGGTGATCTGGCCATCGGCGTTCCACAAAGCGGTGCCATTCTGCGGCTCGATGTAGCCCTGGTGCACTGTGTTGGTGTGGAACTCGCGCTCGACGATCACATCGGCTTCGGCGAAGCCAGCCTCCAGGTCGCCGCGCGCATGCTGATCATGGCTGGCGATGTTGGTTGGCTTGTCACTCACCACTTCCCCCAGTTCTTTGGTGCGCAGATTGGGCAGCAGGATGGGGGCATCGTCGCGCATGGCGTCGAGCACATTCAGCACCGGGGGCAGGACCTCGTACTCCACCTTGATCAGCGCCAGCGCCTCCTCGGCGACGTGGATGCTGGTGGCGGCGACGGCAGCGATGGGATGCCCATGATACAGCACCTTGTCTTGAGCCAGCACATTCTGGCTGAGGTAGCTGTAGTTCACGTTGCTCTCGCCGCTCTTGGCCACCTTGTCCTCGCCGGGTTGGAGGTCTTTGCCGGTGATGACCGCTTTCACGCCGGGCAGTTTCTCCGCTGCGCTGGTGTCAATCGAGATGATGCGGGCATGAGCATGTGGGCTACGCAGCACTTTGCCGTAGAGCAGCCCTTGCAACTTGATGTCGGCGCCGTATTGCGCCCGGCCGGTCACCTTGTCCACACCGTCCGGGCGGATGACGCGCTGGCCGATCACCTTGAAATGTTTGCCGTTCGTCTTCTCCGTCTTCTCAACTTCGACTGTTGTCATATGTCTAAGCCTCCTGTTTTCATGGGGCGATGCCAATCATGACCAGTGGTACCGCCGGTACGCCTCTGCCGTTGCGGATTACGTTGTACAACTCGCCTTCGTAGTAAGCCGGTCCCGACGACATCTCGCTCTGCATAGACTTCATCGGAAGTATCTCCACGCCTACATCTATTTCGTCGCGCACGTAGAAGGCAAGATGTTTAACAAACAAGTCATATGCTACAAATGCGTATTTGCCGAACTGAACTTCCAATGCGACGCGCTCTTTCACAAAGTCGGTTTGGTTGTAACTGAAGATCGCCTCCGCGCCAGCCTGCAGTATCTCGTGTTTTTGCTCATCGGGTGGCTTGGACAAAGTTTGCCTGATCAGCTTGACATCGCTCGTCACCCAGTACGACACTCGACTTTCCACCCACCCCTCCGCTCTAAGCAACTTGGCAAACGCCTTATTCAGCTCAATCGGGCTGTACTTCAACTCCCCAAGTTTTTGCCGCTCTTGGCTCACTTTGGTACGACAGTCTGCTGCGTTCACCTGTTCTACTACGGACTGGACTTCCGCCCAGAGACGCGGCTTATGCACAAGCAAGTACTCCAACCCGTTCAAGTGCGAGCAGGTCTGAACGATTTTCATTCCTTCGGAGCTTTATATCGTCTGGGCTGTTCCAACAGCAATTGCTGATGTGCACGAGCGTCCACATCTCCCCCAGTTTTATCAAGCCAGGGAGCGCTGGTGAGCGATCTTCCGGCATTCTTGGGGTCGAACACAGGCGTATTC
>JAIMBB010000196.1 GCA_023511655.1 Anaerolineae bacterium
TAGACCACCCCGTCGGCGTCCACCGTCACGCCGGTCGGCGACTTAAGCGTCCCCTTCCCGAACTCGGCCACCACCTCGAAGTTCTCAAGTTTGAGGACGCGGCCGTTGCCGGTGTCGGCGATGTAGAGCGCGCCATCGGGGGCGAGGAACATGTCCTCCGGCGCAGAGACCGGCAGGTCAATTTCGGTCAGCGGAACGTAGGCGTCCTGGGTCAGGAACAGCCGGCCGCCCGGCCCCATCGCCCACGTGGTGTACGGCGTCAGCGCGCGCGCGCCCGGTGCTAGGACGACCGCCAGGACGACAAACGACAAGACGAACAGCCCGCGCTTCATTTCAGCCCCGAATGCGACATCGTGCTCATCACCTGGCTTTGCAGGAAGAGGAACATGAGCAAGTTCGGCACGAACATGATCAGCGCAGCCGCCGCGGCGATGCCCTGGCCGGCCACCACGTTCGCGCCGGTCGTCGTGGTGGCGGTCAGCGTGCCCAGATAGAAAGCGAACGTCTTCAGGCTCTCGTTGTTGATGTACAGCGTCGAGGTCTCGGCGTTGTTCCAGGCTGCCTGGAAGGTCAGGATGGCGATGGTAGCGATGGCCGGCCGGATCATCGGCAATACGATGTCCCAATAGATGCGCACGTCCGAAGCGCCATCAATCTGGGCAGCCTCGATCGTCTCGTTGGGGATGCTGTCAATGAACTGCTTGATCAGGAACAAGCCGACCGGCAAAGCCAGCACGGGCAGGATGTGCACCAGAAAGGTATCCAGCAGCTTCAGCTTCTCGATGACCAGGAAGCGCGGGATGGTGACGGCGATCGGCACGAACATCAGCGCCACGGTGTTGATGGCGAACAACGTCTGCTTGAGCTTGAAGCGCTTCTTGGACAGGGCGAACGCGGCCGTGCTGGAGACGAAAATGGACGCCGCGATGGTGACCGCCGTGATGGCGACGCTGTTGAACAAGTATCGGCTGATCGGCACGCCGGCGTTCGACATCATCGAGAACAGGTCGGTGAAGTTCTTGAACGTGGGGTTGACCACGAAGAAGCGCGGCGGATAGGCGAACAGCTCGTCGGGCGGCTTGAAGGCGTTGGAGATGATGAAGGCGATCGGCAACAGCATCACCGCCGTCAACGGCAGCAGGAGGACGTAGAACTTGATCTGGCTGACGTGAAAGCCCTGTGGGTTGATGCCCCGGTTGTAAACGCCGGTGTAGCGGCGGAGCCAGTTGCGCTTCTTCGTCATCGGTCGCATCCTTCAGTCCTCGCCGGCGAACAGCCGGTTGGCCAGCCGCGTGAAGAGCAACACCATGAGCAACAACACCACCGACGCGGCGGCCGCGTAGCCCATCTCGTAGCGCAAGAAGCCGTAATCCTCGATGTGGTTGACGATCAACTGGCCGGCGTACTGCGGGGTGGGGTTGCTGCCCGAGAGCGTCACCCCGATCGCGCCGGCTTGGAAGGTGCCCACGATCGCCATCACCGCCCCGAACAACATCTGCGGCTTCATCGAGGGGATGGTGATGTAGAAGATCTCCTGCAGGCGATTGCTCACGCCGTCCAGGCTGGCCGCCTCGTACAGGTCGGGGTTGGTCTCCAGGATGCCGGCCAGCATGGCCAGGAAGCCGATGCCCATGCTGCTCCACAGCGTGACCACGATCATGATGGTCATCAGGTATTGCGGCGATTGAAGCCACTGGATCGGCTCCTGGATGATCCGCAGGCTGAGCAAGAAGCTGTTCAGGTAGCCGGACTGATCGCCGCTGAAAAGCGCCTTCCACACCACCGCCATGGCCACGGCGGAGGTCATGGCCGGCGAATACAGGATCAGCGCGAAGAACGTGCGCGGCAGCCGGGGCAGTTGCGCCAGCACCCACGCCAGGAAGAAAGCCAGCGCGTAGCCGCCCGGCCCGACGATTACCGCGAACTGCAGGGTGTTGGGCAGCACGTAGCGCATGAATACCTCGTCCTGCGTGAGCAGCGTGATGTAGTTGCGCAGGCCGATGAAATGAGGAGGCTGGATGGTGTCGAAGAAGGTGAACGACAGGCCGAACGCCGCCAATACCGGCACTACGATGAAGGTGAAGAACAGCAATGCGTATGCCGCGACGAAGGCATAGGCGCTGCCTTCGCGGCTCCACCATTTCGCGAATCGGGCGCGGCTCTGTCGGGCTGCGATCGGCTCGACCCTACTTTGTCGGGCTTCGATTTGCATGTTCCATCCACCCTTTCACCGTCTCGATGGTCGGGATCTTGAACGTCTTGACCCGCCGGCCATCGCGCAGATAACCGAATTCTTCCATCTTGCGGGTGATTTCTCGGTTGGTGGTGATCACCGCATTGTCAATCGCCACGCGCGGATTGACGCCTTCGAACACGATGCGATTCCAGGCGTTGCTCAACTCGCGCTCCTGCATGTAGCTGCCCGGCAGCCGGATCGGCTCCTGCAACCATTCCCACTGCTTCAAGATGACGTCCTTGTGCGCTTGTGGGATGGGTAACTCGGCGAACGCTTCCAGGTTGGCCGAATTCCACAAATACTCGCGGCCATAGTTCAGGATCAGCCGCTCCGCGAAATCCACCTGCGTCTCGGTGGACATCCACCACTTGAGGAAGGCCCAGCCTTCGCGCGGCTTATCGGTGTTGGCGAACATCAGGCTGGTCTGCGCCGAGCCGGTGGCGTAACGATTGTGCGTGCCGTCGGGGAGCACGGTGGCCGGATACAGGTCAATGCCCCACAAGCCGTCCAGCTCCGGCGCAGCGGTCATCAGTTTGATGTACGTCTCGAAGTTCGACACACCGATGGGAATCGTCCCGTAGCGAAAGCTCTCGTAAAAACTGGCTGTGGTCAGCGGCATGCCGTAGATGGTGAAGCTTTCCGCCATGAACCTGACGGCGGCAATCGCTTCATCAGTTTGTAGACCGGAGGCGAAGCCGTCCTGGCTGTAGAGCTTGGCCCCGAAGTTGAACAGGTAGGGGGCGGTGACCAGATATCCCCTCAGCCCGCTCCCGCCGGAGAGCGCTGTGTTGTAGTTCATCCCGTAGCGCTGTAGCTCCGGCAGGATGGCGATCACCTCGTCCCAGGTGCGCGGGACGGGCAAGTCCAACGACGCCAGGATGTCGCTGCGATAGAACGTGACCCAGAAATCCTGCGTCTCGGGAATGGCATACACCGAGTCGTTGATGATGTAACTCAGCAGCGCGCCAGGGCTGTAGATGCGGATGAAGGCGTCGAAGTCCTCGAACGTGCGCAGGTCATACAGCGCGTTGCGGATGGCCAGCTCGTAGGGGATGTGCGTGCTGACGCCGAGCGCCACGTCGGGCTGGATGCCGGCCGCGTTGGCCAGCACCAGCTTCGACTCGTCGGGCATCAGCGAGAACTTTACCCGGATGCCGGTCTGCGGCGTGAATGACTCGTCGGCCATGAGCTGCAGCAGGTCCACGTATTGCCGGGGCCGGTTGACCCACACTTCCAGCTCGTCCTCGCGCGCGCCGATGGACTGATACGGGTCGGGTTGAAACGAACGCAAGAAGCGCTTGACGTCTTCGATCAGCACCAGGTGCAACGGCGCATCGGCCGGCGGTGGACGCACGCTTGGCGAATGAATGATGATCTTGTCCAGCGCCAACGGTTGGTTTTGTAGCAGCGGCAGGAGCGAGCCGAGGAGTTGCGCCGCCGATCCGGGCCCCTCCGAAAAGCGCCCCAGATGCACCGGTATCCTGTCCGGGTCCTGGAGCAGAAAAGTCAGGTTATCAATCGCCATCTGATAGGTCATCACCTCCGGCGAGGGACGACCTTGATTGGCGTCGAGCAGAATCTGCTTGTCGGCGATCAGGTTTTGACGAATGGCATCCAGTCGCTCACCGATGTCGGGGATGTAGTCCGAGATCACCCATTCCTTGAACGGATCAACCTGGTTGCCGGTGAGTTTTTTGATCTCCAGCGCCAGCGCGTTGATGTCGCGCAGCGCCTTCTGGATGGTGTGAATGGCCGGCAAGTAGGGCGCGTTGGTCGCCTCGATGCCCAGCACATTTCGTCCCCGGCGCAGGAAGATGCGGTAAGGGTCTTCGTTGCCCAGTGTGATGTTCGTCCAGTCGGACGTGTAAGGGAAGGGCGCAGCGTTCAATTCGGCGAAGGGCGTCTGGCCGTTGACGGTGATGCGTCGGAAGACCGTGAAGTTGTTGCGCGTGTTCTGCAGGGCATGCAGGGTGATGGCATACAGGCCGTCGGCCGGAACGTCGAATTCGTAATACACGGCGCTGCCGCTCTTCTGCCAGCTCTCGCCGCCCAGCGCGTTCAGCAACAGGTGATACGTGTCATATGGCGTCACCTTCAAGCTGCGTTGGCTGATCGGTCGGACGGCGGTGTCATTCTTGTACGAGGGGAACTCGGCCTCCAGCGCGATGAGCACATCATCGGCGTCCGGCGCCGATTGGGCAGCCAGATATGCCTGGTAGCTGGGGTGGGGAGCGAAGCGCGTGAGATAGATGCTGCCCAGATACATCACGCCTTTGGTGAGCGTGAAGTCGAAGCGGTGCTCGCCCGCTGCCAGCGGCAGGCGCAGCGGGTAAGGCTGGCTGAAGTTGACGTCGCGCGCCACTGCCCGGACCCACTGCACGCGCCGCTCCTGGCGGATGAGCGCGTCGTTGCCGTAGCGATCCTTGGGAAAGGCGTCGGCGCTGTTTTGATAGAAGATGGGAAAGAGGATCCGCCGAAAGTCGTCGGCCGGCAGAGCGCCGTCCACCTCCAACCGGCCCTCCGGCGCGTTCATCTTCGACGGCGCGGCGACCATGTCGAAGGCAATGGTGTATTCGCCGGCCTCCGGCACCGCGACCTGGAAGCGCACCCGGTCGCCCTCGCGCAACAACACGCTGGCCCGGGGGTACTGCCGGGCGACCTCGTCCGTGGCAAGCGGCAGGCCGAAGCGCTCGGCGGTTACTTCGATGCCCGGCTGCGGCAGCGCGCCCGTTCGGGGCGAAGCAGGTGCGCTACCTCGCCCCGACCCGTCCGCCGGCAGAGCGGCGGCCAGCATGGTCAGACAAGCCGCGATGTGGAGCGTCAGCTTGCCGAGCGCTGAGGGCTGCATCCGTCGCATGCGCGTCGCGTGCATGGGTGCATCTCAAATGAGGGGCAAACGAGTGCCCAAGCAGAATCGGGGGAGCGTGCACAGGCACAGCGCTCCCCCTCTCATCGAACGATCGGTATCGAGCGATTGTCACCGAGCGATCACTTGCCCAACTCGGCGCGGGCATCGGCCAGGATTTTGTTGGCGAACTCCTCCAGCTTGGGCGCGTAGTCCTCGAACTTGAAGCGGCCCGAGTTGGCGAAGTTGAACATGTACCACATGTTCACGTCCTTGTCTTCGCCGATGTCAATGCCCGGCTTGCCCTCCCAGCGCGCGTTGATGTAGCCCGGGACGATCTTGGCCAGCGACTCGAGCACGCTGTTGTCGAGGTTGGCCATCGCCTTGCGGATGCCGGGCTTGTCCTGGACGAACGACAGGTAGAGCTCAATGGATTTGTCGTCCACCGAGACCGGCATCTTGGTGGGCACCTGGCCGGCCGCTCGGGCCAGTTCGGCTTCCTTGGCGTAAGCGGCCTTCGAGAAGCCCATCCACTTCGCGAAGTCGTAGGCGGCCTCGAGGTTCTGCGTCGCTTTCGAGATCACGAAGATGTCAGCCACCAGCGCCTGGTTGCCGCCGGGGATGCCGATGAAGTCCCAGTCGAACGGCGCGTTCTGCGAGTAACCGGGGATGGACCAGCCGCCGTCCCAATGCACGGCAAATTCGCTGTTCAGGAACATCCAGCCCTCGGTTGACTTGAAGTTCGCTTTCTGCGCTTCGGTCAAGCCCGCCCAACTGTAGGGGAGCATCTCTCCGGCCTTGGCGACGGCCGTCTTGAACGGGGCGGAGTTGTAGTTCATCTTCTCGCCGTCGAAGCTGAACCACCCCATCTTGCTGTCCTGCGTGCCGGGGTACCAGCCCATGATGGACTCCAGATCGCTCAGTCCGATGACGGCCTTCTGCGGATTGCTCACTGCGGTGACCGCGGCGAAGAAATCCTCCACTGACACGCCGTACTCAGGCGCATCGAGGTTGGCGGCTTCGAACAAGTCCTTGTTGACGAAGTAGCCCATGACGAAGTGCGCCGCCGGCAGACCCAGCACTTTGCCGTTATAGGTCACAGCATCTTTCAAGACCCGCGGCACATCTTGCCAGTCGGGATCGTTCTTGACCAGGTCGGTCAGGTCGGCCGTCCAGCCGTTCTTGACGTACAACGGCGTGTTGTCGGCCATGAAGACGTCCGGCAGCGCCCCTTTCGCTGCATAGCTGGTCAGTTTCTCGTCCCAGCGCCCTTCGCCCGACATGTCCACGAATTCGATCGTGACGTTGGGGTGCAGGTCCATGTAGGCTTTCACCATCTGGCGCTGGAGGTTATTCTCCTCTTCGGTGCCCAGGTTCCAGTTGGCGTAGCGCAGCTTGATCGGTTGCGCGGCGGGCGGCCCCAGGAAAAAAAGAAAAGCCCCCTGCGACCAGGGGACTTTTTAGCTATCAACAGCCACGAAACTTCAACAACTATTTATTATCTGCGCCCCGGAGGCAGACGGGGCGCTCGCGACCGTTTGGTGGCTGTTTGGCGGCTGTTGGGAGGGTCAGCCGACCTCCTGCTCGAGCTGGGCGATCGCGCCCTTCAGGATTTCGGAGATCGCGCCTGCATGTTGCGATCCTTCGGCGAGGCGGGTGGCGATCTCGACCAGCCTGTAGCCGCCCGCGAGCTCCAGGGCTTTGGTGTCAGCGAGACGCTTTGAGTTTGAAAGGGCCTGCGCCGACTGACGCTGTTCCCGCAGGAGGTCGACCAGGCTGTTCAGGAGCGACGGAGGAAGTTGATCTAAATGCTCAAATTTTTCCAGCCTTGCCGTCAAGGAGTCGACGATCGCAACCACGTGGGCAAGGCTGGCAGCGTG
>JAIMBB010000197.1 GCA_023511655.1 Anaerolineae bacterium
CGCTAAAACGGACTCTGTTCCATGCGCGAATCAAGTTGGCATTTCACTCGCTATTCAGAGGGTAGGCAGTTACTGTTCCATGTAAAATATTGCTTCGCTGCCGGCGCGCAGCGGGCTCGAGATCATTTCACCCTCCCGGCGCGATTCGCGGGAGGGTTGATTTTGCAGGTGAATCATGGCAACGACATCCGACCTTCGCAGAGGCATGCTCATCCGCTACAACGGCGACGTGTGGCGCGTCGTCGAATATCAGCACATCGCGCCGGGCAACTGGCGCGCCATGGTGCGCATGAAGCTCAAAAACATCAATAACGGCAAGGTGATCGAAGATCGCGTGCGCGCCGGCAGTGACATTGACATCGTGCAGTCCGAGATGCGTCCGGTGCAGTTCCTCTACAAGGATGGCAACACCTATCACTTCATGGACACCGAGACGTTCGACCAGATCGCGCTGGATGAGGAGATGGTAGGCGATGTCGCGCAGTTCATGCGCGAGAACGACACGGTCAACCTGCTCGTGCTCGACGGCGCGCACATCGCCGGCGTGGAATTGCCCACTTTCGTCACGTTGAAGGTGGTTCAGGCCGATGTGGCCGTACGCGGTGACACGGCTACCAACGTGTTAAAGAATGTCACGCTCGAAACCGGCGCGGTGATCCAGGCGCCCAGCTTCGTCAAAGAGGGCGATTCGCTGAAGATAGACACTCGCACCGGCGAATACATCGAACGGGTGAAAGAATAGGCGGAAGACTGCGCCTCGCCATGCGCCTGTGCGGCCGGCAAATTCATCTGTTGCGATCGCGCAGTTGGCGTTCGCCCCGACCTTTCAGGAATCGGCGGCCCCCTCACCAGCGTTTGGTCACGCCTTCCGCCGTCCGGTAGGCCAGGGCCATGATGGTCAGAAACGGGTTGAAGCCCCCGTTGGTCACGTGTACCGAGCCGTCGGCGATATACAGGTTGTCCGTGCCGTGCACCCGGCAATGGGCGTCTACGACCGAGGTGGCCGGGTCGTGGCCCATGCGACACGTGCCAGCCTGATGCTGTCCACCGGAGAGATAGGGCGCGGCAGGCGGTTCGCCCCACACCTCGACCGCGCCGGATGCCTTCAGCCATTCGACCGCTTTCGCATGCAGGAACCGCGCCGTGCGGATGGACTCCGGGTGCGTCGTGCCGGATAGCCTCGCTACGGGTAGCCCCCAGCGATCCCTGACGCGTGGATCGAGCGTGACGCGCGCCTGCGGACTGGGGATGTCCTGGATCGGCCCTTTGATCTCGCTGCAACGGCGATAGTGATCGCGCATCCAATGTTTGGCTGCCAGTCCCCAGCGCGGCGCGCCGGGCGGCAGGTAGCGCTTCCAAAAGATGGCCGGCAGCACGATGAAGTCGTCGGCCAGCATGCCGCCGCCGACGACCCCGTCGTTGTCGTGGCTCCAGCGCGTCGTCGCCGTGGTCACGCCCGGCCCCAGGCCGTCGTAGACCTCTGCTTCGAACAAGCCCACCGCGCCGACGTAGACGTGTCCTTGCAGGTTGCGGCCGATGTTGTCGTTGGTGATGCCGGATAGCAACAGCAGACGGGCCGTCTCGACCGCGCCGGCGGCCACCACGACGACTTCCGCTTCGGCGAGGGTGCGCCTGCCTTTGGCGTCGAAGTAGCTCACGCCGGTCGCGTGGCCATCGCGCATCTGCACGCGTTCAACCATCGCGTCCGTGATCAGGTCACACTTGCCGGAGGCAATGGCGTGGGCGATGAACGTGTTGTGCGCGCCGTTCTTGGCGTCCACCGGGCAGACGAAGCCCACGCAGTGCTGGCAGCGGATGCAGGCGGGGCGGCCGGCATATGGCACGCTGTTAATGGCCAGCGGCACCGGCACGGTGGACCAGCCGAGCGCGGCGGCGCCTCGTCGGTGAAGCGCGCCGGGCCGGGTGAGCGGCTGGGGCGGCATTGGGTAATCTCGGCGGTAAGGCGGCAAGTGCGTCATCGCGCCGGCGTCGCCGCATACGCCCAGTTCGTGCTCGACCGCCTCGTAGTACGGCGCAAGGTCGTCGTAACCAATCGGCCAGTCGGCCAATGATGAACCCTCTGGCACGCCATAGGTCGTCGCCATCTTGAAGTCTGTGGGGTGGAAGCGCCACGCCTGCGCGCCGTAGACCGGCGTGCCGCCGCCCACCGCCGCGGCGTTGGCCTGGTAGCCCTCCTGCCAGGGCAGGACGACGCGTTCCTGGCCGTTTGGCAGTTCGACCACGCGCGGATGATCGTCGCTCGGCCCGGCGTTGTGGCCGTAGAGCGACATGCGCTGGTTGCGCAGATGGTCGCGGCCGGTTGACTCGAACGTCAGCCAGCGCCCGCGCTCGATCAGCAACACGCGCTTGCCCGCCGCGGTCAGCACTTTTGCGGCCACGCCCCCGCCCGCGCCTGCGCCGATGATGATGACGTCGTATTTCATCCGTTCACCTCGAACCCGACCAGCTTCATGCCCGCCGCGCTGCTCCAGAATTGCTCGTGCACGTGCTCGACGAACAGGTTGAAGAACGCCGAGGCCCGAAATGAGCCGAGCAACACGTCTTGCTGCTCTGCGCTCAGCTCGGCGAAGTGAGAGCCGTAGGCTACCTGTGCTTCGAGGTCGAGCTGGGTGAGGAAGACGGCATAGTCGTCCTTCAGCGCAGCCAGGTCTCCGTCGAGCATGGCGATGAGCTGCGTGGCTGCGCCTGACGCGCGTGCGCCGGGTGATTCGTCGTCCGGTGGGATGATGCGATCCGCCGCCGCCTGCAGGGTGATGATCTGTTGTGTCGTCAGTGACATGCCGGGAATTGTAGGAGAACTTGCTCCTGAGGTTTGGCCCTTGTGTAGCCGGGCTTCAGCGAGGTGGAGGGGGGTGCGTTCACGCACGGGGGCATTTTCTTGTAGGGGCAGGCCTACGTGCCTGCCTGCGTTTGGCACATGTGGGCGGGCGGCCACGCAGGGCCGCCCCTACATTACACCCCGCCGCCCGTTGTAGGGGCGACCCTATGTGGTCGCCCGCGCAACTCAAGCAAGCAGCCTGCGGGAGGTTCATGCCCCTATTCGTGAACGCACTCCTTGATTGGGTGGTCGGGGATGTATGCTGCGAGCGCGGAACCATCGGCGAGGGCGAGGTGGAGCCCGCGCCCACCTGCGTGGGTCGGCATGTGCATACACCCCCTCAGCAGCCGGCCAGGAAGTTCGCCCCCAGCAGAATGCCCCGCTGTTCGCCTTCCGGCGTGCCGTTGAAATTGGCGTCCTCCAACTCGATCGAGATCATGCCTTCGTAGCGGTGCGCGACCAGGATGCGCATCACCTGCACCCAGCGCACCTGGCCGTGGCCGGGGATGGCATAGCGCCAGGTCATGCCGCCGAATGCGACCGGCCGGGCGAAAGTCGGAGGTTGCTCGTGCCCGAACTCGTATAGCGCCTCGGCATCCAGCTCGGTATCTTTGCCGTGTACGTGATATACCCGCGAGGCGAACTCGTTCAGGAAGCGGATGTGGTCAATGCCCATGCGCATCAGGTGGGATGGGTCGTAATTCACGCCCATGACCTTTGCCGGCACGGCTTCGAAGAAGGCGCGGTAGCCCTCTGGTGTGCAGCACAGCGCGCCTGGGCCCGGCCACCCTTCGATGACGATGCGCGCCCGGGCGGCTTCCAAAACTGGCACCAGTTGGGCGAAGCTCTCGATCATGTAATCGAAGTTCTCGGCGCGCGGCAATTCTGGCTTCTCCGGCAGCATGACGACGAAGTAGTTGATTGGCCCGAGCGCAGCGTTTTGCTCGATGTAGGCTGCGTTGGTCTCCACCGCCTTTTGGCGTGTGGCTTTGTCGGGCGAGATCATGCCTTGCCATTCCTTCAAGTCGGCCGAGCCGATGCGCAGGCCGGCGTCGAGCACGTGTTGACCGATCTTGTCGGCGTCGCGCCCCAAGTCAACGCCGCTCAGGCCGTTGTCCTTGGCCCATTGCAACAAGGCGGGCAGGTCGCGCTGCCAGGCCGAGCCGCCACGTCGAAATCCGATCGGGAAGTTTCCAGTACGAGTGTTCATGGTGATTCGAGGCGCGACTATAGGCGAGGGGAGCGAGATGCGCAAAACGGGTTCGGGCGGCCGCTGTTAGAACGCCTGGCGGTAAAGCGTGGCCATCACCTGCTCGCTCACCTCGCGCGGGTTGGTCCACCAGTTCAGGTCGAGCGTATAGGCGGCTTTGGCCATCGGCTCGATCATGGCCTCGCTCACACCGACGTCGCGCAGGCGAGCCGGCAAGCCCACGTCGCCGATGAGTTGCTCGACCAGCCGCACAGCATTCTCGGCGCGCTGGCGCACGGCCCCATCGGGTGATCCACCCAGGGCATCGTTGATGCGGGCATACCGGCTCATGGCACCCGGCAAGTTGAAGCGCATGACGTGCGGCAGCATGATGGCGTTGGCCAGGCCATGTTGCACGTTGGCAAAGCTGCTGAGCTGATGTGCCAGCGAATGGCACGCGCCCAGCCATTTGCTGCTGATGGCGATGCCGCCGATCATCGCTGCCTGCGCCATGTCGCTGCGCGCCGGACGGTTGGATGGTTTGGCGACTGCGACGGGCAGGCTGCGCCCGATCAGCTTGATGCCATACAGGATCATCGGGTCGAGCGCGGTGTTCTCGTTGGTCGAGACGTAGGCCTCGATGCAGTGGGTTAGGGCGTCCATGCCGGTGGCCGCGGTGAGGAACGACGGCAACCCCAGCGTCAACTCGGGGTCTACCAGCGCCATGCTCGGCACGGAGTGCGGCCCGCCCACGCCGAACTTGAGCTTGTCGCGCTGATCGGTGATGACGGCCCAGGGAGTAACCTCGGCGCCGGTGCCGGCCGTGGTGGGGATTGCTGCGTAGAACGGCAGACGGTGGCGGGGTGGGTGTGGGCGAGCCCGATCGCCCAGCCGGTAGGCATACTCGGCGACCCGGCCTTCCGGCGGGCCGGCCACCACCAACCGAACTGCCTTAGCCGTGTCCAGTCCGCTGCCGCCGCCGATGCCCACGATGCAGTCGGCGCCGCCAGCGCGATAGGCATCGGCAGCCGCGTCCACCGACTCGCAACTGGGGTTGGGCACCACCTGATCATAGAGGGTGTGGGCCAGGCCGGCCGAGGTGAGCGAGGCGATGACCGGCTCGACCAATCCGGCTGCGACGACGCCGGGATCGGCGATGATAAAGGCATGCTGCAGGCCTTCGGCCCTGAGCTCCGGGCCGACGCGGCGGGCGACGCCGAAGCCGAAGTAAACCTGATCGGGAAAGATGTAGTATGAAGTGGTCATGGCATGGAGCTGGGAACAGGCGACGGTAAGGGTAGCGGATCGAGGGGATGCGCGCAAGTTGCTCTTGCGCATCGCCCTGGTCACGCTGGCGCTTGTTGCGGCCATCTGGGGCAGCTTGGGCGCATGGGCCTGGCACACGTATCACGCGGCCCGCTATCCTGGCGCGACGACGGTTGACGCGAGCGACACCGTGCGCGCCGTGCCCAACTTCGTCTTCAGGCGCGTAGAGACCTATCGCAGCGACGAACCATTCAGCCTGATCTACAACTGGTATTCGCAGCGTTTCGGGCTGGGGCCGGAGCGCTACGCAACGGGCAATTGCATCCTCATGGCGCGCTCGTCGAACGTGTTCGGCCCGCTCCACCTCAACGCCAGCGTGATGGTGTGCAACACCGGCAGCGACCGGATGGTGTTCGTGCAACGCACCTACCTGCTCAGGTACCCTGTCTGGTTGCAACGTCTACTGTGACCCAGCGAACGCCGTCTGCCGTCTGCCTCAACTTGCCGAGGCCGCGGATGTGGGCCGCGATGACGAAAGCATCCTCGCGCAAGGCCGCGCTCACGATACGCTCCCGGCTGGCGCGGTTGGCCTTCGCGTCTGCCCACCATACCTGCCGGTCCGGTCGTTCGACCTCGAGCGGGTGGTGATACAGGTCGCCAATGCAATACAGTACCTTCCCCTCAGACTGCACCCGGACGATCTGATGACCGGGCGTCTCGCCAGGCGCGGCGAGGATAGCGATTCCATCGGCGATGCCCAGGTCGCCATTGACCAGAGCGAGGGAGCCGCGACGATGCAACATGCCCAGCGTGCGGTTGGTCAATGAATGCGGGTGGTGCAATGCGCTTTGGATGTCGGCACTCTCCCAGTCGGCCTGGCTCAGGTAGTGCCGGGCGTTGGGGAAGCAGGGCTTCCCATCGCCATCGGTGGGGTCGGCCAGGCCGTTGAAATGGTCGAAGTGGGCATGAGTGATGACCACGTGCGTGATCTCCCCGGAGACGACGCCGGCGGCCGCCAGTTGGGTCGCCAGGGTGGGCGGCGGTGAATAGCCGGGCAAGTAGAACTCCGAATCCGGGGCGGACGCCCAGCGGCTGGCGTCCACGAGCACGGACGCCTGGCCAAGTGCGATGTGGACGTTTTGCATCGGCACGGCGACCGGCTGCACGCTGTCCTGAGACGGCTGACTTTCGGCGAGAGGCAGGCCGAACCAGGCCCGCAAGTCGGCGCGAATGTCGCCGGCGTTGATAAGGGTGATGGCCGCGTGGCCAAGGGTGAAGCGATACATGGCCGGGTGAGCGGCGGGAAGTTGCTCGGGATGAGATTATGCCGCAGGGCGCTTTCTCTGGGGTGCGTTCGCCAATAGGGACAACCTTGAAGCGCGCCAACGCCCCCAACCGCGCCCTTATCCTCTCGCAGGCTCGCAGCCTGCGAGAGGATGTGTCCTTGCCCCCAACCGTGAACGCACCCCCTATCGC
>JAIMBB010000002.1 GCA_023511655.1 Anaerolineae bacterium
GCTCGTGGCCACGGCGGCCCATCTGGCGGCCATCGCCGCGCTCTGGGGGGCGTTCGGGGCGGGCGCTGCGATCCGAGCGCACCTCGTCCCCGTCTTCTTCGTCTTCCCGGTGGCCTTCACGCTCAACCGGCTCGGCCAGCACTACGACATCGATCCTGGCGATCCGGCCCGGTGGGGCACGCTCATGCGCGGGCACTGGTTCTGGGACTTCGCCTTCCTCAACTCGAACTACCACCTCGAGCACCACTACTTCCCCGGCGTGCCCTTCTACCGGCTGCCCGCCTTGCAGCGCGCGCTGCGCCCCTTCTACGAGCGGCGCGGCATGCGCGCGCAGACCTATCGCGGCCTGCTCTACGGGTGGTTCGTCCTCAACAAGGCGCCGCACACCGACTGGCACTGAACTGCGCTGCGGCCGGCAGGCGGAACTCCGAACCCACGGTCAACAGGCTGAATACACCGAGGATGATCGGAATTGCCAGCCAACGCACGCGGCGAGGCTTGGACTTTCCGCGGGAGCCCCAAGAGGGTGGTTCGGCCGGCTTCGACGTGGACTGTGCTTCCATCGCGAGATGCTGGATCGCTACGAACCCCAAAAGTGTGTGTTGCCAGGTATCCCTACGACACCCGAAAGAGACTTCTTACCGTTGCTACCTTCCGGTCCTGGCGGGGTTCGAAGGCTTCCGCCGCGCAGGACCCGGCAACACGCAAGACATGATAGCGAGTTGCTCGGATCTGTCAAATGTGATAGAGTGACGGGGCTGATGCGCCGTTCGGCGTCGAGCGGTCGTATGTGCGCCCATAGCTCAACTGGATAGAGCACTTGACTTCGGATCAAGGGGTTGTGGGTTCGAATCCTGCTGGGCGCGCTTTTTGCCACCTCGCTCACCGCGATTTGTTTCATGTAAAATTTCCCCGTGAAACACACGACCGACGATACGACATCGGGTTAGCCGCATGGCAGATGGAATAAGCGAATTCGACCTGGGATATATCATGGGGATCGTTGTGAGCGAGGGATCGTTTACGGGCGACTGGCGCAACCCCTGTCTGCAGATCAAGCTGCATCAGCGCGATGTGGCTGTGCTCGAATTCCTCCAACGCACGCTCGGCGGCAAAATCTACGGACCCTATCATCACGGCGACCGGCACTACTCGATGTGGCTGCTTCGCGGCCATGAGTTGGATCGCGCCGTGAGCCTGTTCGTCCATCATCTCCCCGCCAGCCATCGCCGCACGCAGTTCCTGGCCTGGATCGCGAAATACGCACCCTGGAACGAACAGTATGCCGCATATCTCAAGTCAGACGTCGCTTCGGAATCCATCTCATGACCGATCAAACCCTCCTTAAGCTGCGTGAACTTTTGCTCAACGAGTTCTCCGAGTCGGAACTGATCTCGCTGTGCCAGGATATCGGTCTCGATTACCAGGCGCTGCCCGGCACCGGCACCTTCGGCAAGACGCGTGAAATCATCGAAGTCGCCCGGGCCCAGGACAAGCTGCGCGTGCTCCAGAGCCGTCTGCGCGAGCTGAAGCCGGCGGCCTACGCTGCGGCCGGCATCAGCAGCCTCGATCCTGCCGACCAATTGCCTGCAGCCGCCGAGGGCGCGCCGGCTCCCCAACGCCGCGCAGGCCCGTGGCCGGCGATCCCGCGCACTGTCGCGCTGCTTCTCTCGTTGCTCGTGCTGGTCGCCTGCGCCGCCCTTTTGTTGCCGCGGTTGATCAGCGGCCCAGCCGCTCAAGCTACGCCCGCCTCCTCCGCTGCGAGCGCCCTACCCGCTGCGGATCAGTCAACGTCCATGCCGATCGCGGAGGCGGCCACCGCTCCTCCTGCAACCCCACCGGCCGACGAAGCCACCAGCGCTGCCGGCCAGGGCGACGCGGCTGCGCCCATCATGACCACTGCCGCACAACCGACGGAAGCCCTCACCGACCAGGCCGTATCCACCGAAGCACCCGCGCCGGCTCAGGCAGAAGTTCTTACACCCGAGCCCGCGCCGATCGGCACGCTGAGTCCGGCCGAGGCACACCCGGCCGCGCAGAACGTCCGCGGGCTAAACGAGCTGCTCCTGTCGTTCTACACCGGTAAGATAACGGCAAAGGATCTGGAAGATTACTGGACAGGCGATGCGCTGCGATTGGTGACCAGCTTCGGCGACGTCCGTCTGCCTCGCGCGATGCGCATTTCGCCCACTCAGCGCGAGGCGCTGGACATCAGCTACGAATACCTGCGTCCGCCCACCCTCGTCTCGGAGACTGCAGACGGCGCCATCGTCACCAGTCGCGAATTCTGGCGCTACGCCAACACCCTCAACCGGGCGCAAATTTGCGAGGTGCGCGATTACGAGTACAGGCTGGTGCGAGAGGGGGATCGCTATCGCGTGCGCAGCTTCCAGAGCCGGCTGTTGGAGACTCGCTGCCGCTCTTGAGCGCGCTCTCGCGCAGCCACCGCGCGGACACCTCCCGCGCGGACACCTCCCGCGCGGACGCTCCGGCATGAGCGCGTAGCTCAGCTCTTGACCTGGTAGTTGGGGGCTTCTTTGGTGATGATGACGGAGTGCGCGTGGCTCTCCGTCAAGCCGGCGTTCGTGATGCGCACCCAGCGCGCCTTGGCGCGCAACTCGTCCAGGTTGCGCGCACCCACATAGCCCATGCCGCTGCGCAGGCCGCCGATAAGCTGATAGATATAATCGCGCAGCGTGCCCTTGTAAGGCACCCGCCCTTCGATGCCCTCCGGAACCGTCTTGCCGCCCGACTGCCCACTGCCGTAGCGATCTTTGCCCAGCCCCTGCATCGCGCCGAGCGACCCCATGCCGCGGTAATCCTTGAAGCGCCGTCCCTCGTAGAGCACCACTTCTCCAGGGGACTCATCCAGCCCGGCCAGCAGGCTGCCCAGCATGACGGTGGAAGCGCCGGCAGCCAGCGCCTTCACTATGTCGCCGCTGTACTTAATGCCGCCATCGGCGATGATCGGTGTATTGGCGCGCGCTGCTTCCTCGCTGCAGTCCATGATGGCGGTGATCTGGGGCATGCCGGCGCCGCTGACGATGCGCGTAGTGCAGATGCTGCCAGCGCCGACGCCCACTTTGACTGCATCGGCCCCGGCCGCCACCAACGCACGCACGCCCTCTTTGGTGACGACATTGCCGGCTACCACGCACACCTCCCCCAGCCGCTTGATGCGCGGAATGGTGTCCAACACGCCCCGCGAATGGCCATGCGCCGTATCTATGACGATGACGTCCACGCCGGCGGCGATGAGCGCGCGCGCTCGAGCTTCAGCATCCTTACCGACGCCCACGGCCGCGGCACAAAGCAACCGCCCGCGATGATCAGACGCCGCGTTGGGATAGTCGCGCCGCTTCTGGATGTCTTTGACCGTGATCAAGCCCTTGAGATGGCCTTGCGCATCCACCAACGGCAGCTTCTCGATGCGATATTTGGCGAGGATAGCTTGAGCCTGCTCCAGCGTGGTGCCGACCGGCGCAGTGATCAACCGCTCGCTCGTCATGAATTCGGACACCGCTCTGTCGTAATCGGCAGGTTCCACGAAACGAATATCGCGATTGGTGAGGATGCCGACCAACTTGTGATCGCGCGTGATCGGCACGCCGCTGATGCGATAGCGCGCCATGATAGCCTCGGCCTCGCGCAAGGTCGCCTCCGGCGGCAAGGTAATCGGGTCCACGATCATGCCGCTTTCGCTACGCTTGACCTTGTCCACCTCTTCGGCCTGCCGCTCGATGGTCAGGTTGCGATGAATGACGCCGATGCCACCCTCGCGGGCCAGCGCAATCGCCATGCGCGCCTCGGTCACAGTATCCATCGCCGCGCTCAGCACGGGGATGTTGAGCGTGATGCTGCCGGTGAGCCGGGCGCGCGTGTCCACTTCGCCGGGCAACACCTCGGTGTAACCCGGCGTCAACAGCACGTCATCGAAGGTGAGCGCCTCTCGGATGATCATGGCCTCTTGCTTTTGTGAAGAAGGCGAGCCATCGGCCCGCCTTCATGCGTCACAGACTTTCACTTATACCTGCGCAATACACTCGATCTCCACCAGGGCATTCCTGGGCAACCTGGCCACCTCGACTGTGGAACGCGCGGGAGGATCGTTCGGGAAGTAAGTGGCATATACCGCGTTCATCGCGGCGAAGTCGTTCATACTCTGCAGGAAGACCGTGGTCTTCACTACGCGGTCGAGTCCGGAGCCGGCAGCCTCCAGCACCGCCTTCAGGTTCATCAGTGAGCGGTGGGTTTGTTCCTGGATGCCGCCGGCCACCAGCTCGCCGGTGGCCGGGTCTATCGGCACCTGGCCGGAGCAGAAGACGAGGCCACCAGAGATGATGGCTTGCGAATACGGACCGATAGCTTTAGGAGCGGAATCGGAGTGAATGACGGTTCGGTTGGACATCGAATCTTCCTTGGTCGTGTGTGTTTTTGCGTACTGCGTGTGTATGTGGTGTACTACATGTGTGCTCTACTCTGGGTGCTCGTCAGCGCGGCGTCACGATGATCGCCGACGCAATCATGCTGATGATCAATGCGGCGATGATGAGCAGGCCAAAGATGGAAGCGGTTTTGCGATTACGATCACGCGCCCGAGCGCGTTCGCGTTCATCGTTCGTCACGCGTATGATTCTAACCGATGCACATGGTGATTGACTGCGGCCGGTTGGTGCTGGACGAACGCATCGAGCGCGAAAAGCGAGTGCTGATCGAGGACGGCGAGATCTACGCGATCGCAACGCACATAGACGCGCCGGCGGATGCCACCGTGATTGACGCGCGCGAATACCTCGTTTTGCCCGGCTTCATTGACATCCACGTGCATGGCGCGATGGGTGCGGACGCGATGGACGCCACGCCCGAGGCGCTGCACACCATGGCGCGCTTCTTCGCCGCACACGGCGTGACCGGCTTCGTGCCTACCACGATGACTGCGCCGCGCGATCAAGTCGCAGCCGCCGTCGAAAACGTCAGACGGGCCTTGACCGACGCACTTGTTGCCCAGGGACCGGTCGCGGCGCACATCCTCGGCGTGCACATCGAGGGCCCCTATATCAACCCCCGGCAACGCGGCGCGCAGCAGGCCGAGTTCATGCGCCCGGCCGATCCCGGCGAATACTGTCCATGGTTCGAGAGCGGGGCCGTCAAACTCATCACCGTCGCACCAGAAGTGGATGGCGTGATGCGCCTGATCGAAGATGCACGGCAACTCGGCATCGCCGTCGCCCTCGGCCACACCGACGCAACCTATGCCCAGGCCCAGGCTGCCTTTGCCGCCGGCGCCAACCAGGCCACGCACACCTTCAACGCCATGCGTGGTCTGCACCATCGCGAACCGGGGACGCTCGGCGCGGTGCTGGCGAACGACGCCGTATACGCGCAACTGATCTGCGACAACGTGCACGTGCATCCCGCTGCGATGGCCGTGCTCTACAAATGCAAGGGGGCGGATCGCCTGGCCGTGATCACCGACGCAATGGAAGCGACGGGGCTGGGCGACGGGGACTTCACCCTAGGCGCCCAGCGCGTAGCTGTGTGCCAGGGCGTGGCCCGGCTGACCGATGGCGCCCTGGCCGGCTCCACGTTGACGATGGATGCCGCCTTCCGCAACATCATCGCGGCCACCGGCTGCACCTTGGCCGAGGCGTCGCGGATGTGCTCGCATACGCCGGCATGCGCAATAGGCGTGGGCGACCGCAAGGGCAAGATCGCGCCGGGCTACGATGCGGATCTCGTCATCCTCGATCAGGATCTGCGCGTCGTGAGGACGATCGTCGGCGGGCAGTGACGACGGGACGATCTCAGCGATAATCGGGTCATGGACACGCCGGATGTGGTTCGCACGCCAACTCCTGCCGAAGAGCGCCTGATTACGGGCGAAGAACTCGCCCGCATAAGCGGCGTCGAGAGCGCAGAGTTAGTAGAGGGCAGATTGGTGAAGAAGATGCCGACGGGAGATGAACACGGCGCGGTTGAGATCGCCATTGCTGCAGCATTACACAACCACGTTCGCATTGCCAAGACTGGCAAAGTGCGTAGCGGCGAAGTCGGCATCTACACGCGCCGCAATCCCGACACCACCCGAGCAGCAGACGTGCTCTACATCTCCAACGAACGCTACAGCCAGAGATCATCGAGCGCCTTTCTCGACGTTTCCCCTGAGATCATCGTGGAGATCTTGTCGCCCGGCGATAGCATGCCCGAAGTGCTGCAGAAGCTGCGTGAATATTTTGCCATTGGCGTAGTTCTGGTGTGGCTGATTGATCCAACGTCGAAGACGGTGCTGGTCTATCGCTCGCTGACCAATGTGCGCGAGCTCACGGTCAATGACGAACTTACCGGCGAAGACGTGCTGCCCGGCTTTGTGGTAAAAGTGGCGGAACTGTTCGAGTAGCTTCACGCATCGAGCCGACGGCAGAAATCATCGAACCCCGCGTTGCTCCAACCGACAGGCAGAGGACTCGATCGGACAGATCCCTCGGCTGAAGCCTCAACCTCCCGATCACGTTTGCCTGTCGTCAAGGCTTTTGATCGCGTAACTTATCAGCCTCACTTCGCGCAATCTCCACGCTGCGGCTAAGGAAGTCATGGATGACGGCCAGCTCAGCATCACTGTATGAAGCTGCCAGCTCTGCCATGGCAGCCTGAATGCCGTCGAAGAGCGGCGCGACGCGCTGAGCGTGAGCCGGCGTCAGCCGCAGGAGCACCGAGCGCCGGTCGGCGGTCGAGCGTTCGCGCTTGACAAACCCCGCTCGTTCCAGCCGGTCAATCACATCCGTCACTGCCCCGCTGCTCAAACCGGTCAATTCGGCCAGCTTGCTTGGCGTCATCGGCTCCTCCTTGTGCCGGTCGAGCACATCCAGACAGCGCAGATCGGTCGTGTTGATGCCGAGGTGGTCGGCCACAGCCTGATTGAACAGGACGTTGCGGGTGGCGATGGCCCGACCCATATCTTGACCGACCAAACGCAGCAGTTCCTCACGCGGTGGGATCGTCTTCTTGCGCAACTTTCGTTTACCTCGATCGTAAAGTATTTTGATTGTCCAAATATTTGATCATCAAAACAAACCAAGAGGTAATTCGAATGAACAACAAAGCAATTCTAGTTGTGATCGCTGTGCCAGTTGCCTTGTGTGCCCTGTGCGGATACCTGCTCGTCGGCCTCATCGTGTCGGACATCATTCGTTACGGAGCCTCAGCTCAAAACGTGAGGCGCAACGAACCGATTTCTCAGCAGCAGGCCGGGGCGCAGCCGCAACACGCATCGCAATCCTCGGCGACAGGTTCGGATGAATTGGTCCGTCGGCATCATTGCCGGGCCTGCCACGGCCAAGATCTGCGCGGGCAACAACTGGGCGCAATGTACGCACGCGGCCTGACCGCCTCCGGCGTGGCCGGGCAATGGAGCGAGGCGGAGTTCATCGCTGCCATGCGCACCGGCCAGCGCCCCGACGGCAGCCAAATGTCCGACGCGATGCCCTGGCGGGCGATCGGCAAGGCCAGCGACTCAGACCTCGAACAGCTCTGGGCTTATTTGAAATCGTTGCCCTGAGAAGTCGGACATTGCCGGGCGCCCTTGCAAGCACGCCGGAGAGGGCGCTTGCAAGGGCCACGCGTTATCCCTCCTCGTTGACGACCACCATCATGCCCTTGCCGGTCGGGTTCTGCATGATGACGATGCGAACAGTGCGGCTGCCTTTGGTGAATTCCAACTGGGTCATGGAGCTGATGATCTGCACCTTGCCCGCCTTCCATCCCTTGGCCGGCATCTCCTTCTTGAAGAACTCGACCAGCGCTTCTGGTTTATCCTCGCTCTGGAACATCGTCATGCCTTCGCGGGTGAAGGTGCCGGTCGCGCTCTTGGGCAAGGGGATGTCGTCGGCAACCGATTCGGCCGATTGGCATGCTGCCGGCAGCTCGATCGCTTTCACCTTATTGGTGTCGAGGACGACGTATTCCGCCGTTAGCTTACCCTCGGCTAACTGATCGGGCTGACTGCCGGTGACTCCTTCCCCGAGCGAGCTGGCGTCACCTGTGACCTGCAAGGTGAACTTGACGACGTAGCTACCATCGCGCGATCCAGATGTTGCCGCTGGCGGACTTAACGCCACGGGTGAAGATGGCCGTGGCATCCAGAGCATACTGATCGGCCAGGATACCGTTCACGCGATCGCCCTCCTTGACCAACTTCACGCCGCGCATCTCTCGACCGCCGGTCAGATCCATCGCCTCAAAGAAGCCGGCGGGCATAGGAACCGGCGTACAGCGCGATGCTTTATCGGTGTTCAAGGAACTGCTCACGTAGAACGTGCCGGCGATATCGTAAGCCTCGATCATCCAGCTCGACGGGTCGTTCGCCGACCGGGGTGTCTGCGAGATCGTCATCACCCGAGCGGCCAGCTTGTCGGCGAGGATCACCGACTCGCTGAAAGCGTATGAGGCTGTGTATGGCTTGCCGTTGGCCAACTTGCCATCAAACGACCAGGCCCAGCGCGCACGGTAGCTCTTCAGCTTATCCAGGCCCGCGCGCAGGCTCTTCAGCGTGATCGTGCGAGACACAGCCGTTGATGCGCCGATCCCGGGGGCTGCGGCATCCTTGGCCATGACAGGCGCCGGCGACGCAGACAGCATGAAGAGCGCTGCACAAGCAGCGCCGGCGAACCCGGCGAGCGAAGCGATCATTTTCAAACGGGTTGTGCGTATCTTGCTCATAACTTGCTTTGATCCTCCTGTGCCGTTGGCAACGGACGCACGCGGTTCGACGATCGGCGGCCATGTCGCAGCGCTCTTAACAAATGCGGTCCCAGCAGATGCCGTCCTCTCACGAGCGGCGCACAGATCAGTTGCTCGCCTCGATTGTCGCTGGAGATCGCCCGGGGCGCATTCTCGAAACGCGCGGACGGCGTAGAGGATGTGCACGCCATCCCTCAGTTCACCGAGGTGACAACTGGCGCGATCGCCGGCTGGGCGGGCATCGGCGCGATGTCGGCGCCGGTGGCCTTGTGCGCCGTCACCAGCTTGTAATACAGCCCGCGCAGCGCCATCAGCTCGTCGTGCGAGCCCTGTTCGGCGATCTGGCCGTCGCGCATCACCAGGATCACGTCGGCATCGCGCACGGTGCTCAGGCGGTGGGCGATCACGAACGCCGTGCGGCCTTTGAGCAGCACCCTGAGGGCCTGCTGGATCAGCCGCTCGGTGTGCGTGTCCACGCTGGACGTGGCCTCGTCCAGGATCAGGATGCGCGGGTCGGCCAGCAGCGCGCGGGCAAACGACACGAGCTGGCGCTGGCCAAGCGACAGTCGCCCGCCGCGCTCCTCGACCTGGTAGTCATAGCCGTCCTTCATCTTGCTGATGAAGGCATCGAGGCCGACGGCCCTGGCTGCCGCTTCGATTTCCTCCTGCGTCGCCTCCAACTTGCCGTAGCGGATGTTGTCGCGGATGGTGCCGCTGAAGATGAACGGGTCTTGCAGAACCAGCGACACCTGCCGGCGCAGCGAGGCCAGCGTGACCGCGCGCAGGTCGTGCCCGTCAATCAACACACGCCCTTCGGTCGGGTCGTAGAAGCGCATGATCAGGTTGATGATGGTGGTCTTGCCGGCGCCGGTTGGCCCGACGATGGCGACCGTCTGTCCTGGCTCGACGTGAAGGTTGACGCCGCGCAGCGCGCTCTTGCTGGTGGCCTCATACTTGAAGTGCACGTTCTCGAACGTCACAGCCCCGCGAATTTGTGGCAGCGGTCTGGCATCCGGCGCATCCTGGACCTCCGGCGCAGTGTCGAGGAACTCGAACACGCGCTCGGCGCTGGCCATAGCGCTGAGCACCTGCGAGTACACACGGCTGAGCGCGCTGATGGGCGCCCAGAAGCGCCACAGATACTGGATGAAGGCGGTGATCACGCCGATGGTCACCAGCCCGGCGTTCAGCTGCACCGCGCCGACGTAGACGAGCAACGCCGTGCCCATCACGCCCACCAGGTCGAACAGCGGCCAGATCAGGTTATCCAGCTTGATGGCGCGCACGTTGGCGTCGCGGTTCCACTGGTTGATGCGGGCGAAGCGGGCAATGTTGTGCTCCTGACGGTTGAAGGCCTGCGTCACGCGCACGCCGTTGATGCTCTCGTTCAGGTTGGCGTTCATGTTGGATGCGCTCTTGCGCACATTCATCCAGGTAGCCTCCACCTTGTTGCGCAAGCTGCCGAAGATCAACCAGAAGAACGGCAGCGCGGCGAAGCACGCCAGCGCCAGTTGCCAGTTGATGGCCAGCATGATGACGATGATGCCGACCAGGCTGAGGCCTTCGGCGATGATCATGGTCAGGCCGCCGTTGAGCAGCTCGTTGATCGCGCCGATGTCGCTGGTGACGCGCGACATGATCTTACCGACCGGTCGGTTGTCGTAGAAGCGCAGGCTGAGCTTCTGGATGTGCGTGAACAGCTCGCTGCGCATGTCGTGCAGCACGCCCTGGCTGACGACGTTGATGCGATGGATGCGCGCGTAGCCGGCCGCCCACGCGATCAGCCGGAAGGCCAACAGCAGCCCCACCAGCCCGACGATGAGCGGCACGTCTTTGTTCACGATGCCGCGGTCAATGATGACCGCGATGATCGCCGGCTCGATCAGGTTGGCGACCGTGCCCAGCAGCACGAACACGCCGACGATGCTCAGTTGCGCCGTGTATGGCCCAAGGTAGCGCAGCATGCGCCTGAAGTAGCCGTAATTGAAAGGCTTCTCTTGCGCCTCCTGTTCCAGTTCCTCTTCAAATGCTTCGTAGGCTGCTGACATGCTTCTCCTTTTTGGTCGTCAGGTCGTCAGGTCATCAGGTCATCAGGTCATCAGGTCGTCAGGTCGTCGCGTCTGACTTGCCCGACCTGACCGACTTGCCCGACCTGACCGACTTGCCCGACCTGACCGACTTGACTGACTTGCCCGACTTCACCGACCTGCCCGACTTTCAAACCGCTGCACCGGTCCCTCCCATCGCTCGTTATCCACCACGATCTCTTCGAAGCGGCCGCCGGTGTATCGGCCGATCACTTTGCGCCAGAATGCCTGCGCGTCTTTGTTCTCGGGAATCTCGCCCACCTCCCACGTGCCGGGGAAGCGGGCGAACAACTGCGTCGCGAACCACTCGCCGATGCCTTTGCCGCGATACTTGCGCAGGATGAAGAACTCGCCCATCAGCCAGTGATGATCCCGCTTCGGCCGGATGTAGCTCCCTTCCTCCACCCAGGCAAAGCCCGCGAATCTACCATCGGCGCGCAGCAGGAATGGGTGAAAGGTGTCACCATAGCGGTCCCACCAACCGAGCAGAAAGTCATCCTCGGTGAACATGCCGCGCTCGTTCACGTCCGACTGCGTCATCGGGCTGAAGTCGTGCGCGTATAACTCGAACAGGTGTCGCAACACGGCCCGATGATGCGGCCCGGCTTCAACGATCTCTAGATTATTCATGTTGCCGAAGGGACGCCGGGTGAGCGTTGTCGTCATGGTTCAATCGCCTTGCGATAGGTGGTGTAGCGCTTGGCCACGCGGAAACCGCACGCCTCGTATACACGCAACGCACCGGTGAGGTTCTCGGCATCCACGCTCAGCGCCGCCTCGGTCATGCCCAGGTCCTTGTGCATCTGCAGGCTGAGGGCGATGAGCGCCCGCGCCAACCCACGCTTGCGATACGGCCGCCGCACGAAGATGCCTTCGGTGTAACCGCGCTTGCGGTTGTACTTGGCGTTCTCGTCCTCGTTGATGAAGTTCTCGACCGCGCCGGCGATCTCGTTCTTCTCGACGTCCCACGCCACCCGAAACAACTCCGGGCGGAACCACTTCCACTCGATCCAACCTTGAAAGTGCGCCTCGGTCGGCTCCGAGAACCCCCAGTGGTCGCGAAAGGCCTCGACGTCGGCCTCGAACAGGGCGCGCCACTGATCGGGCTGCACCGGCCGCACCTCGAAGCCCTCCGGCAGCGGGAAGCGCGGGATGTCGTCCTGCCCCGCGACCAGCGGACGCGTCATTTCGAAGCTGTAACGCACCGGGGCGTAGCCTTCGCTCGTCAACAGCTTCTCGGTAGCGACCTCGGTGTCTGCCGCCCAGGTCTGGAAGAAGCGCGGCGCGTCGGCCGGATGGCCTTGTTCGCCGATGACCTCGCGGATGCGGCGCTGCATGTGATGCAGCAATGCGCGCCCGATGCCGCGCCGACGCCACTTCGGCGACACGCGCCCGGAGTGGCCATAGATGTAATAGCCGGTCGCTTCCTCGCGCCGCCACCAGTTGCGGCATGTGGCGATCAACTCGCCGGCCGCGTCCTCAACGAACAACATGTCTTTGTGCGGATCACAGTTGGTCATATGCGCAAACCAGTTCGCCAGTTCCTCCGGCGTGGTCGCGTCATCCACCTGATCGGCATCGGCGCATGCCTGGTCCAATGCCGCCATGCGCGGGAAATCGCTCTCGCCGCGGAAGCGGCGGAAGGTCAGCCCGTGGATTGCCGGCGCATCGGCCAGCAGGATTTCGTTCACGGTCGTCATGTCACATTCCTCACATCGTCAATTGCCGCATTCGAGATGCCCGCGAAGACGGGCTTGCCGATGCGGATGGGCAGCCTACGCTGCCACTGCTTCCCACCGCCTCATCGCCTCGTCCAGCTCGCGCTGGGCAAGGGCGTATTCGATGCTCAGTCCGCGCGCCTCGTCGCTGCCCTTCGCGCTCTGCATCGCCTCGCACAGCGCCTTCAACTTCGACTCGAGCGCTGCGATGTGCGCTTCCAATTCGGCAATCTGTTGCTGACGTTTCCTCTCGGCGTTCTTGTTCGACCTGTCATTCCGACCCTGAGCCTGCCGAAGGGGAGGAACCTCTGCTTCGGCCGTTGCGCGCTTCGTCACGCGCGCGCTTTCACCCCTACCCTCTTTCCCTTCGCTTCGCCGCGAGGACGTGCTGCCCCCAAGGGGAGAGGGAGCAGATGCCCGCCACTTCACCCACTCGGCGTAAGTGCCGCGGAAGACGTGCAGCCTGCCACCCTCGATCTGCCAGATCTGCGTGGCCAGCCTGCTGATGAGGTAGCGGTCGTGTGAGACCAGCAGAATCGTGCCGTCGTAGCCTTCGAGCGCAGCCTGGAGTTCCTCCTGTGCCATGATGTCGAGATGGTTGGTTGGCTCGTCGAGCACCAGGAAGTTCGCGCCCGTGAGCTGCAGGATCGCCAGTGCCAGCCGCGCTCGCTCGCCGCCGCTCAAGCCGGCGATGGGCTTGAAGGCATCGTCGTTCATGAACAGGAATTGCGCCAGGTAATGGCGCGCTTCGCCGTCGCTCATGCGTTTATGCTTTTGTACCTCTTCGATCACCCGCGCGTGCTCATCCAACTCGTCGTGCGCCTGAGCGAAGTAGCCGACTTCCACGCTTGGGCCCAACTCGACCTCGCCCTTCAACGGCGGAATCGTCCCCAGCGCAGTGCGGACGAACGTGGTCTTGCCCGCACCGTTCGGGCCGATCAGCGCGACGCGATCGCGCCAGCGCAGCTCCACATCTCCGCAATCGAACAGCGTGTTGCCCGGATAACCCACAATGAGCTTCTTCGTCCGCAGCACCACCTCGCTGCCGCGTTTCTCGCTGTCGAGCGCGAGCTTCAAACGGGCCGGCCGAGACGGTGGGCGCAGCGCACGCACACGGCGCTCCGCTTCCTCGTAGGTGAAGGGGAACGGCACGTACACCTGCTCGGCGATGGCGCTCCAGCGCTCGTTCACCAACGCCTCCGCGCCCAGTTGCTCGACAGCGACGATTTCCTTCGTCATCCGGCGCAGCTTGCCCTTGGCCCACGTCACCGATTTATCGCCGTTGCCGCCTTTCAGGTTGTCCAGGTCGCGTTTGATGATGCGCAATTCGTTCTCGAAGTTCGCCTTGACCTGGTTAAAGACGAACAAGCTGCGCTGGAATCGCTCCTCGCGTTGCTGCGCATACGCCGTGTAGTTGCCACGATAGATTTCGACCTTGCTCCGGCTCATCTCCCAGATGTGGTTGACCACGCGATCGAGGAAATAGCGATCGTGCGAGCAGATCAGCAGCGCGCCGCTCCATGCGATCAACGTCTTCTCCAACCACTCCAACGCGTCCACGTCGAGATGATTCGTTGGCTCGTCGAGGATGAGCAGATCGGGCTGTTCAAGCAGCAACCGCGCCAGCAGCGCGCGCGTCTTCTGCCCGCCGCTGAGGTGGGCGACGGGCATGTCCCAGTCGGCGCGGTTGAAGCCCACCCCATCGAGCACCTGGGTGATGCGCGTTTCGATCTCATAGCCCCCGCCGTGTGCGAATCGCTCTTGTAGGTCGCCATACTCGCGCATCGCATCGGCGTCGCCATTCGCCATCGCGCGCTCCAGCTCGCGCATGCGCACCTCGATGGCGTGCAGGTGTGCGAATGCACCCAACATCTCGGCGTGCAGCGAGTGCTCGCGGCCGGCGAAGGCATCCATCGCCTCTTGCGGCAAGTAGCCGACGCGTTTGTACCTGGCCAGGCGCACACTGCCGGAAGTCGGCTTGTCCACGCCGGCCAGCACGCGCAGCAGCGTCGTCTTGCCGATGCCATTCGGACCGATCAACCCGATCTTGGCATCAGGGGCGATGCTCACACTGATGCCGGCGAAGACATCGGTGAAGCCTTGCGATTGGCTGAGGTCGGTTGCAGTCAGCATAGACATAGCGGTGGCCCTCCTTCCATCTCGGAACCGGTCAGATCAACAACACCTCTTCGTCTTTTGCGCCCTTGCGCGCAGCGCGATCTCTTTGCTTTACATTCGCCGCGCCGCTGCGTCGAATCGTTATCGCAGCGATCACGATGGTGACAAAAGACACTACCGCGATAGCTGCACCAATTACCCATTCCATCGTTGCGTCTCCACGTCGGCGAGCAACTGCCTGGGGCGTTACCACAAGCCAAGGCCGCCGCATCCCGGCCCGCTCAAGCCGTTCAGGCAAGAACCGCCGCTCCTCTGTCCACATCCTTCCCTTTCATCAGCGCGTCCTCGTCAATCACATCCGCACCGCGCGCTTCCTGGTCACGGAATTGCAGGTTGTACAGGGCGCGATATTCGCCATTCAGCGCATACAGTTGCTCGTGCGTGCCCTCCTCGGCAACGCGCCCGTCCTTGAGCACGACGATCTTGTCTGCGTTCTTCACCGTGCTCAGCCGCTGTGCGATGACGATGCTGGTGCGGCCCTTCATCACTTGGGCCATCGCCTGCTGGATCACTGTCTCGGTCTGCGTGTCCACCGCGCTGGTCGCTTCGTCCAGGATCAGGATGCTCGGGTTCATCAGCACGGCGCGCGCCAGCGCCACGCGCTGTCTCTGTCCGCCGCTTAATCCGACGCCGCGCTCGCCAACGACGGTGTCGTAGCCCTTGGGCAGTTTTTCGGCGAACTCGTGCACCTGAGCTATCTTGGCCGCGGCGATCACCTCGTCGTCGGTCGCGTCCGGCTTGCCGAAACGGATGTTGTCTTTCAGCGATGCGCTGAACAAGAAGGTTTCCTGGGGCACGATGGCCATGCGGCTGCGCAGGTCGGCCAGCCGATACTCCCGCACATCCACGCCATCCACCAGCACGCGCCCGCTGTTCACGTCGTAGAAACGGGGCACGAGGTTGATAACCGACGATTTGCCGCTGCCCGTCCCGCCGAGGATGACTACCGTTTGTCCCGGCTCCACCGTCAAGTTCAGCCCGCACAACACGCTCGTATCTGGATCGTCGGGGTAGCTGAAACAGACGTTGTCGAATTCGACGCGCCCGACTTGATGACCTGACGACCTGATGACTTGCGATCCGGTCATCATGTCGTCAGGTCGGTCGGGTCGGTCAGGTTGGTCAAGTCGGTCAGGTCGCGCTGGATCACGAATCGTCTCCTCCGCATCGGCGATCTCGAACAGGCGCTTGGCCGACGCAACGGCCTGCCGCGAGATGCTGATGAACCAGCCCATCAGCCGGATCGGCCAGATCAGCGACCAGATGTACCAGGTGAAAGCTGTGAACACGCCGAGCGTGAGCGCGCCGTTCACGATTTGCAACGAACCGACCAGGATCAACAGCAGGAACGACACGCCGCTGATGAAGTCCATGGCGGGGAAGGCGTTGGCCTCCAGCCGTCCGCGCTCGATGTTCTTCTGTCGATTGAGCGCGTTTTCGCGGGCGAACTGCATCACCGCGTAGGGTTCGCGCCCAAAGGCCTTCACCACCCGAACGCCGCTCACGTTCTCTTGCAGCACGCTGGTCAACCGGCCCATCTGCTCGCGCACGGCGTCCCAGGCCGGGTCGAGCCGCAGGCGAAAGCGGGCGATCGGGAAGTACATCAGCAGCATCGGCGCCAGCACGATCAGCGTCAGCTTCCAGTCCAGGCTGAGCAGCACGACCAGCGTGAAGGCGAAAGTGCTAATCTCGGTGACCATGGCCGTGAAGCCGAAGGCCACGAACTGCTCGATGCCGTCCATGTCGCTCAGCATCCGGCTCATGATCTGGCCGGTCGGCATGGTGGTGTAGTACGAGAACGGCTGGTATTGCAACTTGCGGTACAGGCTGTTGCGCAAATCGCGCACCACGTCGGTGCCGATCATGCCCTGATACACGCCCTGGAGGTAGAAGAACAGGCTGCGTAGCGCAGCGACGCCTACCAGCACCAGGCACCAGAACAGCGTGGCTTGCAGGTCAAGCGCGATCACGCCTTGGTCCACCGCAAAGCCGAGCAATTGCGGCACCATTAGGTTGGTGACCAGGGCGCCGATGGTGAACACCAGCACCCATACGATGCGCCGGCGGTAAGGGCGCGCGAAAGGCAGCAGGCGTTTCAAGTATTCCATTTCAGGTTGTGAACGTCGTTTGGTTGAAAGATTCCGCCGCGGAGGCGGTACGCGAACAAGAGATCGGACAGCACCGGTGAGCCGACCCGCCCGTGGATCGAAGCAGCCGAAGGGGACAACGAAAAGCCACAGGCGGGGACTGCGCCTGTGGCTCGGTTCAGATGGGGAGGCTTGATTTTCTCAGCGCATCACCAACGACGGGCGGTAGGCGCAGTACGGCAAGGTGAAAGCGGCATCGCCACTCAGCCGGATGCGGATCGGCATGTTCATGCTTGCCATCGGTTTTTCTGCGCCTCCTCTATCGTGATTTGCAGCCGCGCCTTGGGCGCGACGCAAGGCATTCTATCGAATCGGGAGAGGAAAGTCAATCACCGGAGAAAGCGGAAGCCCGGCAGGCCCATCAACCTGGCTCATAAATGAGCCGTGGATTGGACAACATCCTTGATTGAAACGCTGAAGCCAGTTAGCGTTTCGCGGGTCGGAACCCTGCCGCTTGTGCTTCTTCTGGTGTGCAAAACCGGAGATCGCCATCTGTTCTAACCCATCTCTGAAGAGGCAGTTTTCAGAGTTGGGTGGCATGTCTAGGCGGTAAAAAGGACCTCCTCATTGGGCTTGTCAATTAGCCAGCTGAACCCGCTCCTCAGCATTGCGTTTGCTCCGAATACCATGTGGATATCACAACCAAAACGAACGCAACCACACAGCCAAAAGAGGCGCCGGCCTGCCGAGAGCAAGCACAATCGTCACATCGCCAGGGCTCATTCGCCGATGTCCTCGTTCCACAGATCGGGCCGCGAGGCGATGAATTCCTCCATCAACTGGATGCAGGTGGGGTCGTTGAGGATGACCAATTCCACCCCCCGGCTGCGCAGATAATCTTCCGGCCCGCGAAAAGTTTTGTTCTCGCCGATGATGATCTTGGGGATTTTGTAGAGCAGGGCGGTGCCGCTACACATATCGCAGGGCGAGAGCGTGGAATAGAGTATCGCCCGGCGATAGTCGCTGGCCTTCAGCCGGCCGGCATTCTCGATGCAATCCATCTCAGCATGAAGGATGGCGCTGCCCTTTTGCACGCGCCGGTTGTGCCCGCGCCCAACGATGCGCCCATCAATCACCAGCACCGAGCCGATTGGAATGCCGCCCTCGGCCAGGCCGAGCTTGGCTTCTTCGATCGCAGCTTGCATGAATTCGTCCATAGATCTACCTCCTGATCAGGTAATTACTCGCGGCGATAGGGTTTGAGATACGCTCCCGGATACGGCGCGTGGCGACCGGCCACGGCCAGGGCCAGGATGGTGACCAGATAGGGCAGAGCCAGCAACACTTCGTAGGGGAGCTGGAAGCCTTGCGTTTGCAGGCGCAGTTGCAAGGCGAACATCCCCCCGAACAGCAACGCCCCGAACATGGCGCGCAGCGGGTCCCACCGCGCGAAGATCACCAGAGCGATGCACACCCAGCCTCGGCCGGCGACGATGCCCGGCGAAAAGGCACCCAGTTGCGCCAGCGACAGAAATGCGCCGCCCAGCGCCATCAACACCCCACTGATCGCCAACGCTGCATAGCGGATGCGAAAGACGTTGATCCCCGCCGCATCGGCCGCTTCGGGATTCTCGCCAACGGCGCGCAACTGCAGCCCAAAGTTCGAGTGATACAGCACCCAGACCGACGCCGGCACCAGCACCAGGAAGGCAAGATAAGTGAGCAGATACTGATTCAACAACGGGTCGAGGATTGGCGTGCCGGGGAAGGGGTTGAGTTGCGAGAAAGGACTGATACGCGGCAACACAGGCCGTTCGCCGAAGACCAGTCGGAAGCCAAACATGGCCAGGCCGGTGCACAATAACGTGATGCCCAGGCCAGCCACGTGTTGATTGAGGCCCAACGTTACGCTCAGCAAAGCCATCAGCAAAGCCATCAACAATCCACTGATCATGGCTGCGACCAGGCCTACCCAAAGGTAGGCTCCCCAGCCGGCGGCCTCGGCTTGCGCTGCGGCTGCAAATCCCACAAACGCCCCCAAAAACATGACACCTTCGATGCCCAGGTTCAACACGCCGCTGCGCTCGCTGTAGACCTCGCCGATGGTGGCATACAGCAGCGGCGTAGCCACGCGCAGGGTCGCAGCCAGCAAGCCCACCAGAAACGCTAACAACGACGCCTCGCTCATGCCGCCCTCCGTTCCCATCTGATCCGATAGTGCTGCAGCAGCAGGACGGCCAGCGTCACCAACAGCAGGGTGGCCTGGATCACCTCGCCCAAGTAAACCGGCACGCCCAGGGCACGGCTCACGGTCTGGCTGCCGGTGTCAATCAGGCCGATGAATAGAGCGGCTGGCACGACCGCCCAAGGGTTAAGTCCGCTCAGCGTGGCGATGACGATGCCGGTGTAGCCATGGCCGCCGGAGATGGCTTCGATGAGGTGATAGTGAATGCCGGCAACTTCAATCGCGCCGGCCAGGCCGGCGATGCCTCCGCTCAGCAGCGCCGTGGTCAACATCACACGCCCCACCTGGATGCCGGCAAATCGAGCGGCGTCCGGCTCCATCCCGGCCGCGCGCAACCGAACCCCAAACGCAGTGCGACTGAGCACAAAGCCTAACGCCGCCACCACCAGGATGGCCAGCAGAAAACCCAAGTGCAGCCGGCTGCGCGGAATCAGCTTGGGCAAGATGGCCGCCGCTGCGATGTCGGGCGATTGCGGCCACTGGGAGATGGGATCGCGCCAGGGGCCGTTCAGCAGAGCGCTCACCGCCAGCAGAGCCACCGAGTTCAACAGCAATGTGGTGACCACCTCATCAATGCCCAGTCGGGTTTTCATCAGCGCCGGGGTGGCGACCCAGGCCATGCCGGCAGCGACGCCGCCGATGAGCGTCAGTGGGACTGCCACCGCGGGCGGCAAGCTGTGCATGTTCAAGCCGATGGCCGTCGCCGCCACTGCGCCGGCTAGGAACTGACCTTCGGCTCCGATGTTCCAAAACCCTCCAGAAAAGGCTACCGCGACCGCCGCACCGGTTAGCAGCAGCGGCGTCGCTTTCACCAGCACCTCCACGGCGCTCACCCGGCTGGAGAGCGGCTCAACAAGAAAGTGGTAATAGGCCTCCAGCGGGCTGGCACCCACCATCAGCACCAGCGCGCTGGTAAGCGCAAAAGTGATGATCACCGCCAGGATGGGCAGGATCACTCGCATCCACACTGGTGGGGCCCGTCGTTCGATTTTCAATGTCATGATGCCTGCGAAAGGGACGAGGGATTCAGCGACGCAGGCCGGCCATCAGTAACCCCAACGCTTCCAGCGTGGCCTCGCCGGCGTCGAGGATCTGCCGGATTTCTCCCTCGTAGATCACCGCAATTCGGTCGGAGAGTTCCAGAATCTCGTCCAGGTCTTCGGAAATCAGCAGGATGGCTGCGCCTTTCTGGCGCTGCTCCACCAGCTTGCCGCGCACATACTCAGTGGCGGCCACGTCCAGCCCGCGCGTGGGCTGCGAGACGACGATCACGCGCGGGTTGCGATCCAGCACCCGTGCCAGGATCACCTTTTGCATGTTGCCGCCGGAGAGCGTGCGGATGGGATCGTCGGGTCGGGCCCTGATCTGGTATTGGCCGATCAGGCGTTCGGCGTGTTGGCGCAGCCGGCGCCGATCAATCAACCCAGAGCGTGTGAATTCGTCCAGATGCTCCAGAGCCATGTTGTAGGCCACCGACATCGCACCAACCACGCTTTCGTGCCGGTCTTCGGGGATGCGCCCAACACCGGCGTCCATCGCGCGTCGTGGGCCGGCGTTGGTGATGTCCTGGCCACACACCAGCAAGCGACCGCTGGTGACCGGACGCACGCCTTCGATCACCTGAGCCAGCTCGGTTTGGCCGTTGCCGGCTACTCCGGCCACGCCCAGGATTTCGCCGGCGCGGACTTCCAAAGAAAGATTGCGCAGCGCGGGCAGCCCTTTGTTGTTCCTGGCGCTCACGCCTTCCAGTTGCAAGGCGGCCTGGGGCTGCGCCGCGGAGATGGTCCGCGGTTTTATCACGCCGATGGTGGGCCGGCCCACCATCATGCGCGCCAGGTCGGTGGGCGTGACTCGGGAAGTTTCTGCCGCCCCCACCACCTCGCCGGCTCGCATCACCGTCACGCGATCGGTGATCTGCATGACCTCATGCAGCTTGTGGCTGATGAAGACCACCGACACCCCTTCCTGGCGCAGACGGCGCAACGTGGCAAAGAGTTGCTCCACCTCCTGTGGCACCAACACGGCCGTTGGTTCGTCCAGGATCAACACCCGTGCCTGGCGGTAGAGCGCTTTGAGGATCTCCACCCGTTGGCGCTGTCCGACCGACAGGTCTTTGACCAGCGCCCGCGGGTCAATCGAGAGTCCGACGCGGTCGGCAGCGGCAGATACCTGTTGCTGGGCCGCTTTCAGGTCAAGGCGAATGCGCTGGTCGCAGCCCAGGATCACGTTCTCAGTCACCGTCATCGGTGACACCAGGGCGAAGTGCTGTGTCACCATGCCGATGCCGTGGGCGATCGCGTCGTGCGGGGAGCGGATGGTTGCCGGCGCACCGTTGACGGCGATGGTGCCGGCGTCGGCGCGGTAGAGGCCATACAAGATACGCATCAGCGTGCTCTTGCCGGCGCCGTTCTCGCCGAGCAGGGCGTGGATCTCGCCCGGTCGTAGGTCGAAATCCACACCCCGATTAGCCACCACCGTCCCGAAGCGCTTCCAGATGCCGCGCATGCGCACGGCAGGCACTTCGTCTGTGGTCATCGAACGTCAGCGGTTCATTTTGGCCGAGGCTGGCGGCTGCGCCTCGTTGATGTCCACGCGGAAGAGGCCCTGCTTGATCTCCTCCTCCTTGGCTTTGACCTTGTCAATCAACTCCTGGGGAATGCCGCCCTTGACTTTGGTGTTGATCGCGGCCAGGCTGGCGCCACCCTTTACCACCATGCTGAAGTCCTTCAGGTCTTGAGCGGTGTAGGTGCCGCCGCGCACCTGGCTGATGATGTAGTTGACGGTGGGCTCCATGTGCCACACCGGACCGCTGACTACGTAGTCGGGCGCGAGCGAGGACTGATCGCTCATGCTGCCGAAGACGTATAGGCCGCGCTCGGCTGCTGCTTCGATCACGCCGAATCGCTCGGCGAAGAGCACGTCGGCGCCGGCTTCGATCTGCGCCAGGGCGGCTTCTTTGGCCGCCGCAGGGTCGAACCAGCTATTGATGAAGGTGGTCTTTACCTCTGCGTTGGGGTTCATGGCCCACACGCCGGCCGTGAAGGCGTTGATGATGCGATTGACCTCAGGCACGGGATAGCCTCCCACCACGCCGACGATGTTCGACTTGGTCAGCCCCCCGGCCAGCATGCCGCTGAGATAGGCCGGTTCGTGAATCCAGTTGTCGAAGACTGAGAAGTTGGGATCGGCCGGCCCACCCCCGGAACCGAAGACGAAGGCGATCTCGGGGTAGTCCCTGGCCACGCGGCGCACCGCTTCTTCGTTGCCAAAGGCATCGCCAAAGATCACGTTCGGTTTGGATTTCTCGGCCACTTCGCGCAACACGCGCTCCATGTCGCCGGCATAGCCGATATCATCGGTGTAGGTGTATTCAATCTCGCCGGCTTCTTTGGCTTTGTTAAGGGCGGTGTGGATCACGCCGACCCACGGCTCTTCGACGGCTGTGGCGTAGGCGCCGAAGACGGTGATCTTCTGCGGCGCCGCCGGTGTTTCCGCAGCGGGAGCAGGTGCCGGCGCCTGGGTCTGCTGCCGGGCACTGGGAGGAGCCGGCACAGCACAAGCCGCCAAAAGACCAATCAGCAATACGGGAGCAATCAAATGAATGCGTCTCATCTTTTGCTTCTCCTCAGAAGGCTTGTATGAATTACGTAAGAATGACTCTTTGGCGTCTCTCTTGGTTCAGCGTGGAATTTGCACACACCTTCAATCCGCATGAAATCAGGGATAGCAAGGAATGGAAAGTCGGTTAATTCCGAGGGCATTTTGCGCTTTGTGGTCCGTTCTCAACCTCCTTAGATGCGGGTTCTGCTGAGACCTGGCGCGCTCAACCGGCCTCACGTTCCGCCGCGGGATAATAGCAGTCGCGCGCCGCTTTGTCCAGCAGATGGCGACGAGCCATCCCCTCGGTATGTAAGAAACTTCCCGGCGAGAACGCTCAATGCTCCCGGCCGGGCCATATAATCCGTCTCGTGGACCTGGTGCTCGATCTGGCCTGGTGGGGATTGGTTTACGTGTTGCTGCCCACGGCGCTCGGATCGGCCGCAGCGCTGCCGCTTTGGCTGAAGCGGCGCGTGTTGTTGGGCAATGCGATCGGCTCGGCGATCATCGCCGTGGTCATGATCATCTACATCATCCAGTTTTTCGTCAGCCTGCTTTCGGTCGGCTTCCTGACCCAGACCGACCTGCTACCGATCGGGTTGCTCGTCCTCGTCGGATGGGCCGATGTGTTGATTCTTTTCTTCCTGAGCGGTGCAGTGGAGAACCGGGTCAAGCGGCGGGTCGTCAACCCGGATGACTTTTGACCTCACAGGCTGAGGTAACGCTCGATGCGCGCCTCGATCAGGTCGAGGCTCCCCTTCCAGAAGGCCCTGTCGCGCACGTCTATACCGAAGCGGGCCGCCAGATCGGCGACGGTGGCCTCGCCGGTGCTGGCCAGGAGCGCCCCATACTCCGGCACAAACGCCGCCCCGCGTTGCTTGTAAATGGCATACAGGCCGAGGCCGAACAACAGGCCGAACGCGTACGGGAAGTTGTAGAACGACAGGCCGGCGAAGTAGTAGTGCGGTTTCCACGTCCACATGAACTTGTGTAAATAGCGCTCGTCCAGCCCATCGCCGTAGGTCTCCTTCTGGAAACGCAGCATCAGCTCGCACAGTTCATCGGCCGACAGCTCCGCCTTCGCCCGCCGCCTGAACACTTCCATCTCGAACAGATAGCGCGAGGTGATGTCTACGATCACCTGAGTTTTGCCGATCAGGTCGGTCTCCAGGATGGCCAGCTCTTCGGATGGGGTGCGAGCCTCGGCCAGGGCAGCATCGGTGACGATGGTCTCGCACAAAATCGAGGCTGTCTCGGCCAGCGTCATCGGGGTGATGGATTGCAGCTCGGTCTTGCCGGCAGCATAGATGCACTCGTTGTGGAAGGCATGCCCCAGCTCGTGGGCAATGGTCGAGACCTGATCGAGCGAACCGTCATAGTTGCACAGAATGCGCGACTCCTTGACCAGCGGCACACTCATGCAAAAGGCGCCGGCGCGCTTGCCGGGGCGTTGCTCGGCGTCTATCCATTGTTGATCGAAGGCGCGGCGGGCCAGGTTTTCCAGGCGCGGGCTGAAGGTGGCGAAGTGCTCCAGGATGAAGTCGCGCGCTTCTTGCCAGGCATATGTGCGTCCATCCTGTGTAATTGGGGCCATCAGGTCCCACCATGGCAGGCCACTGGCGTGGCCCAGGCGCCTGGCCTTGGCGCGCAGATACCTGCGAAAGGCAGGAAAGGAATCCTGCATCGCATCCAGCATCGCATCGAGCGTCTCGCGGTCAATGCGGGCGTGGTCAAGCGCAGCATGCAGCGGATCCTTCCGCCCACGTCGCTTGTCCAGCGTATTGACGGCACCCTTGACGCCGTTCATCGCGGCGGCCAGCGGTTCTTTCACTGTCTCCCATGCCGCCAGCTCGACCTCATAGGCACGCCGGCGCACCTCGGGGTCGGGGTCATGCTGCATCACGTTGATCAGCGCGGGCATGGAGAGCTTCTCGACCTTGCCGTTCCGGGCGAAGTCCACCGTGAGCTGCGAGGTGATGGTGCCTTGCAATTTGCTCCATGCGTTTGCGCCGCTCAGGCTCAATTCGGCTGCCAGGCCCTCTTCCGGCTCGCTCATCAAGTAACGGCTTTGTTCGGCCGTCTCACGCAGGTAGAAAGCATGCGCCTGCGCCGGGCCGCCCCGCGCCGTCACCCGCGGCAACGCGTCGGCGATGGCCCCCACCCAACCGCTGAAGCGCACGTCAATTTGTTGTAACCGCACGCCTAGCGGCTCGATCTCGCTCAGCATGCGGCGCGCCGTTTGGTTAAACGAATCGGTTGCCACGAACGAAGGGATATAAGCGCCTACGGTGTGATACAAGGCAATCAGGTCGTTGACGCGCTCGAGGTAGCCGTTGAGCGCCAGTTCGATAGCAGCATCGTCGCTGCGCCGCGCGGATTTGGAGATGGCGTGTTCATCGAGGTAGCGTTCCAACTCGTTCAGGCCAGCTTCGCACCGTGCGATGGCCCTCTTCAATTCCTCCGACTCGAGCGCAGGAAAGACGTTCGAAAGATCCCAGCAGGGCAATGATCCGGAGACGCGTGCCATGTCCTTGACTATACCTCACTCAACGGATAATTACGCCCACCCATGACGAGGCTCACCTTCGACCTCGTGCGCCGCGCCATGCGCCAGCCGTTGCCTGGGCTAGAAGCGCAACTGCGCATGGCGCCACCGGGCCGGGCGAGGGCAGTTGCGCCCAACGGTACGCCGCGAGAAGCCGGGGTGCTGTTGTTGCTCTATCCACGCTCCGGCGCGTTGCACTTCGTGCTCACCCGCCGCACCGACCGGTTGGGTCATCACGGCGGACAGATTTCGCTGCCAGGCGGTCGTCGCGAGCCGGACGACGCCGACTTTGCAGCGACCGCGCTACGCGAGGCGCGCGAGGAGCTGGGCATCGCAACTGAAAACGTCGAGCGACTCGGCAGACTGACCGCACTGTATGTGCCGCCGAGCAACTTCATCGTCCACCCCGTCGTTGCCCATATGCCGCACCGGCCACTCTTTCGGCCAAATGCCGACGAAGTCGCCGAGGTGATCGAAGTGCCACTGGGCGCCCTGCTCGATCCGACCACGCGCACAGTGGAGCCACGCGTGCCGGCCGGCCAGAGCAGCGCGCCTGCCATGACCCCGTTCTACCGCATTGGCGAGCATAAAGTGTGGGGAGCGACGGCGATGGTGCTGAGTGAATTCGAGATGTTGCTGCGAACGGCGATGGCGAATTGAGTTGGCTGTGGAATATGCATGGACGGCGGCGGATGTCCCGTTTTACATCCGCGCCTCGTCCAATCGTGCCTGAAGCGCATCCAGCGCTGCTTTCAGCTCTGCCTCGCGAAAGCTGATGGTCAAATCGCTGCGCGTGCGCTCCACGACACCGCGCACCATGTCGGTATTGCGTCGCAGCCCGCCGGTGATCGCATCGGGAAAATCCATCGTCACCAGCACGTCGTAGATCTCGTCCATGGCCATGAGCAGCCGTTCGGCCTCCTGGCTATGGCCGCCGCGAATCTCATCAAGCGCGCGCCGACGCAACTCACCCGCTGCCTCGGCCAGCCCGTTCAGATAAGCCGCATATTCCACACCGATCTCCTCCGGCGCAGGGACCGGTTTGCCCTGTGCGATGGCCAGCGCGATGGATGCCTCGGCCAGTTCCTTGAGTGCATCTTGCGTATAGCCGGTGAAGAACAGGTCTGGATGCGGCTCGACGAGCGTCACGAGCTCACCGGATGCACGACGGGCTTCGTTCAACAATCGCTCGGCTTCGCCCCATTCGTCACGGTGCGAGGCGCGGATCGCCAGTGAGCAAAAGCGTATCAGTTCCCTGGAGAGGTTAACGGCTCTGTCGCGCGCGGCGTTCTTGGCGATGAGGATTTCGCGAATGCGCTCTCCGATTTGCGACAAGCGGCCATTGTTCATGGGCATCATTCTAGCGTTTCCCTTTAGGCCGTCATCCGTATGTAGAGATGTGGATGGTGTGGATGAGCCCGCGCAGCCCAATCCATGGCGCGAAACGGCTGTTCCACCCCTAAATCTTGGCTTAACATAGGCCCCTGTTCCCTTTCACACGGGACGGGCTGTTCATTCCCTTTGTGCACAACGGCGGATGAAATCCATATCTGGGTGTGGAAATGTGGATTTACGGATGAAACTCACAGGGTGTGGACGAGGCGTTGCGTGAGAGCTGCGGAATTGTGGATTGCGAGGAACAAGAAAGCGATTGAACGAACGCATCGCATTCGTTGCAAAAACGTGCGGATCTCGAATGGATTTGGTGATGGATAATAGGTGCCCCATGCAGACGGTTGAGTCGTTGTGCGCACGCTATGTCCTAGACCTGGCGCACGCACGATACGTAGCTGCGGCGGCGATGCAGCTCTTCGACGAGACACAGAATCTGGGTCTGCATGCTTTCACCCCGCGCGAGCGGGAATGGCTCCAGGCTGGGGCGACGTTGTTGGATCTGGGGATGTCCCTCGACCCATCCAATCATCATCTCACCGGCCGAGACCTGGTCCTCGCTGCGCCGCTGCAAGGGTTCTCGCCGGCCGAGCGGGCTATCGTTGCCTGCATCGTCGGCTTTCACGACGGCGTCGCCCAACCCGAACGCGAACCGCTGTTGAAAGCGCTGGACGATCAACAGCGCAAAGTTGCCCTGGGGCTTGCGGCGCTGGCGCGCGTCGCCGATGGCCTCGACGCCACCCGCACACAGACCACCGTCGTCAAAGCCTGCGCGCGCGCCGCGGATGGAACTCTGGTCGTCCGCATATGCGGCCCGCACAGCCACGACGATGCTCGACAGGCCGAGGCCAGGGCCGACTTGTGGCGCGCGGTGTTCGGCGCGGTGACGTTCACCGGCCGCCTGACCTCACCTGGCCTCGTAGCGGACGACCCGCTGGCAGAAGCTTGTCGCAAAGCCCTGCGCTATCGCGTGGACTGGGCGGGCGGCCCGGGAGCTTGGCGAACCGCTTCATCCGAACCGGCGGCCCCAGATCGCGTTCGCAAGCTGCGCGTCGCCGCCCGGCGCATGCGCAACGACTTGCGGATTTTCAGCCCAGGTCTGCGCGCAAAAAGCCTTCGCCCGATTTCGAAGGGGCTGCGCGACCTATTGAAAGTGTTGCGTCAGGTGCGCACGTGCGACGTGCTGCTGGCTAATCTGGGCGACTATATCGAGCGGTGCGACGACGAAGACAGGATCGGTCTGGCGTCGTTGATGGACTTCTGGCTTGCTGAGCGGGCTCGGCGAGCCGAAGCGCTATTCACTTTCATGAGTAGCGATGGCTATCAAGGCTGGTTGGATGCGCTAACCGTGTTCATCTCGAACGAGGGCGAACGCGTTGCGCGCGCCGTCGAAGCCGGAAGGCCCTCCCACGTGCGGCACATCATCCAGCCGACGATTGCACGGCAACTGGCGGTCGTCCGCTCGTACGACGTTTTGCCCGACCTGCCCGACGTCGAGCAGATTCACGCTTTGCGCGTCGCGATCAGACGCATGCGTTACACCATCGAAGCCATGCAGGACGTGTTGCCGGCTGAGGAAAGTCGAGCCTACTTGACGGCCTGCATCGCCGCTCAAGAGGCTTATGGCGCGATTCATGACGCGCACGAAGCAGCGCACCAAGCCGTGCGCGTGATGTCTCTGAATCGCGCCGATCGCATGCGCGACGCCTTTCGCGCTGTGCACATGGGTCGCAAAGGCATCACCGCCTACGCCGACGCCCAGCGCCGAGTCGTTGCCGCGCGCCTGGTTGGATGGCGAGATTACCTGGAGCCGTTTCTATGAAGACCAACGCGGCCCGCATCGCACATCTTCGCAATATCCGTGAAGGCGACCGAAGCCCCGGCCCGGGACGAAGGGGATGCACTGGCGCCCGCAGAGCACTGATGACGCTGCTCGGCTGGGCCCTGCTCGCCACGGCGTGCGGCAGCGCCGCGGAGGAGACACCCGTCGCGCAAGCGCCCACTATCACGCCTATTGTCATCACACTCGAACCGTCCCCTTCGCCTATTGTCATCGTCATAGACGTATCGCCCACGGCTGTGCCGATCCCGCCGCCCACAGCGACCATGCCACCCACGGCTACTCCGCTGCCCACTGCGACGCCCGCACCTAGCCCAACGCCGCACCCTGCGCCGACGAATACGCCTGCGCCAAATCCGTCGCCCACGCTCGCTCCCTCTCCCACGCCCATGCCCGAAGCTGCGCCTGCGCTCCAGCTAGAGGCGCTCACCGGAAACGATGTGAAGTTGCCGGAGGTGCCGATCTCCGCGACGACTGGCATCACAGCAACGGCGCTGTTCTCGCTCACCGAGGTGCCGCCGCCTGTGTCGCCAGTGAAGCTGCCCCCAGGCACCATCAACATCGCGCTGCTCGGGTTGGATGCACGGCCCGGCGGTGGGGGATCGCTGACCGACGTCATCATCATCGCCAGCATTGACCCACACGTGCCGGCTGTAACACTGCTGTCCATCCCGCGCGATACGCTGGTCTACATTCCGAATCGGCGGATGGCGAAAGTCAACACCGCCTTCGCTGCCGGCCCGGACGTGTTCAAGCAGACCGTCAAATACAACTTTGGCCTGAACGTGGACTACTACGCCACGGTGAATTTCGCCGGCGTGGTGAACGCTGTCAACACTCTGGGCGGCATTGACATCATCGCCACCTGTCCGCTCTACCAGGTCTTCCTCAGGGATCCGTATTACTTCGCCGACCCGGTCACGCCGCTCACCGTCACCGTGCCTTATACCGACACGTTCACCGGCGAGGTCTGGGAGCCCGGCCAGCCGGTTCCCACCCAGACCATCTACATCCCGCGCCCAGGCGTATACACGCTGAACGGTATGCAGACCCTGGCCTACGCGCGTGCTCGCTATGGCGTGCCGGGCGGCGATGTAGACCGCACCCGACGTGCGCAGCGCGTTGTGCGCGCGTTGCTCAACAAGGCGCGCAGCAACGGCTTGATCACGATCGCGCGCCTACCGGCGTTGCTCGACCAGTTCAGCCGCAATGTCAAGACCGATCTCACGCTTGACCAAATCCTGGCCCTGGCAGCGCAGGCCGACCGCTTCGACGACGGCATCATCCGCAGCCGCTATCTGGACGGCGTCGGCATGACCGGCGTAACGCTGCCGGTGGTCGGTTCTGTGCTCATCCCCGACCGCGACAACATCACGCCCTACTTGCAGATGGCTATGAACGTGCCGCTCAACCAGCAAGCCGGCAGCGGCATTCCGGTCGAAGTGTGGAATGGCACGCGCCAGCCCGATTTCGGCCTGGTGGTGGCCGATCGTCTGCGCGAGCTGGGCTTCAGCGTGGTGAGCATCCAGGATGCGGGAAGCGTCTATCCCAAGACTCAGGTCATTGATTTCACCACCACGGCCAAGGGCAGCGCCATTCCGCTGCTACAACGGACGCTCGGCGTCCGGCCGGAGAACATCATCGCCCAGCCCAACCCCGAAGGCCCGCGCTATCGCATCATTGCCGGACAGGACTTCGATCCGTGTTACTACAAAACCACGCCGCCCAACGTGCGTCACATCCCGTCTCCGGTCCAGCCTGCCGCTCCCGATCCGGATGCAGCGGCGAACGGCGCCGACCCGAACCAGCCGGTGGACGGCGCACTGTCCAATCCGTAACAACCTGCGCCGCCGACGCCAGCAGCTGATCCAAACACGCCGACAGCCACGCCCACGGCACAGGACACGCCGCCCGTCGAGCCTTCGCCCACGCCAGGGCAGGGAGGGTGATCGCATGACGGAGGAAGAGGCAGTCGGCGGGGTGAAAGCGCTCATCTTCGATTTCGACGGCACGTTGCTCGATACCGAAACGCCCGAATATCACGCCTGGCAACAGATCTACCGCGAACACGGCGTCAGTCTGACGCTGGCTGAGTGGCTGGAAGGCGTCGGCACCTGGTATGCCTTCGACCCGTATGTGGACCTGGCGCGCAAGCTAGGCCGGCCGCCCGATCGCGCTGCCATCCAGGCGCGGTTGAAGGCGTTGCATCACGACGTATTGTTGGAGATGGACCTGCGCGACGGCGTAGCGCATTTGCTGCAGGAAGCGCGTCGGCGCGGCTTAAAGCTGGCTGTCGCCTCGAGTTCTTCGCATGCCTGGGTGGATGCACACCTGGAGCGCTACGGCTTATTGACGCTCTTCGACGTCATCAAATGCCGCGACGACGTGCCGCCCGGCCGTAGCAAGCCGCATCCGGATTTGTATCTGGCCGCGCTCGATGCGCTGGGGGTGAGCGCCGGCCAGGCCATCGCCTTCGAGGACTCGCTCAACGGTGTGCGCGCAGCGCGGGCGGCGAGCCTCTTCACCGTCGCCGTCGCCAACCCGATCACTCGACACCTGCCTTTGGACGAAGCGGATCGCGTGGTGCACTCGTTCGCTGAAGTGGAGTTGGATCAATTGCTGGCGGCGCGCCGGTTCGCGCAACCCAAGCCGTAGGAAATGTGCGCGGCGCATTCGCGCGGCGCATTCGCGCGGCGCATTCGCGCGGCGCATCTACGATCGTCTGCCGGCGTTGGGCCGTCAACGCACGGGCGGCTAGTTCTCGATGCGCGGCAGCGTCACGCCGGTCTGGCCTTGGTATTTGCCCTTTTTGTCGGCGTAGCTCTGCTCGCAAACGCCATCGCCGGCCAGGAAGAGGAGCTGCGCGATGCCCTCGTTGGCGTATACCTTGGCCGGCAGTGGGGTGGTGTTGCTGATCTCCAGCGTCAGGTAGCCCTCCCATTCCGGTTCCAGCGGCGTAACGTTGACGATCAGCCCACAGCGCGCATAGGTGGACTTGCCCACACAAATGGTGAGCACGTCCCGCGGGATGCGGAAATACTCCACCGTGCGGCTGAGCACGAACGAGTTGGGCGGGATGATGCAGACGGGTCCCTTGAAGTCCACGAACGACTGCGATACAAAGTTCTTGGGGTCCACGACGGCCGAGTTGACGTTCGTGAAGATCTTGAACTCGTCGCTCACCCGGATGTCGTAGCCATAGGATGAGAGGCCATAGCTCACCACGTTCTGTCGCACCGAGCCCTCGACGAAAGGTTCGATCATGCCGCGTTCTTTGGCCATGCGGCGAATCCAGTGATCGGGTTTGATGCCCATTGTGAATCGGGAATGGAGAATTGGAATTGGTGTGTCGCGAAGCGCCGTGCAGGCAGCCTCCGCGAAGATTCGATTCTATACGCGGCGGTGGCGCAGGGCGAGGGTCACTGCCACACCGCCAGGCCGAGCTGACCATGACCCGTGCGGCCTTCACCCTTTCGCCAATTCACATGCGCTCCGGCGCACTCAAGCCCATGAGGGTGAGCGTCTTGGCCAGCGTCACCCGCGTCGCGCGCGCCAGTTGCAGGCGCGCAAAGGCGACTTCTGGTGGGGAACCCTTGATCCGGCAATCCTCGTAGAACTTGCTGAAGGCCTGGGTCACCTCGCGCGCATAGGTGGTGTAGTGGTGAGGTTGCAACGTTGTGGTCACCAGCTCGACGATCTCTGGCAGTTGTAACAGCTTGCGGATGAGCGCCAGCTCCGAGGGATGCTCGAAGTTGACCATCGAGGATTGAGAATCACGAGCCGCGTCCGGCAACCAGCCTTCCTCTTTCGCCTTGCGCTCAATTGAGCAAATGCGGGCGTGGCCGTATTGCACGTAATAGACCGGATTGTCCTCGTTTTGCTGCTTCAGCACGTCCAGGTCGAAGGTGAACTTGGTGTCTATGCTGCGCGAGAGCATGATGTAGCGGAAGGCGTCGGGGCCGATCTCGTCCAGCACGTCGTCAATCAGCAGCGCGTTGCCCTTGCGCTTGCCCATGCGCACTTCCTGCCCGCCGCTCATCAGCGTGATGAAGCGATAGATCACGATGCGCACTGCGCCCTCCGGCAGGCCGAGCGCGCGCGCGGCGGCATATAGCCGGGCCACGTCGGCCTGGTGGTCTTCGCCCCACACGTAGATGGCCGGGTTGAAGCCGCGCAGCATCACTTTGTGCCAGGCGTAAGGGATGTCGCTGGCGAAATACGTCGGTCGCTCGTCGGGGTCGGCGATCACCTTTGGCGAGCGGATCAACACGGCCTGCACCGGCAAGCTGTGACCCTGCTCGTCCTTGTCGGCAGCGTAGTCTTCGTCGCTGCGGCGTTGCCCCTGACCGCCCCGGATGGGCGAGCCATCTTCGCTGAACCACAGCGCCCCGTCGTGCTCCAATACCAGCCCGCGCGATTTGAGCAAAGCAATCATCTGCTCGCCCAGCCCGCTTGTCCACAGACTCTTCTCGCTGAAGAAATTGTCGTAGCGAATGTTCAAGCGGGTCATGGTGCGCTTGATGTTCTCCATCACTTCGGCGATGCCCAGTCGGCCCAGTGCGCGCACGGCCTCGTCTTTGGGCATGCGTAGAAAGCGATCGCCTTCGCGCCGCGCAATCAGGCTCGCCACTTCTTGCACATCTTCGCCCTGGTAGCCGCGTTCGGGCAAGGGTTCGTCTCGGCCCAAGGCCTGTGCATAGCGCGCATACACGCTGGCGCCGAAGACACGCACCTGGCTGCCGGCGTCGTTGATATACCACTCGCGGTGCACCTGGTATCCCGCCGCTTCGAGCGTGTTGGCCAGGGTGTCGCCCACCACCACGTTGCGGCCGGTGCCGATCGTCGCGTAGCCGGTGGGGTTGGCGCTGCCATGCTCCACCTGCGCCTTGCGCCCTTTGCCGATCTCGATATTGCCCCATGCCTGGTCTTGTCGGTTGATGATGGTCACTACGTGCGCCAGGAAGGCCGGCGTCAGGCGAAAGTTGATGAAGCCGCCGGCGACTTCGACCGTGAAAGCAGGCAGTGTCGCTTCCGGCGCTTGCAGCATCTCGGCCACTGTCGCTACCTTGATGCGCCTGGCGACGATCTCGGCGATCCTGGGTGGGGGCATTCTGGCCGCGCGCGCCAGTTGCAGCGCGACGTTCGTGGCATAGTCGCCCATCTCCGGCTGGCGCGGATGCTCGACGGTGATCGGTGGGATGGGAAAGGCGGGCAACTCATCCGCGGCCTGTGCGTCGGCGATGGCTGCAGCGATGAGCGTGCTGAGGTGGTCGCGAATCATGACGTTGGTTTGATAGATCGTATTCTAACAACAGCGCGCCCTGATTTTCAGGTTGCCGAATCGGGTGTTTACTGGTTGCCATGGCGATGCACTCTTTTGACTACCGACGAATGTTTGATCTCACCGGCCGGTTGGCGCTCGTGGTAGGCGCGGGCAGCGGCATCGGCGAAGCTTCTGCGCATGGCCTGTCGGCGCACGGCGCGCGCGTGATCTGCGCGGATCTCGATCTCACAGCCGCGCAGCGCGTGGCGCGGGACATCGGCGCAAATGCCGATGCGCTCCAACTTGACATGCGCGACTCAGCAGCCATCGCTGCTGCGCTGGGCACCGTGCCACCGCCCGACGTGCTGGTCAGCACGCCCAGCATCAACGTGCGCAAGCCGTTGCTGGAGATCAGCGATGACGAGTTCGACCGCGTGATCGCGCTGAACCTGCGCGGCACGTTCTTGCTGATGCGCCATGTGGGGCGCGGCATGGCCGAGCGCGGCCGCGGCAGCATCATCGTATTCAGCAGCATTCGGGGCGAGGTGGTCGAGCCTGGGCAAGGCGTATATGCTGCCACCAAGGCCGGCGCGCGCCAGATGTGTCGTGCGCTGGCCGCCGAACTTGGGACGCGCGGCGTGCGGGTGAACCTGATCGCGCCGGGCGTGGTCGAGACGCCGCTTACCGAGCCGATCCGCCAGCATCCCGAATGGTACCGCGCCTATGCCGAGAAGAACGCCTTCAAGCGCTGGGCGCAGCCCCACGAGATGGCCGGCGCCGTGGTGTACCTCGCCTCCGACGCGAGTTCCTACGTCACCGGCGCGGTGTTGTACGTGGACGGTGGATGGACTGCGCAAGACGGGCGTTTTACGCCGCCGCTGGCTCGATAGTGTCGTTGGTGTCGGTAGTGTCATTAGTGTCGTGGACACCAGTGACACCAACGACACCGTCCGACACCATTGACACCATCCGACACTAAAAACCCATGCTCTCCGAAAACGAAAAGCACGCCCTCAACTTGATTGACGATGATGAATTGATCGGCTGGGTGCAGGCGCTCACGCGCATCCCAAGCGTGTGGAAGCCGGCCGAAGGCATCGGCGAAGAAGCTGCAGCGCGCTGGATCGAAGCGCGCTGTCACGAGATCGGCCTGGAGACGCACTTCGAGTTCGTCGTCCCCGGCCGGCCCAACGTGATCGCCTTCCTGCGCAGCCGCCCAGGCACGACTCCTGATGCGCCCTACCCAACGCTCATGTTCGAAGGTCACACCGATGTGGTGACCGAAGGCGACCCGGCGCAATGGACGCATCCACCGTTCGGCGCGGTGATTCGCGATGGGCGCATCTACGGCCGTGGCGCAAATGACATGAAGGCTGGCTTGTGCTGTGCGTTGATGGCGATCAAGTCCATCCAACGCAGCGGCGTGGCGCTCGCCGGCGACATCGTGCTCGGGGCGGTGTGCGACGAAGAGGGCAGCATGATCGGCATCAAGCACTTCGTCGAACGTGGCTGGGCTGATCGGGTGACAGCTTGCATCGTGTGCGAGCCGGAGGAGAACCACCTGTGCATCGCGCAGAAGGGGGTGATGTGGGTGCGCTGCGTCATCCACGGGGTGATGGCCCATGGAGCAATGCCGCTGACCGGCGTGAACGCTGCCTACCCGCTGGCCCGCTTTCTCAGCCAGGTGCACGCCCTCGAAGAGCGCGAGATCGTCCGTCATGGCCGGCACGAGTTCCTCGGCCAGCCCAGCATCACGCCGACGATCGTGATGTCGCCCGCGCGTGGTGGAGGTGAGCCCCAGAACAACGTCATGCCCGGCGCGGCAGAGTGCGTCCTGGATGTGCGCCTGATCCCCGGCCAGGATCCCGAAGACATTGCCCGGCGCATCGAAACGATGCTCGCAGCGAGCGTCGCTGTTGACGGTCGGCTGCGCGGCGAGGTGCAGGTGATCGAGGTGCGCTACCCTACCAGCACTGACCGCCATCACCCCATCGTGCAGGCGCTGGCCGGCGCATACGCCGACCTGACTGGCGCGCCGCCGGTCTACGGCGGTGTGCCGGGCAGCACCGATGGCACCATTTTGCATGCGCGCAAGGGCATCCCCATCGTCACTTGTGGCCCGGGCGACATTCACATCCCGCACCACGTGGACGAGTGGGTGAGCATCGAGGAGATCAAACTGGCGGCCCGCCTGTACGTGCTGGCAGCGATAAGATATCTGGGACACCAATGACACCCTCGACACCATCGACACCATGAACCCCACCCTCACCGCCATTCCCGGCCTGAAAGTGGGCCATTGGACGAATCGCGAATGCGGCACGGGTTGCACGGTCGTGCTGTGCCCCGAGGGCGCAGTGGCCGGCGTAGATATCCGCGGCGGCGCGCCAGGCACGCGCGAGACGCCGTTGCTCGAACCGACCAGCGCGGTCGAGAAGGTGCATGCCGTGCTGCTGAGCGGCGGCAGCGCCTATGGCCTCTCGGCAGCCGATGGCGTCATGCGCTGGCTGGAGGAGCGCGGCTATGGCTTCGACGTCGGCGTGGCGAAGGTGCCTATTGTGCCGGCGGCCATCTTGTTTGATCTGCCGGTGGCCCGCGCCGACGTGCGACCGGATGCAGCGGCCGGATACGCAGCGTGCGAAGCGGCCACCGATGCCCCCGTCGAACAAGGCAACGTCGGGGTGGGCACGGGCGCCACATGCGGCAAGGCGCTTGGCTTCGCGCAGGCGACGAAGGCTGGCGTCGGTTCGGCGGCGATCCGCCTGGCGAGCGGTGCCATTGTCGCGGCGCTGGTCGCCGTCAATGCCTTCGGCGACGTGATTGACCGACACACCGGCCGCATCATCGCCGGCGCGCGCAAGCCCGATGGCAGCGGCTTCGCCGACACGATGGCTTACCTGGCGAGCCTGGACGATTTGACCATCGCCCGCCTGGCCGAGCGGCTCCGTGGTCAGAACACCACCCTGGCTGTCGTAGCTACCAACGTCGCCCTCAGCAAGAACCACACCATTAAGGTGGCGCAAATGGCGCACAACGGCCTGGCCCGCGTCATCCGGCCGATCCATACCATGCTCGACGGCGACACCATCTTCGCCTTGTCGCTGGGCGAGCTGCGCGCCGACGTGAGCTTGCTGGGCGAGCTTGCCGCCGACGCCGTTGCGCAGGCCGTCGTCAACGCCGTGCTGGCCGCCGAGCCGTTGGGCGGGTTGCCTTGCGCGCGGGGGTTCCTGCCCGAGCAGAGGGACGAGTTATAACGCCTCGCCCCCGTAGTTGATCGTCTTGAGGGGGTGTCTTCGCGAAAAGGAGCAAAAACCTCCCGCAGGTTGCTCACCCAAGTTGTGACAGCCGGCAAAAATCTGCGGGAGGTTGTCACTGCCTATGGCCGTGTGCACCCGGATTGAGCGTAAAGCAATGCCTGCGCCAGAGCCGCTGCAAGGTCCTACGCCGTGCGCGCCTTCAAAGAGGCCTCGACCGCGACCATGACGAGCGGGATGATGATGGCGCAGCCGACCAGCTCGATGAGCGCCTGTGGAATGATGGCGGGAACGACCGAGATAGGCACCTGGCCGAGGAGGAGGGCAATGCCGACGGCAGTCACGGTATTGGTCAGTGCGCCGGCGGCGCCGGCAGCGGCCCCGGCGATGATCGTGTTGGTCGTGTCACCCGGATCTCGCTTTAGGGCGCGGTAGACCAACCACGCCACCAGCGCGAAGGCCAGGCGCGGCACGATCAGGGTGATCGGCCCAAACGCCGCCGTAGCCGGCAGGATCAGGTACATCACGCCCATGATCAACCCGGCGAACATCCCGACTAGGGGGCCGCCGATGATCGCACCGAGGATGACCGGGATGAGCAACGTCGTCATCGCCCCGCTCAGGTTCGGCACGGGGATCGAGCCGATGCCGATCACTTGCAGTGCGATGACCATAGCGCCGAAGATGGCGGCTAGCACGATCGTGCGCGTGTTGACCGACCAGGGATCAGAGGTTGCCGTTGTCATGTGAACTCTCCTTTTCTTCTTGTGATTCGTCTGGGTAGAAGACCGGTCTGGTGATCGTGTTGTGGGCCGGCCGTTGTGCGCGCGTTTACAATCGAAGCGATACCGAAGCGCTCCCAGGTTCGATTCTGCAAACGTGGCTATCCAAATCTCCAAACTGAGCTATACCTACACCGGCCGCGCCGAGCCTGCCTTGCGCGAAGTGTCGTTGACCTTCCGCCCGGGGGAGGTGGCGCTGATCGTCGGCCAAAGCGGGAGTGGAAAGACCACGCTCGCCCGCTGCATCAACGGCCTGATTCCACACAGCTACAAGAACGGAACACTTGTCGGCGAGATTCGTTGCTATGAAAAGTCTACTGCCGGACTGTCGCTGGCACAACTGGCCCGCCTCATCGGCACCGTGATGCAGGATCCGGACAAGCAGATCGTCGCCACGCGCGTCTTCAACGAAATCGCCTTTGGACTGGAGAATCTCGGCCTGTCCCGCGATGACATCCGCGCACGAGTGCATGAAGCTGCGGAATATCTGCACATCCCTCATCTGCTCGACCGCGAGACCCACACGCTGAGCGGCGGCGAGCTGCAGAAGGTGGTGATCGCCGGCGCGTTGGCCATGCGTCCGCGCACCCTGTTGCTCGATGAGCCGCTGTCCTCGCTCGATCCACCCTCGGCGCGCGACGCGCTGGCGCTCTTTCGCCGTTTGGCCGATGCTGACATGGCGGTTGTGATGATCGAACACCGCGTGCGCGATGCGCTGCGCATCACGCCTGAGCATGGGGTGGCGCTGCACCAGGGCGCGGTGGTGTTCGACGGCGACGCGGCCGGCCTGCGCGCCTGGATGCGCGCCCAGCGCAATGGCCGGCCGACGCCGCGCCTGCCCGCTCGCTCGGTCGCAGCTCAGGGCGAGCCGCTAATCTCCTTCCGCCAGGTTCGCTTTGCCTATCCCGGATCGCCGCAAGAGCAACTGCGCGGCGTCTCGTTCGACGTGCGCGCGGGCGATGTGATTGCGCTGATGGGGCCGAACGGCGCCGGCAAGTCCACCCTGTGCAAAACGGCCATCGGCCTCTTGCGCCCTTCCGCCGGGCGGGTGATCGTAGCGGGCGAGGATGCGGCGCGCTTCACTGTCGCGCAGATCGTGCGCAAGATGGGCTACGTCTTCCAGAATCCGGCGGCCATGCTCTTCGCCAACACGCTGCGCGAGGAGTTGAGCTTCGGCCCGCGCAACGTGGGCATGTCCGAAGACCGCATCGTCGCGACCATCGCGCGGGTTCTGGAGACGGTGGGATTGGGCCACCTGTCGCTCGACCAATCGCCGTTCGGCCTGAGCTTTGGGCAGCAGAAGCGCATCGCGCTGGCCGGCGTGCTGGCCATGCAGCCGGACGTGCTCATCCTGGACGAGCCAACCGCGGGGCTGGACGATGGCACGGCCGAGGACCTGATACAGCGCCTGCTGACGGCGGAGCATGGTCCGCAGGCCATCGTGATGGTGACGCACGACCTGAGCCTGGCGCATCGCTTTGCCAACCGCGTCGTCCTGGTGGCCGATGGACAGGTGGTGGCCGATGGTTCGCCGACCGAGATCCTCGAAAGCGCAGACACGATGCGACGAGCGCGACTGGATCCGGTCGTCGTGTCGGCAGATGATCAATCTCTGGATGGTTGAAGTGAACATGCAGACGTTCGACCCACGGGCGCGGGTGACCTTCTATGCGTGTCTGACCACAGCCGTGCTGCTGGTGAACGACTTGCGCGTCCTGGCCGGCCTGGCGATGCTAGGCGGTGGTGTGCTGCTCTTTGCGCGCGTGCCGTGGGAACGCATCAAGCGCATCTGGCTTGGGGTGGTCATTTTCATTGCGCTGATCACCGCGCTGAACCTGCTCTTCCGCACGCCGCTGGAAGCAGCGCAGCAGGCGCTGCGTGCCGTGGCGATGGCGTCGTCATCGCTCGCCATTGTGCTCACCTTCGATCCGGCCTACCTCGGCGTCACCTTCCGCCGCATGGGCTTCCCGGATAAATTCGCGTTCGCGCTCGATCTGACTGCGCGCTTCGTGCCCACCCTGATGCGCGACTTTCGCATCACGATAGATGCGCAACGGGCGCGCGGCTACGAGCTGGAATCGCGCGATCGCAGCTTGAAGGGCATCCTGACCGTCGGGCGGCGCTTCGTGCCGCTCATCGTGCCGGTCGTGGTGCGCGCCGTCCTGGATGCCGAAGATCGCGCCAACGCCATGGATCTGCGCGCGTTCGGCACCGGGCCGCGCACCTGGCTGCAAACGCTGCGCCTGGGGCTGCCCGATTACGTCCTGATCGCAGCGTCGTTCGCCTTGCTGGCCGGGGCCATCGCTGCTCGTCTGGTGCTGGGCTGAGCCGCGATCAACTCTTGAGGATTTGCTGGCGCGCCGCTTCCACATCTTCTTTGCTGGCCAGCAGCGTCAGCGTATCGTTGGCTTCGATCACCGTGCTGCCGGTGGGCACGATGTGATCGCCGTTGCGGGTAATCAACACGATCAGCGCGCCTTCCGGCAGGTGCAGATCCACAATCTGCTTGCCGACCGCCGGCGATGTCGCGCTGATGCGGATGTCCATCGGCCGGGCGTTCGAACCGTCTATCACCCGGATGGTGGGCGGGATTCGCTTTTGCTCGGGCAGGTTCAGGCCAAGCCATTGTGCCACCGGCGTCACCATTGTGCCCTGGATCAGCACCGACGTCAGCACCACGAAGAAGACCAGGTTGAAGATGGTGCCGGCCGGCGGCAGACCGGCCACCAGTGGAAAGGTGGCCAGGATGATCGGCGCGGCGCCGCGCAAGCCGACCCACGAGATGAGCACCAGTTCGCGCAGCGACATGCGCGCCCAAAACAGCGAGGCGAAGACGGCTGCCGGCCGCGCTACAAAGATCAGGAAGGCCGAGCTGAGCATGGCCACGCCGGTGAGCGGAACGAGCTGCGACGGAAAGACCAGCAAGCCCAGGGTGAGGAACATCGCGATCTGCATCAGCCAGGCCAGGCCATCGTGGAAGCGCAGCAGGCTGCGTTTGTGAATGAAGTCCCGATTGCCCATGAACAAGCCGCACAGATACACCGCCAGGAAGCCGTTGCCGCCGGCCAGCGCAGTGGCGCTGTAGGCGACGAGCACGATGGTGATGGTGATGATCACATACAGCCCTTCGGCCTGCAGCCTGATCCGGTTCATCAACCGCACGCCGGCGTAGCCGATCGCCAGCCCAAACCCCGCGCCGAGCGACATTTGCAGCACGAACATCGGCACCAGGCCGAGGATGCCGGCGCCTGGCGTGGTCAGCAGGCTGATCATGCCCAGCGTGAGGAAGACAGCCATCGGATCGTTGCTGCCGGATTCCAGCTCGATGAGCGGTTCCAGGTTGCCGGCCAGCCGGTTGGCGCGCATGCGCATCAGGCTGAAAACCGCCGCCGCGTCGGTAGACGAGATCACTGCGCCGAACAGCATCCCTTCCGGCAGCGAGAAGCCCAGCACGGCCGTGGCGAACAACCCCACTGCCAGGGCAGTGACGAACACACCGATCGTCGCCAGCGCCAGGCCGTGTCTCCATACCGGCTTCACCGAAGGCCATGACGTGTCCAGGCCCCCCGAAAACAGGATGAAGATGAACGCGATCACGCCGACTGACTGCGCCAGTCGTACGTCGTCGAACTGGATGCCGCCCAGCCCCTCAGAGCCGGCCAGCATACCGATGGCGAGGAACAGCACCAGCGATGGCACGCCCAGTATGCTGGATGCTTTGCTCGCCAGCACGCTCAGAGCGAGCAACCCGGCGACGATCAGCAACACTTGTTCGATCGGCAGGGGAGTCGTCAGTGGCATGGTGGTGAGAGTCCTACGCTCGCCGGTCAGGTTGTGCCTTGGGCGATATGTGCCTTCCTGTTGCGACTGGTTGGGGCAAGTCGCGCTCTACGGAGTGACCAGGGGGCTCCACGAATGGGCGCGATCCGGGTGGGCCGGGTGGCAAGCTGCGGGGCGTATAGCGCCGCGGGTAGTGCACCACGTTTGGTTTGGGGTGAGCCAGGTAGGCGCGCATCGTGCGCTCGCCTTCGGCAAGCATTTCCTCGGTCTTCGAAAAGTCGCCCAGTTGCAGGTTAGGATAGGCTCGCAGTGCAATATGATGCACGGTGACCCCAGGAGTCTGAACCGCGGCTTCCAGCTCGCGCAGCGCCAGGCTATAGAGCGATCGCTTGATGGCATACCCTGCAATGTCGAGAGCACCTTTGAACGTCAGGCCGGCATCCACCTCGAAGGCTAGGTCGAGCGCCCAGATCTCGGTCGCGCCATGGGCCAGCGCCACTTTGATCGGCAGATTGGACATCACGCCGCCATCCACGAATGCCTGGCCGTTGTGATAAGTGGGGGGAAAGAAGCCAGGCACGGCCGCGCTGGTGAGCACGGCGTCAATCAGAGGGGCATTCGGGTCATCGCCATACACATAGAGCGTTTGGGTGAGCAGATGACAGATCGTCACGTAGAGCGGGACCTGCAAATCGCCGAACGAGCGCACGCCTTGGGGCAGCGATGCTTCGATGTAGGCCCGGATGCGTCGGTTGTCGGTCAGGTGGTCGCTGCCGCGCAGCGCCCTGAGGACGGCGCGCACAGGGGTAGTGCCGAACAGCTTGCGCCGGCCGGCGTCGCGCCACAGCGCAATCATGCGCCCAGCTTGCGCGACCGTCGGTTCGGCGGCCAGATATGCGCCGTTCAATGCGCCCACCGAGGAACCGACGATCATCTCGGGCAAGATATTGTGTTCCAGCAGGGCCTTGATGGCGCCGGCTTGCAAAGGGCCGCGGTTGCCGCCGCCGGAGAGGACGAAGGTGCGCATGAAGCGAAATATAAACGCCGGACGAATAACCCCGGTTTCTTCAAGAAACCGGGGTCTTGTTTTACACGGGCCTATAGCATTGGCTTCTGCGACGTCACTTTTGTTCGGGCTGCGGCGGCTCCGGATCCTGGTCGTTGACGATCTCCGGCGTGAAGTTGCCGATGCCGCTGCTGATCAGGGTCGGTCCATCGCTGGATTGGCTACCGGCACCCGAATCGTTCCCAGTCACTGGAGACGGTTGATGGGGTGAGCTGCCGTTCGATGCACCGTTGATGATCACGACCGGCTCATCGCTATCCGTGGCTCGCTCGGCCGAGCCGTTGACTTCCACGGGGGCGGGAACAGGCTCATTCAGCAGTTGGCCGCCGCTCTTGCCGCTGCGCAGCTCGGCCAGCGTCTGGGCCCGGATGGCCGCCAGCGTGCGCGGGATGATCTCCTCTTCCTTGAAGGCTTCCAGGCTCTGGTTGGCCTCGATGATCTCGACCACTTCCTTGCCGTTCAGCGTGTTCTTGGCAAGGAGTTCTTCGGCCAGGGCGGTCACTTCCTTCCAGTGCCGGCGGAGCAGCTTTTCGGTCACCTGCTCCATTTGCAACCAGTATTTCTCGAGAACCTCGTCCTGGGCCATGGCGGCGGCGATGTTGTCGGCGCCGAACCCGCCGAAGCGCATGGCCATGCGTGGGCCGAAATAGCCGTACACGGCCAGCTTCCACAGGTTGATCTGCACATTGCGGTAGTCGCCGCCGGTCGAGGCGAAGATCTCGCCCGTCAGGATCTTCTCCGCAGCGCGCCCGGCCAGCGATACGATGATGTCGTAAGCGTAGCGCATCACCGGCTCGATGTGCTGGTCTATGGTGTCCACCGGCATCACGTGGCCCTGTGCGCCGGTGGACAGGCGCACGATGGTCGCGCGCACGATCTTCTGATCGGGCATGACGTAGTATTGAGCCACGGCGTGGCCGGCTTCGTGATAGGCCAGCACGCGGCGCTGCGACTCCTCCATCTCCTCCACCGGCGTTTCGATGCCGACGGTCTGCTCCATGAAGGCCTTGTCAATATCTTTCTGGCTCACCTTCTTGCGGCCGTCGAAGAACGCCAGGCGGACGGCGTCTTTGGTGATGGCGCCGGAGATGTCGGCGGGGGTCATGCCTGCCGTGTCCGCCACGATCGCCTCGACGTCCACTGTGTCATCGTGCTGAATCTTGCTCAGGTAGCCCTGAATGATCAGCCGGCGGCTGGCGCGGTCGGGCGCCTCCACGGCGATCTTGGTGTCCAGCCGGCCGGAGCGGGTGAGCGCCGGGTCGAGCACGTCGGGACGGTTGGTGCTGCCCATCCACATCACGTGCCAGTTGCGCTTGGGCTTGTATTGCTTGCCGAAGGTGCGGTAGACGCGCCGCCAGAACTTCTCGCTGCGCGAGGGCTGGTTCATGCCGTCCATCTGGCTGAGCAGGGTGGACAGGGCGAACATGCCCAGGCCGAAGCCGGTGAACGAACCCATCATCGGCCCGCCCCCGCGCACGCCGCCGCGGTTCATGCCCACGGCGTCAATCTCGTCAATGTAGGCCACGCACGCGCCGTATTTCTTAGCCAGGTCGCGCGCGTATTTGCAGAAGCGCAGCACCTTCAAAATATCCATGCCCCAGAACATGCCCTGGAAGCTGGTACCCTGCGCGCTGATGAAGGCCATGCCCGATTCGCCGGCGATGGCCTTGGCCAGCATGGTCTTGCCAGTGCCGGGCGGTCCATACAGCAGCAACCCGCTGATGTACTTGCCGCCCATCTTCTCGAATTCCTTGCGGTCGCGCAGCAGGCTCATCCATTGCTTGACCAGCTTGACGAGCTGCGGCTGGCCCCAGTAGTCGTCGAACGTCACTGTGGTGTCGTCGCCGGGGCGGATGATTTCGACCTGGGGGCGAGAGAGGAACCAGAACAGCAGGCCGAACTGCAGAATGATGCTCAGCAGCACCGCCATGATGCGCAACGATAGATCCAGCGCCAGCCCGACGGCGCTGAAGAACATGTTCAGCGACACGTCGTCAATCGTGGCCAGCATGTAGATCGTAATCGCGATGCTGACGAGGATGAAGATTTTGATGAAGCTCCGAATCGCTCGCCGGATGCGGTTGGGCCAGCGGTTATACGGAATGTCTATCTTCTTTTTTTGTTTTTTTGCTTTAGGATCGGACAAGCTCAATGGGCCTGGGAGGCTCGCCATGAACGGAACTCCTTATGCTCTTCAAATTCGTGCTCGTTGATTGTAGTATTGCCCCAACTCGGAACAAGTTAAATTGGTTTAGAGTTTGGTGAGAGCATCGTGATAATCGTTCTAGGTTTAGGCCCCGGAGATGCGAACCTCCTGACGCGAGAAGCCTGGGAGGTGCTCGCCGCAAGCGAACGGGTGTACTTGCGGACGCGGCATCACCCGACCGTCGCCAGTTTGCCCCCTCATCTCGCCTTGCACGACTTCGACCACCTCTACGACGGCGCTGCCAGCTTCGACGACGTCTACGCGCAGATTGCGGAGGCGGTGATCGAAGCGGCTCGGACGTCGCCCCCGGACGTGGTGTACGCTGTGCCCGGCCATCCGCTCGTTGGCGAAGCCAGCGTGCGATTGATCCTGAGCCGCGCTCGCCGGCTGGGCATCCCCACCCGCATCGTCGCTGGCCTGAGTTTCATCGAACCTGTGCTGGAGCAGCTTGTGGAAGCCGCGCTGGGGACGCCGGATTCGTCGTCCACCATCCTCCTGCCGCCGGTGACGGATCCGCTGGATGGCTTGCAGATCTGCGATGCGTTCGAAATTGCAGCGCTGCATCACCCGCCGCTGAATCCGGATAAGCCGGCGCTGATCGCTCAGGTCTACTCTCGCGCGGTCGCCTCCGACGTAAAACTGACCCTGATGAACCAGTATCCGCCTTCGCATCGCGCGATTATCGTGCGCGGCGGCGGGAATAAACGAGGTCAGACCAAGGCGAGGGAGGGGTGTGAGCCTTCGTCCAATGTGCCCGGTTGTCATGCGGTGACCTTAGCCGAGCTGGACCATGCCGATCTTTTCGACCATCTGACGTCGCTCTACGTGCCACCGCTGCCTCAGCCAGGCGGATTCGAGTCGCTGCATGAGACCATCGCTCATCTGCGAGCGCCGGAGGGCTGTCCCTGGGACCGCGAGCAAACGCACGAGTCGCTGCGCAGCACGCTGCTTGAGGAAGCCTACGAGGTGCTCACCGCGATTGACGCCGGCGACCTCGACGCGCTCAGGGAGGAGCTGGGTGACTTGTTGCTCAACATCGTGCTGCAGGCGCAGATTGCGACCGAAGCCGAGGAATTCCGCATGAGCGATGTGATCGCCGAGGTGAACGCCAAGCTCAGGCGCCGGCATCCGCATGTGTTCGGCGACGTCGTCGTCAACGATGCCGGCGAGGTCATTGCCAACTGGCATGCCATCAAGCGCCAGGAGAAGGCGGTCAAGGGCGAAGAGGCCGGTTCGGTCCTCGACGGCATCGCCCCAGCCCTGCCCGCGCTGGCCCAGGCCCAAAAGATCGCCCATCGCGCCGAAAGGGCTGGCTTCCGGTGGGATAGCCACGCCGATCGCCTGGCCAAGGTGCGCGAAGAGCTAGAGGAAGTGGTGAACGCGCGCGACAATGCCCACCGTGCCGAGGAGATCGGCGATTTGCTGTTCACCATCGCTGATTGGGCCGACGGCTATGGCATTGATGCCGAAACTGCTGCGCGCGAGGCCAACCTCAAGTTCGCCCGCCGCTTTCGCGCGCTCGAACGCGTCGTCCGCGAACGCGGCCTGGACATGAGCGCGATGAACCAGGCCGAGATGTTGGCGATCTGGCACGAGATCAAGGGGAGGGAGTAGGAAAGGTAACGATTGAGTGTCGCATTGCGCCATCCTCAATCTCCAAATCTGGGCTCTCCTGATCACCATGAAGATCGCGGTCCTGAGCGACATTCACGGCAACTATCCTGCGCTGCTCGCCGTCGCCGAGCACGTCGAAGCATGGCGTCCGGATCTGGTCGTGGTGGCCGGGGATACCGTCAACCGTGGGCCGCGCTCGGCAGAGTGTCTGGCTTTCGTGCTCGCCAAGGGACGCGAGGCCGGCTGGCAGACGGTCATCGGCAATCACGAGGAGTATGTCATCGCCCAGAGCAAGCCCGATCACCCAACCAGCGGGCCGCTGGCCGAAATTCAGCGCGCCTCGCGTTGGACGTATGAAAAGCTTAATCGCGACGTCTCCGCGCTCGAAGCGATGCCGTTTGCGCTCGATCGGCGTGGTCCGAGCGGCGATGATGTGCGCATCACACATGCTTCGATGCTCGGTACCCGCGACGGCATCTATCCCAGGACCTCCGACGCCGAACTGGTCCCCAAACTCGGTCAGCCCCCGCCGGCGGTCTTTTGCGTCGGACACACCCATCAACCGCTGACGCGCTCGCTCGATGGCGCGCTGGTCGTCAACGCCGGCTCGGTGGGCTTGCCCTTCGACCGCGACTGGCGGCCCAGCTATGCCCAGGTGACCTGGTGCCGAGGGCACTGGCAAGCTTGCATTGTGCGTCTGGAATACGATCGGTCGCAGGCAGAACGAGACTTTTACGAGACCGGCTTTTTGGATGAAGGCGGGCCGCTAGCGCGCCTGATGCTGCGCGAACTACAGATCGCTTCGGGGTTGATCTACAGTTGGTCGAACGAGTTCGAAAATCCAGTGCTCGCTGGCGAGCTTACCATGGAACAATCGGTCGAGCGCTTCCTACGACGTTATTGACCCTTCCGCAGCTTTGAACCTCTCGCCTATCTTCACCTACGCATAAAATTGGGGCCATGGCGCGCAGTTGGCGTTACGATGAGCACACTTGGCCAGAGATCAAAGCCCGCATCGCCGAGCAACCCGTGGTCGTGTTGCCTATTGGTGCGGTGGAGGATCACGGCCTGCACATGGCGCTCAACACCGATAACGTCATCCTGGAGGGCATCATCCACGCCGCAGCCCAGCGCGCACCCGATGACATGATCGTCTTGCCCACTATCCCCTATGGCTTCGATGAGCACCACATGGACTTCCCCGGCACGATCAGCATCGGGCTACACACGCTGATAGACTTCGCCAGCGATGTGGCCATCAGCGTTGCGCGCCACGGCTTCACCCACATCCTCATCGCCAACGGCCATGGGAGCAACCATCCCATCTGCGACTTGGTGGCTCGCAATGTGGTGATCGCGACCGGCGTGATCTGCGCCAGCATGTCGCCGAACGCTGCCGTGGATCCGACGCTGGCCCAGGACGTGATCGTCACCGAACGCAAGAGCGGCATGGGCGGCATCGCCCATGCCTGCGAGTATGAGACCAGCATGATGCTGTATCTGCGCCCCGATCTGGTGGACATGGCGCTGGCCGAGGCCGATCGCGGCCAGCTCAGGCTCAAATACTTCAACTGGGATCATGGCGAGCCGAGCGCGCTGAGCTGGCAGGACTGGTGGAGCCGCTTCTCGCGAAACGGCGTGGCCGGCGACGCCACCGTCGCTACGGCCGCCTTCGGCGAACGCTGCTTCAACGTGACGGTCGAACGGTTCATCGAGTTGGTGCGCGAATTCCGCACCATCCCAATCAAGCCTCGCACCGATCACCACTGATGCCCCAAACCCCAACCCGACATGACCTCAACATCCGACATCTTCGTCACGGTTGACATCGTGATCTTCACCCTGCGCAATGGCGATTTGCAAGTGTTGCTGGTGAAACGGAAGACGCCGCCTTTCGAGGGACGTTGGGCGATTCCCGGCGGGTTCGTCCAACACGACGAATCGCTCGAAGATGCCGCAGCGCGCGTGTTGTTCGAAGAAGCGGGTGTGCGCGGTGTGCACATCGAACAGCTCTACACCTTCGGCACGTTGGATCGTGACCCGCGCGGGCGCATGGTGACGGTGGCCTATTTCGCGCTGGTGCCGTCGCCGCTGGCGCTGCACGCCGGCAACAGCACGGCCGATGCGCAGTGGAAGTCGGTGTATGCCCTGCCAGAGATGGCCTTCGACCACGCCGAGATCGTGAGCTACGCGCTCAGGCGCCTGCGCTATAAGCTGGAATACACCGCGGTCGGCTTTCAGTTGCTGCCCAAAACCTTCACCCTCAGTCAGTTGCAGAAGGCCTACGAGACGGTGCTGGGCGAACGCCTGGACAAGCGCAACTTCCGCCGGCGCATTTTGCAGGCTCAGGTGATCGAAGAGACCGGCGAGATGCAAAGCGGCGAGGGCCGTCCCGCCAAGCTGTATCGCTATCGCGAGGATGCCGTGGCCGAGGTGAAGGCCAGGCGCCTGTTCCCCTGATGCCCTGCCAAGCCGCTTAGCGAATCGGCCGGCGCGCGGCTGCGCTGAGCACGTCTACGACGAAAGTCAGCACGAACAGCGCAATGAGCGTAGAGAGCAACCCCGGATAGTCGAAGCTGCTCAACTGTTCGGTCAGCAAACGCCCCAGCCCACCGGCCCCTACGAAGCCGACGATCACCGTCTCGCGCGCGCAGACCTCCCACCGGTAGAAGATGTAGGCCAGCGATTGCGGGATGGTCATTGGCAGCGTGCTGTAGAGAAAAGCGTGGGCAGGCGGCGTGCCGCCGTGTCGCAACACGCGCATCGGCCGCTGATCCACGTTCTCCACTGCCTCGGCGATCAGCCGGCCCAGGATGCCCAGGTTGTGCACGGCGATTGCCAGCGCACCGGGCAACGGGCCGGGGAACATGACGAACAGGAACAGCAGCGCCCAGACCGGCGCAGGGATGGCACGCAAGAAGAGGAGTGAGCCGCGGGCCAGCCAATACGGCCAGCGCGCGCCCATCGCCCGCCGCGCGGCCGGCTGTGCCAGCACGATGCCGAACGCGCCGGCGACGGCGATGGCGAAGATGGACATGGCCAGCGTCTGCAGCGAGAGCTGAAGGAGGCTGGCCATGTTCTCCGCCGACAAGTCTGGGGGGAACATCTCGCGCACCATCTGGCCGAAGAGCATCTGTGTGCGTGGCGAAAACAGCCGGCCAAAATCGGGCCGGATGTAGAGCAACGACAGCGGCACCAACGCAGCGCCCACCACCAGCAAGCCCAGCAGGGTGCGCGAGGACGGCGTGGCGCGGGCCAGTGCGGCGGCCTGGGCATCGCAACCAGGGGCCAGGTTCACCTCCAGCCGGGTGGGCGCGCCGAGGACCTGGCGCACGCGCGCGCTCAGCCAGTCGGTTGCGCCGCTGAGCGCGATCAAAGCTGCTATCAGCGTCCACATCTCGCCATAGCGCAGCGATTGCAGGCTGAGCAGGACCTGGTAGCCCAGGCCGCCGGCGCCGATCACGCCCAGCACGGTGGCCGAACGGATGGCACACTCCAGGCGATAGAACGAATACGAGAGTAAGTTCGGGAAGGCGCGCGGCAATAAGCCGTAGAGCAGCGCCTGGCCAGCCGGCACGCCACCGTTGAGCAGCCCACGCAACGCATCGCGCGGCGTCTCGTCCAGGATCTCGGAGAACACCTTGGCGGTGATTGCCCCGAACGGAATGCCCAGTGCCAGGATCGCCACCAGCGGGTCAAGGCCCAGGATCTTGACCAGGAAGAGGCCCCAGATCACCTCGTGGATGGCGCGTGGCACGGCCAGCCCGCCCCGCACGGCCAACCAGGGCGCCCCCAACTTGCTGCCGGAGGTCCGACGATGGGATAGCCACCATACCTCAGACGAGAGCAATCCACCGGCCAGGCCGATCACCAGACTGAGCGCCAACCCACAGATGGCATAGGCAAAGGTGACGAGGGTGGACTCCAGCGTCAGGCGCAGGAAGTCTGCGCTCAGCTCCGGGCGCAGGGCAGCAGCGAAGAACTGCTGAACCAGTGCCCACCCACCGCCGTTGATCAAGTTGCCGCGCAATAGCCCCACCTGAGTCGTCGCCCAGGCAATGGCCAGCAGCGTCACCAGGACGACCAGGCGCGCGCCGTTGAAGAAACTGCGCAGCGACAGGGGCAACGCCGGCCTGTGCCGGGTGGCAGATGATGCGCTCATGCCTCGGCCTTGCGGATGCGATACAGCGCTTCGACCATCCCCGGCGTGACCTGGCCGGCGGGCAGGTCGAACATCACATGGCCCGCCCGCAGGCCGATCATCCGCTCGCAGTGGCTATAGGCATACTCGATGGCGTGCAGGCTGACCACCAGCGTCTTGTTGAAGCGATCACAGAGCTCGCGCAGCAGCGTCATGATCTCGCGGCTGCGCTCCGGGTCAACGCTGGAGATCGGCTCGTCGGCCAGGATGACCACCGGGTCTTGCACCAGCACGCGGGCGATGGCTACCCGCTGCTGCTGGCCGCCGGAGAGGGTGTCGGTGCGCGCGTAAAGTTTGTCGGCGATTCCCACATCGGCCAGCGCGCGGGCGGCGCTCTGGCGCTCCAGCGGGACGATCAACGAGAGCATGGCCCTGGCCAGCGACCAGCGCCCCAGATGTCCGGCGTTGACGTTGTGAATCACGCTCAGGTTAGGCACCAGGTGAAACTGTTGATACACCGTGCCGATTTGGCGTTGGATGCGGCGCAGGGCGCGCACCGAAAGCCGGGTGGGGTCCTCGCCCAACAGCCGCACTTGTCCCTCGCTGGGAGCCAGGGAACCGTTAAGCAAGCTGAGCAGCGTGCTTTTGCCCGCGCCGCTGGGGCCGATCAAAGCGACCCGCTCGCCAGCCTTGACTTGCAGCGAAACCTCGCTCAGCGCCGTGAACGAGCCGTAGCGCACCGTCACCTTGTGTAGCTCAAAGATCGGGTCAGTCATCAAGCCAGCACGTGAGGAGGGATGGCCAGCCCACCTGAGCGCTTCGGCCATCCCTGCTGGGTCTCACTTGATCTTGCCGATCTCGCGGCCGATCGCCTCGATGTCGACGTAGTTCTCGTTCTTGGTCTCGATGAACTTCTGCGCGCCGAACAGATCCAGGATCTCTTTGTGGGTCGGGTTGGCCTGGTCGAGGGCGAGGAAGGCCTGCTTCACGCGCCCAATGAAGCCGGCGCCGAAGTTCTGTTCCACGTCTGGGCGCACGATCCAGTGATAGTCGTAGTAGGGCGGGGTGCGCCAGATCACGATTACCTTGCTGGTGTCCACCTCGCCGCTCTTGACGCGTGCTTCCCAGACCTGCGCGTTGAGCGCGCCGGCGTCGTACGAGCCGGCCTCCACCAGCTTGATGGTCTTATCGTGTGAGCCGGAGAAGCCCGGCTCGCCCTTCAAGTCTGAGAGGGACAGGCCGGCCTGGCGCATGAAGAACTGTGGCATCAGCCGACCAGAGGTGGACGATTCACTGCCAAAGGTGAAGGTGCGACCCTTCAGCCCCATCAGCCCGCTGATGTCCTCGAAGGGCTGAATGCCGGTGGCGACATTGGCGATGAACACGCTGCGGAACTTCTCATCAATATCGCGCTGGATGATGGCCTGGGCGCCATCCACCTGCAGGCGCGCCTGCACGCCGGTCAGGCCGCCAAACCAGGCCATATCCACATCGCCGGTCTTGAAGGCGTTGACGACGGCGGTGTAGTCCGTTACCGGCTTATAGACCACTTCGACGCCTAGCTCGGCTTTGAGATATTCCGCCAGCTTGCCGTACAGGCGATTGAGCTTCTCCGGGTCCTGGTCGGGGATGGCCGAGATGACAAAGGGCTTCGTCGGTGCCGGCGCGGCGGGTTGCGAAGCAGGGGCCGCGGCCGGCGGCGGCGCAGCGCAGGCAGCCACCGCCGCCGATATACATAGAGCGAGGGCAAGACGTGTTTTTTGTTGAGATCGAAACATCGTGACTCCTTTCGATTACAGTGACCTAAGTTGGCAAAGCGCGTGTGTGACGGCGGTTTCCGCCCCACGCCGGCGCGCCCTGGTCATGCTCGAAAGCAGCCCGATGGATCGGTGTGGCCGAGGACCACGGCGAGGCTGGCGAGGACGACGGAGCTGCCCGAACAGCGCGACACGCGCGCCGAAGATCGCGCAGTTCAGCGATAGCTCGTTCGGTTCAATCGCATCTGTCCTCACCTCCTTTCGACCGTTCGGCTGTCGGAATGCCCGGCATGATAACGCAAACGGCGCTGCATATCAGGTAAGATGCGGGCGTGACGACGGGCAGAAAGATCAAGCTCACGTCGCTCGCGTCGTGCGCCGGTTGAGCAGGCAAATTGAGTCCTGCGACTCTGGCCGCCGTGTTGCGACCGCTCCAGCACCGCTTCAAGCCCGAGGACCATCCAAACCTGTTGATCGGCCTCGGTCAGCCGGACGATGCCGCTGTGTATCGTCTGTCGGATCAGCACGCCATCGTCCAGACGGTGGATTTCTTCACACCGGTGGTGGACGATGCCTACGCCTACGGCGCCATCGCGGCGGCCAACGCGCTCAGCGACGTGTATGCCATGGGCGGCGAAGTCCTGTTCGCTCTCAACATCGCCGCCCTGCCCGACGATTTGCCCGACGAAGTAGTGAGCGACATTTTGCGCGGCGGGGCCGATAAAGTGGCCGAGGCCGGCGGCGTCATCGCCGGCGGCCACACCATCCGCGATAAAGAGCCGAAGTATGGCCTGTGTGTGACCGGCATCGTAGATCCGGCGCAGGCGATGACCAAGGGTGGTGCCCGACCTGGCGACGTGCTCGCGTTGACCAAGCCGCTGGGCGTGGGCGTCGTCACCACTGCCATCAAGCGCGACCTGGTTGCGCCGGATGAGGTGGATGCAGCCATTGCCAGCATGATGCGCCTGAACCGCGACGCTGCGCGCGCGGCGCGCCGGCTGGGCGCACGCGGTGGCACCGACATCACCGGCTACGGTCTGCTGGGCCACGCCCTGGAGATGGCCAACAGCGCTGGCGTATGCTTCCGCTTCTACTGGCATGCCCTGCCTTTCCTGCCCGGCGCATTGAAGCACGGCCAGAACTGGGTCTTCCCCGGTGGCGCCGCGACCAACGAAGACACCTACAAACATCAAGTGCAGTTCGACCCTGCGCTGGAAAGCTGGCAGCGCATGATGATCTTCGACCCTGAGACCAGCGGTGGGCTGCTCATCGCCATCGCCGCGGATAAGGCCGATGCGCTGGTGCGCGAATTGCAGTCCGGCGGCGACCAGGCCTTCGTCATCGGCGAGGTGGTCGAGGGAAACGGCATCGTCGTGATGACCTAATGACCCGATGACCTAATGACCTGATGACCTGATGACGTGGTGACCATGCGTGACGACCTCTCGCTCACCTTCACCGTGCTGCCCGATGCCTTTGCCGTGTGCCGGCTGAACGCGGATGCATCCATCCCCGCCTGGGTGCTGGGCGATGGTTTCTTCTCCATTACGCGCACCGACGATGAACTATCGGTGGTGTGTCGCGCGGCGCACGCGCCCGGCGATGCCAGCTGCGAACGCGGCTGGCGTCTCCTCAAGCTGGGCGGGCCGTTTGACTTTGGGCAGGTTGGCATCCTGGCGGCGGTGGCCGGCCCGCTGGCCGAAGCGCGCGTTGCTCTCCTTGCCATCTCCACCTACGACACCGACTATCTGCTGGTGAAGGCCGATCAGTTGGAGCAGGCTATTGCCGTGCTCACCCGCGCCGGCCATTCGGTGAAGGTCGCCGATGCCGACGAGCGCATCGCCGTCAGGTGCGCCTGGCGTCCGCCGAACAGCCAGGTGCGCCTGCATGCCACGTTCGATGCGCAGGTGATCGAATATGATGCCGCACAGGATCGCTGGTTGGTGCGACTGACCGGCCTGTGCACAACCGACGCCGACCCCGCTGCTCGCGCATTGATCGAGGCTCAGATCGGTCGGTGGGCGTACGTGCCCAGCGAAGCGCGGCGCGGCCTGACATTGCCGCTGAAATATGAGACACTCACAGGCGGCATCCGTTTCTTCTATACCGATGATCCACGCGAGAGGAGGTGAAGCTATGCCAACCGCAAAATCTTCAACCAAACGCACGACGTCGCGGACTCGCAGACAGGCCAGGCGGCCGACGACTTTTCAGATCACCTATGCCAACCTCAGCAGTGCCCTGAGCGACCCCGACATGTTGGCGCGTTTCGACAAGGCGTTCGCCAAAGTGCGCGCCAACGTGGGCGAACACGCGCGCACTTACCCGATGCTCATCGGCGGCGCCGAGCGATTCGCCGACGTGCAATTTGCCAAAACCACGCCAATCAACACAGGGTTGACCATCGGCTACTTCCAGAAAGGCACTGCCCAGGACGCCCACGACGCCATCGCCGCGGCCCGGACGGCCTTCCCGGCCTGGAGCGGGTTGTCCTGGCGACGGCGCGTCTCGCTTATGCGCAAGGTGGCCGTGCTGATCAACCGCCGGTTGTTCGACCTCGCCGCCTGGGTGAGCATCGAGGTGGGCAAGAGCCGGGCCGAGGCCCTCGGCGACGTGAAGGAGACCGCCGATCTGATTGACTATTACTGCGATCAGATGGAAGCCAACGACGGCTTCGTGCGGGAGTTGCTGCCGGAAGGCGGCAAGGGCACTTCGCGCAGCGTGCTCAAGCCCTACGGGGTGTGGGCAGTCGTGTCACCTTTCAACTTTCCGATGGCGCTGACGGGCGGGCCGGCGGGAGCAGCGCTGATCGCCGGCAACACGGTGGTCATCAAGCCGGCCAGCGATACGCCGATGACGAGCTGGCTGTTGACGCAATGCCTGCGCGATGCCGGCCTGCCGGCCGGTGTCTTCAACTATGTCACCGGCCCCGGCAGCACGGTCGGCGAAGCGCTGGTTACCCACCCCGATGTGGCTGGGATGACCTTTACCGGCTCATTCGCGGTCGGCTTTAACCTGATTCAGCGCTTTAGCCAGACCATGCCGCGCCCGCTCATCGCCGAGATGGGCGGCAAGAACGCCGTCATCGTGAGTGACAAGGCCGACCTGGACAAGGCTGCCGAGGGCGTGGTGCGTGCAGCGTTCGGGCTGAGTGGGCAGAAATGCAGCGCCACCAGCCGCGTCTATGTTCATCGCGCAGTGAAGGATCGCTTCGTGGATTTGCTCAAGCACAAAACCGAGGCCCTGCGGGTCGGCGACCCGACGCAGGCCGGGGTGTTCACCGGGCCAGTGTGCAACGCAGGCGGCTACCAGACCTTTCAACGCGCGGTGGCCGAGGCGAGCCGCGACGGCGGCACCGTCATCACCGGCGGGCGCGTGCTCACCGAGGGGGAGCTTGCCAAAGGCTACTTCTGCGCGCTCACCATCGTGGATGGCCTGCCGCTCGATCACCCGCTGTTCTGCGAAGAGCTGTTCGTGCCATTCCTGCTGATCGGAGCCGTGGACTCGCTGGAACAGGCCCTGGCCGAGGCCAACAAGGTGACGTATGGGCTGACGGCCGGGTTCTTCAGCAAGGATCGCCGCGAGGTCAGGTATTTCCTCGATCACATTCAGGCCGGCACGGTGTACGTCAACCGTGAGCGCGGGGCGACTACCGGCGCATGGCCAGGCAACCAGAGCTTCGGCGGCTGGAAGGCCAGCGGCAACACCGGCCGGGGCGCGGGTGGGCCGTACTACTTGCAGCAATACATGCGCGAGCAGAGCCAGACGGTGTTCTGAGTCTGAGCTGCTGGCTGTCCATCGCCGGCCAGGTCGCCGTCGTCACAGCGCCACCACCACCCGCCCGCGCAGCGCGCCCTGCAAGATCGCATCTATCAACGGCGGAAGCTCGCCGAGCGTGATGTCTCGCGCGATGGCGGCCAGTGCGGCCGGCGATGGCTTCCACTCCTCCGCCAGCCTGCCCCATATCTGCGTTCGCAGCGGCATGTCGGCGGTTGCCGAATCAATGCCTTGCAGCGTCACGCCGCGCAAGATGAAGGGATACACCGTGGTATGCAGTTCCGGCGAGGCGACGTTACCGCAGCAGGCCACGCACCCGCCGCGCCTCGTCGCCTTGATGGCCGTAGCCAGGATGTCCCCGCCGACGGCGTCCACCACGCCAGCCCACCGCTCTTTTAGCAATGCCTTTCCACTCGCATCGCGGGTGTCATCGCGCGAGAGGATCTCCTGTGCTCCGAGTTGCCGCAACCAGTCGTGCGCCTCGGCTTTGCCTGTCGCTGCAACCACGCGGTAACCCAGCTTGCTCAAGATGGCGACCGCCAGGCTCCCTACGCCACCGCTAGCACCCGTCACCAACACGTCCCCCGACTCTGGTGTAACCTCGTGCCGTTGTAGCTGATGCACGCTCAAGGCGGCTGTGAAGCCGGCCGTGCCGAACGCCATGCTCTCGCGCAATGTCAGGCCATCTGGCCTCTTCACTACCCATGCCGCCGGTACGCGGATGTACTGACCAAAGCCGCCCGGCGTGTTCATGCCCAGGTCGTAGCCGGTGACGATCACTTCATCGCCGGGCTTGAGACGCGCGCCTGCGCTTTCGACGACTTCGCCGGCAGCGTCAATGCCAGGAGTGTGCGGATAGTGGCGTGTCACACCTCGGTGACCGGTGGCCGACAGCGCGTCCTTATAGTTCAGCGATGAGTAGCGCACCCGGATTAACGTTTCGTTAGGTGGCAGATCGGCCAGCTTGCGTGATGCGATGGCACGCTCAAAGCTGCCATCGGGTCGCTCGCTTACCACAAGCGCGACGAATTCTCCTTCCATAAGCCGATTGTAGCCTCGCCGGGTGTTGCCCCGATGCTCGAACAAGCAGTTTTTGCAAACGTCTTGCGGCAAATGCGCGGCAAACACATTGACTTTTGCCCTCGGCTAGTTCAAACTCCAAATCGGATTTTCACAAGAATCTTTTATAAGACCCCAAGTTAATCTAAGGAGGAGATAAACATGGATTGGCTACCTCTCATCATCGCTGCAGTCGTCGGTGTCGTTATCGGAGCGGTCTTCACCATGATACCCTATCGCCGGCGAGGCGAGGAATACGAGAGCCGTATCCGCGACCTGGATGCGAAGGTCCGAAACGCCGAGCGCGAATTAAACGATGCGCGCAGCCAGGTTCAGATGCTGCAGGCCAATGTGCGCACCACCGAAGCCAATCTGACGGATGCTCGCAGCCTGGTCACCACGCTCGAAAGCAACGTCAACTCCCTCAGCGAAGCGAAGGCAGCCCTCGAGGCCGACGTCCAGGCGTTGAAAGAACAGAAGAGCGCCCTCGAAGCCAGCATCCGTTCGCTGACGGATGAGAAGAGCGGTTTGGAGGCGACTTTGAGCGAGCGCGTGACTGAGCTGGAGCAAATGAAAGCTTCCCTGGCTCATCTCCAGAGCCAATTCGACGAAGCCACGACCAAACTCGCGGAGCTGAGCACTCAGCTCGAGGGAGCCAACGCCGAACTCGCGACGGTGAAGGGCAACTATGAGGCCGTCGTCGGCGTGTTAGGAAGCAAGGAGGTCGAGCTGAACACGCTGCACGGCGATGTGGAAAAGCTGCGACAAGATGTAGGAGCGGTCGGCGTCTTGAAGGATGATTTGGAAGCCAGGCTCGCGCGCACACGCAACGACGTCGCTGCTGAGTTGGCTCTATACACTGCCGCGATGATCAGGATGAAAGAAGAGGCGCTGAACAAAGCCACTGCGCGCATCAATGTGCTAAAGACTCGATTGAGCGAAGCAGGACTGACGATAAGTGACGAAGACTAAATGCCATGTCGGATGGTGTGGAGCGGCCGGTCCACCCCATCCGCGCCTATGGGAGCAGAGCTATGGACATCAACATTTTATTGCTAATCGCTGCCCTCATCGTGGGGATCATCATTGGTTGGATCCTCGCCCGGGGCCAGACGAGCGGAACGATTAACGAGCTTGAGTCGCGCGTGCGCACGGCGCAGACGGCGGCAGAAGGCGCCAAACGCGATCTCACCAACGCCCAATCCGAGTTGACGGTCAAAGAATCCCACATCAAGACGCTCAACGCCAACATCGGCATCCTGGAGGAGAAGCTCCGCCGGGCCGAGCAGGGGGATAAACAGGTCGCTGCCACGATCGCACAGCTACAGGAGGAACTGCGTGCTGCCACTGCCGATCGGCCTGCCTATGAGGCCGAGTTGCGCCAACGCGACGCCGAATTGAACGAGCTGAGAGCACAACTCGCTAAGGCCCAGTTAGAAGCCGACGAGCTGCGTGCTAGGATCTCGGCTGCCGAGATGGAGCGTGAGAGCGCCACCCTACGCGCCCAGTTCGCGGCCGACACGACCGAAGTCACCGAAGAAGCTCAATTCCAGGCCACGCTGACAGAACCCACCCAGGCTCGGGTGGAAGAGGTTGAAGCCAGCGCCAGGGTGGCAGAGGCCGAAATCAGGGCTAAGGCAGAAGAGGCTATCCAGGCAGAGCAAGCGAAGGTGGCGGCCCTCGAAGCGCACGCAGCCGAGCTGCGAAAAGAAGTCCGCGAACTGCGCGATGGCCTTGCCACACTCGCCTTCGCCGGCGCCGAACTCGTCGCCCGTTACGAGAAGCGCACCCACGAGTATGAAGATCAACTCGTGCGCCTGCAAGCTCAGCCTGTCGGCGCGACCGGGCTCGTGATCGGCAGCGCTGCGGTGGCCGAAGAGACGCAATCCCAACTCGCTGCACTGGCAGCCGAGCTTGATGCACTCGTCGCTGGTAAGGCCGAGCTGGAGATGCAACTGCAAGCACGCACCACGGAACTCGAAGAGCTGCGCGGACAGTGCGACGCCATTCGCCGAGACTTACAAACGGAGACCACCAGCAAGGGCGAACTCGTCTCGCTGATTCAGAGGCGCGATAGCGACCTGGGCGAGCTTCGGGAAAAACTGAGCGTGCTCGACGCCGAGTTAGATGGCGTCATCGAATCCTCGCCTGAGCTGGTGGCCAGGCTTGCCCCGCCGGCAACTGGGGAAGAAGGCCAGACCGATCCATCCGCACAACCGCTCAAAATTCTGGCCAAATTCGGCCTCGTCAAGAGCCTGATCAATGCACTCGCCGCCGGCAAGTCCGAATTGGAGAGCCAGCTCCAGGCGCGCAGCTCGGAGCTGGACGAAACGAAGCAGCGGTTCGCAGCGCTGCAAGCGGACATCGGTGCATTGCTGACCAACGGTCAGGGTGAAGCGGGCCAAACGCTGGCCATGATCGGCGAGGAACTGCCTGAGGATCCACAGGCCAGATTGACGCTGCTCAAGACCCGTATTGAAGACTTGAACGCAGCGAACGTTGAGCTGAGAGATCTGCGCGCGCGGCTGGGGGATGTGGAGGCCGAGGTTGACGCGTGGCTCGGTTCGATCGGCGTGCCGGAGGGCGAAGGGCAGCTCGACCTGAAAGCCAAGCTTGGGCTGCTGAAGACGCGGGTTGCCGAGCTCGACCAGGCCAGGGCGACGCTGACGGCCCAGGTGGACGCCGGAGCCGCGGAGCTGGGCGATCTGCGCGCGCGGCTGGGCGAGGTGGAAGCCGATGTCGACGCATGGCTGCGCACGCAAGTCGAGGTGCTGGAGGGCGAAATACCCGCCGACTTGAAGGGCAAGCTTACGCTGTTTAAGTCCAGCTTCTATGGCCTTAAACAGGCTAAGGAGGGAGCGGAGGCCAGGCTGCAGGAGGAAGACGCACGGCTGGCAAAACTCAGTGAGCAACTGGCCAAGGTTCAAGGCGAGGTGGAGGCCGCCGTTCAGGCCAAAGCTGAGCTGGAGACGCGGCTGCAGGAGAAAGAAGCGGAGCTCGCGGGGCTGAACGATCAACTGGCCGCAGTCCGAGGTGAACTGGAGGCCACCAATCAGGCTAAGACCGACCTGGTTGCGCAGATTGATGCGCTCTCTTCTGCCAAGGCCGACCTGGAGGTGCAGCTGAGCGAGATCAACAAGCGGCTGAGGCAACTGGAAGAGGAGCGACAAGATGGCGGTCGCTCGGTCCTGGGCACTGCGACTATCGCCGCCGGAGCTGCGACGCTGGGAGCGGTAGCTACCTCAAGAGGTGAGGGTGAAGGTGAGGCTGCTACGCAGGCCGATCTGGCTGCACAACTGGTAACCAAAGACGCGGAGATCGCGGACTTGAACGCGCGCCTGGAAGCGCTAAAGAACGTCCTTCAGGCGCGCGAGGTCGAACTTGGCGAGCTGCAGGCTAAGCTCGCCGGGCTGCCTGCACCAGAGGTTGGCGTTGAAGTACCTACGCTCGCAGTCGAGGCAGAAGCACCGGAGGTTGACGTCGCCGGCGATCTTCGTGCGCAACTGGACGCCCTGCAGGCACAACTGAGCACCGTGATCGCCGAGCGCGATGAGCTGAGGGCCGAGCTGGAGGCCAAGGCGGAAGCGCCGGAGGTTGACGTCGCCGGCGATCTTCGCGCCCAACTGGACGCCTTGCAGGCACAACTGAGCACCGTGATCGCCGAGCGCGATGAGCTGAGGGCCGAGCTGGAGGCCAAGGCGGAAGCGCCTACGTTGGCCGCTGAGGTGCCGGCAGAGCCGTTGACGCTCACGCGCCAGTATGTGAAGGAGGCTAAGGAGGCGGCGATCCGCGCGGCTACCAAGGCCGGACGTGAAGTCAAGACCTCGGAGTGTCCGCAGGACCTGGCCATGACCAGAGGCATCGGCTCGGTCTTCGAGCAGCGCTTGTACGCCGCTGGCATCGGCACGTTCTGGGAACTGGCCAACCTGACCGACGACGACTTCAAGCGCATCCTTGAACTGGACGACCGGCAGTTGCTGCGCGTTGACTTCGAAGCGATTCGCAACGACGCGCGACGGTTGGCGTCGGAGACGGATTCGGTCGGCCGAGTGTGGCAAGGCGAAGAGCCCGATGACTTCGAACCGCTCGAGGGCATCGGCAGCGTCTACGAACGCAAGCTATACGAAGCCGGCATCTGCACGTTCGAGGCGCTGGCCAATACCACGGTCGAGCAGTTGATGGCGATCTGCCCGCCCACCAAGCTGCGCAAACCGAACTACGCCGATTGGATCGCGCAGGCGCGGATCATGGCGCAGAAGAAGCAGCGCAGAGCATGAGCCGGCGAGCATGACGAGTTGGTTGGACGCGAACGGGGTGCCTTAGGCGCCCCGTTCGCAAGCAAGTCGTTTGCGAATTCGAGGCGCGTCAATGGCGCCCGCGATGCCCCTTTGTCTGCTGCTTGTCGGGAAGAACACAGCTTCGTCCGCACATTGGCCAGCGATCCAAGCTAGAATACCGGGCGCGCGGCGCTATGTCGCGGTGAACTTGAAGACGATCCTTTTCTGAGCGGCGGTCGCTAACGTTGATCCATCGTTCATCGCATACTTTGCTTCGGTTCACAGTGCCAGCGAGATGTGCGTCGAACGCAAAGGGAGGTCGAAATGTCGAACGATCGCAATGTGACAACTCAGGTGGGAGTATTCAAAGCGCTGATTAACCGAGCGCGCCTGATCTGGCATTTGATGCGCGATCCGCGTGTGCCGGTTTATCTCAAAGTGCTGCCCATAGCTACCGCGCTGTATGTCGTGTCGCCGGTGGACTTGCTCCCCGACGTTGCGCCGTTGCTCGGTCAGCTCGATGACCTCGGCGTTTTGCTGGTGGGCATCGAGTCGTTTATCGCGCTGTGCCCGGCCCATGTTGTCGAAGAACATCGTGCACAGATCGAAGGCCGCGAGTTCTATTCCACCGCCGATGCAAGCCGCTCGGATGAGACGATTGACGGCGAATGGCGGGTAAAGTGACCTCGACAAGGCCGGGTGGTAGCCTGCCACCAGCGCAGGTCGCCCGCGCGCTCGAGCGCGCGGCGTTCAGCGCGTCTTATCGCTATGCCACAGCGACAATGCCCACGAACCGGTGCTGACCAGCAATTCGCGCAGTTCGCGTGCCTCTGCAAGGGCCGTGCGCGCCGGATGCGCAAGGGCATAGAAAGGTAAAGGCAGCATGGCTTTGCGCGGCGGCGTGAGCAGGATAGCCGCTGGGCGTTTATCCTTCGGCAAGCCGGCGAGTTCGCGCGCCTTTTCTAGCGCCAGCGTGAAGTCGCCCAGCGCATCTACCAGTCGGTGCTCCCTGGCCTGCGCGCCTGTCCACACTCGCCCGCCGCAGATAGGCTCGAGCGCATCGAATTCGATCGCCCGGCCTTCTCCCACGATGCGTTTGAAGTCGTCGTAAGCGCGCGCCACCAGGTCGGCGAAGACCTCGCGTGTTTGGTCGTCCATCGGCTCGGCGTCGCTGAACAAGCCGGCGCGTCTGCCGCGCTGCAGCGATACGCGATGCACGCCGAGCTTCTCGAAGGCTTCTCGCGTGTGCGGCCTCAGCGCAATTACCCCGATGCTGCCGGTGACGGTGAGCGGTTGAGCGACGATGTAGTTCGCGAGCGCCGATACGTAATAACCACCCGAAGCAGCTACTCCACCCATGTAGACCACGACCGGCTTTCTGGCGCGCAGACGGCGCACCTCGCGCGCGATCAAATCCGACGCCAGCACAGCACCACCCCCCGAGTTCACATACAAAATCACGGCTGCGACGTTGTTATCCGCCTCGGCGCGGCGAATCAACTGCGCCACGCTCTCGGAACCGGTGACCTCGTCGCTGATCAGCGGGATAGGCAGCGGCAGGCGTCGGCTGGCGCCAGGCACGATCAGCCCTTCGATCTTCACCACGCCAACCACCTTCGGCGCGTATTCGACGATGGGGATGAGCAATGACTTGCGTGCGTCTTCCAGGTTGATGCAGGCGCGCCTGGCCTGTTCGGCCGCGGCTTGCTGGGCGCGGCGCAGATTGCCGGCCAACGCGGGCGCGATCTTCTCGATGCGCCGTGCGAGTAACTCGAACCGTTCATCTACCGGCGCAGGCGGCTCCGGAGAGAGATAACGGTCCAGTTCGTCTTCATAGAGGGCTGCGTCGAGCAGGCCATGCTGGACTGCTTCCTTCGCTCCGAAGGGTGCGCGATCTATTAGCTCGCGCACACGCTCCGGGGCGAGCCGGCGGCCCTCGGCAATGCCGCGCACCAGCTCATCGAAGCGTGCATCGAGTAGCCATTCAGCCTGTGCGCGTGCATCGGGCGAGAAGTCGTTGCGCGCGAATGCGTCGCCGGCAGACTTGAAGGGCGACACATTCACCACGTCCACGCCGATGCCCAGCCGGTCGAGAGCGTCTTTGATGAAGACGTATTCGTTGTGAAAGCCGAGCACGTTCCATTCGGCGCTGGGCGGCATGACAATCTGATCGCACGCGCATGCCAGATAGTACTGAAAGGGGCCGAACGACTCGGCGCAGGCGACAAGCCGTTTGCCGCTGCTGCGAAAGTCCCCCAGCAGGCTGCGCAGGCCTTGATAAACCGCCGGCGTCGCAGTGCACCCGATCTTGATCACCACGCCCTTCACCCGCGGGTCGAGCGCCAGCCGTTCGAAGGTGCGGCGTAGCTCGCTGACGCTGGTCGGCCCCGCCGGCAACGGCAGGAGACGGGTGAGGAACCCAGGACCGGGCAATTCCGGACGCTGAGGAGGAAGCTCCACGATTTCGCCTTCGAGCGGAACGATGACGAAGGGCGGCAACTTGCGCCGTCCCCGCCATCTGTTACGCAGGTTCAACCGCGTGCGACGGATGAATGCGCCCAGACTCGCCACGGGTGGGATTATAGAGTTACCTACCGGCCCCGTGGCTGGTGAGTCCTCGGGTGTGGCCCACAAAGCGGGCGCCCTGGTGACTCACGCACGGCAAACCAGGTGCACCCTCATCAGGATGTCGCGATAGTCATTCAGCGCGAAGCGGCCGCCGCCCACACTCATGGCGTTGGCTGCGCCAGCTGCGACTGCGCTGCGCAGGGCGTCTGCCTCGGTCGCCCCTTCGGCCAGCCGATGCGCCAGCGCGCCCAGAAACACGTCGCCGCTGCCGACGGAGCTGACGCTGCGCACCGCCGGCGGTGACGTGACCCATAGACCCTCGACGCCGGCCATGACCGCCCCTTGCCTGCCCAGCGTGATGGCGCAACGCTGCCACCCACAGCGTTCGCGAATTGCTTGCGCGACGTGCACAGCGTCGTCCAACGACTCCACCGCGCGGCCGGCGAGTGCAGCGATCTCATCGGCATTGACTTTGACGTTGATGGATCGGACATCCACAGCTGCGCGCAGCCATTCGCCGCTGCTGTCCAGCCACACTTCCGCCCCCGACGCACGGCAGGCGTCGAGCAGCGCCGCGAAAGCGACCGGGGAGGGACCGCTGGGCACACTGCCGCTGAATGTCACTGCGTTGGCGTCGCCGGCCGCGCGTGCGATCACTGATTGTGTGAAGCGCTGCCAAGCCTCGTCACTTACGGGTGGGCCGGGCTCGTTGACGAGCGAGGCATCGTGTCCGCTGCCGTCCACGATGATCGTGGCGAATCGCGTCTCGGCCTCAATCCAGGTCCACTCACCGTCCAGCCCTTCGGCCTCGGCGAGCTGGGTGAAATGGCGACCGGTGTGGCCGCCGAGCAATCCGGCGCAGCGGGCCCGTCCGCCAAGCCGCAAGACGCCTCGCGCGACGTTCAGCCCCTTGCCACCGGCCGAGATCAGCACCTGCGCGGCGCGGCTCACGCCGTGCAGCCGAAAGTCCGGGACGACCAGCGTGCGGTCAAGCGCCGGGTTGGGGGTGACGCACAGGATCATCGTTCTCCACCAAGGGCCGCAGGTGGTCGCTCGTCAGCCAATCGCCGGTCAAGATATGCCATAAGAGTATTGCCGCCTCTTCCATAAACCTGTATAATTTGGTGTTGTTTCATGACATCATCGAACCGTGGCTCTGGCTCGCACGTGAGCCGAGCAGTTAAGGAGAGTGGACCGTGGTGAAGTTGACCAAACTGGAGAAGACGATTCTGGAGGCGATCAAGACGGCGCGGCTTGGCCTGCCGGACTGGAACGCTCTGGCCAAGGCCGAGCACATCTCGCTGGATTACATCCAGCAGCGCGTCGAGTGGATGCGCCGGGCGGGTATCATCAAGTAACGGCCTGCGCTCGCAGTCTTGATTCGCGGAGAGCGGCATCACCGATGCCGCTCTTTCGTTTTGCCGGGCAGGAAGGAATCCATCGTTAAGGAGAAGAAAGCTCATGAAAAACCGATCGTTGCCGATGTTGGCTGCGCTATCTGTCGCTCTGGCTGCCTGCAGTGGCCAGCCGTCGGCTCCTGTCGAAGTGACTCGGCAGGTCGAGGTTACGCGCGAAGTGGAGGTGACGCGCATCGTCGAGGTGACGCCGGCCGCCGCGCCGGCAACGCCCGCTACGCCGGCGGCGCCCGAACTGGCCACGGGGAGCGGCCAAACGTTGGCAAAAGTGAAGGAGCGCGGCGAGTTGCTCTGCGGCATCAACGGCCAGTTGCCCGGTTTCAGCTTCGGCGATGCGCAAACGGGCGCCGTCGCCGGCTTCGATGTGGATTTTTGTCGAGCCATTGCAGCAGCTATCTTCGGCGACAAAGACGCCGTCGAGTTCAAGCCTTACTCCGCCGGGCAGCGCTTCGCCGCCCTGCAAAACGGTGACATTGACGTCTTGATCCGCAACACCACCTGGACTTTCAGCCGCAATGCCGAAGAGAAGGTGAACTTCGCGGCCGTGACATTCTACGATGGACAGGGGCTGATGGTGCGCAAAGACAGCGGCATCGCCGGACTGGAGGACCTGGCAGATGAGTCCGTGTGCGTGCAAAAGGGCACGACGACCGAGGCCAACCTGGCCGAATTTGTCTCTGCTGGCCAGGCGCAGTTCCAGGTCACCGCGCTCGACGACGCCGACCAGACTTTCGCCGCCTACGCTCAAGGGTCGTGTAAAGCAGTCACGGCCGACAAATCGGCCTTGATCACCCGCCGCGCCCTGTTGCCCGACCCGCAGAATCACGTCATCCTCGACGCGACGCTGTCGAAGGAACCGCTCGCGCCGGTGATACGACAGGATGATCCGCAATGGCTCACCCTGGTGGACTGGGTGGTGTTCGCCACCATCGCTGCCGAGGAGTTCAACTTGAACTCACAAAATGTCGAAGCAGCAGCCGAGACCGACGGTCGCCTGGAAGTGAAGCGATTGCTGGGCAGCGATCCGCAGACCGACCTGGGCGCCAAGCTGGGGCTGCCGAAGAACTGGGCGGTCAACGTGATCAAAGCGGTGGGGAACTACGCCGAGATCTACGACCGGCACTTCGGCCCGACGACGATCAACCAGATCCCACGAGGGTTGAACAACCTGTATCGGAATGGCGGTCTGCTCTACGCCCCTCCGTTCCGATAGCTCATGCCGACCATGTGCCCGAGGTTAACCCTGTCAGACACCGGGTGGCGCGAGGGAGTAGTTGTTCCCGGCGGGTCTTGGCCAGCCCAAACTTCGCCGCTGGTCGGCTAAAATCAACGCTCGAAGTTCGAAACATACTCAACCTCCACAACAACGAAGGGTCTCATCGCATGTCCATCCTCGCAGACAAAAACACGCGCCTGATCGTCCAGGGCATCACCGGTCGGGAGGGCGACTTCCACGCGCGCCAGATGCACGCCTATAGCCCGATCGTGGTGGGCGGCGTGACGCCGGGCAAGGGCGGCATGGTGACGGACTACGGCGTGCCGGTGTTCGACACCGTGGGCCAGGCCGTGCGCGAAGTGGGCGCCAACGCCAGCGTGATCTACGTGCCGGCCCGCTTCGCTCCCGATGCCATCATGGAAGCCGCCGACGCCGGCATTCAGCTCATCGTGTGCATCACCGAGGGCATCCCGGTCATAGACATGATCCGCGTCCGTGCCTACCTCGACACCAAACAATCGTTGCTGCTGGGGCCGAATTGTCCCGGCCTGCTCACGCCCGGCCAGGCCAAGATCGGCATCATCCCTGGCAACATCGCCAAACCAGGCAACGTCGGCGTGGTATCGCGCAGCGGCACGCTCACCTACGAGACGGTGAACGCCCTGACCCTGGCCGGCATGGGCCAGAGCACCATCGTCGGCATCGGCGGCGATCCGGTGCGCGGCCTGGGCTTCTTAGAAGTGATCAAGATGTTCAACGATGACCCAGAGACCGAGAAGATCGTGATGATCGGCGAGATCGGCGGCAGCGACGAGGAGATTGCCGCGGCCTGGATCAAGGAGAACGTGAAGAAGCCGATGGCCGGTTTCATCGCCGGCCGCTCGGCGCCGCCCGGCAAACGCATGGGCCACGCTGGAGCGATCATCGAAGGCGGCATGGGCACCGCCGAGAGCAAGATCGCTGCGATGATGGCAGCCGGCATCAAAGTGGCTGAGCTGCCGACGGACATACCGGAGTTGTTGCGCAACCCGTAGCGCCGATGGCGTCGTGCGATGGCGGGCAAGTTCTATGTGGTGTGGCGCGGGCGCGCGCCGGGCGTGTATGCCTCCTGGGACGAGGCGCGGGCGCAGGTGGAGGGCTTCTCCGGCGCCCGCTACTGCGCCTTCGATGACTGTGCTCAGGCCGAGGCAGCCTTCGCCGCCGGCCCGCATGCCGACGACCGGGACCTCAGGCACCGCCTACGGCTCGACCGGCTGCCGGCCAAAGCGCGCCGGGGCTACGCCGTGGACGCAGCGTGGAACGCGCGCACCAAGACGATGGCGTATCGCTGCGTCCAGATCGAGACGGGCAGAGAGGTCTTTTACGGTGGGCCGTTCGAGGATGCCACGAACAACGTCGGCGAATTCCTCGCTGTCGTCCACGGGCTGACCTGGTTGAAGCAGCACGGCAGCCAGGCGCCCATTTACACCGATTCACGCAATGCCATCCTGTGGGTGGCGCAAGCGAAGTGTCAGACCGCGCCGGCGCGCACTGCCCGCAACGGTGAGCTGTTCGAGCGCATCGCGCAAGCCGAGCGTTGGCTGGATGAGAACGAGTACTGCAACGCCGTGCTGAAGTGGCGCACCGAGGCGTGGGGCGAGAACCCGGCCGATTTCGGCAGGAAGTAAACTCTCGACTGACATGCTCACTCGCCTGCTGGTCAGAAATTTCAAACGGTTCGATGCTGTCGAGTTGGACCTCGGACGGAGCGTAGTGCTCGTTGGTCCAAACAACTCCGGCAAGACGACGGCTCTACAGGCATTGGCGCTGTGGCACATCGGCGTACAGCGCTGGCACGAGCGACGTCAGGGCAAACAAGCGCCGGAGAAGCGTCCCGGCGTCACCATAAACCGCAGGGACCTCATCGCTATCCCTGTCCCTAGTGCCAATCTGCTCTGGCGCGACCTGCACGTGCGCGAAGTTGAGCGGTTCGATGGCAGACAGCGCACGCAGAATGTGCGCGTCGAGATCGTGGTTGACGGGGTAAACGACCGGGCCTGGACGTGTGGTTTGGAGTTCGACTATGCCAACGAGGAGTCGTTTTATTGCCGTCCACTGCGTCAACCCGATGGTGAAAGGTTGCCTGTCCCACAGGAAGCGGCGCACGTGCGCGTGGCTTTTTTGCCCCCGATGTCCGGCCTGGCCGCCGTTGAACCAAAATGGGAAGCCGGCCGCGTGAATGTGTTGATCGGCGAGGGCCAGACGGCGCAGGTGCTGCGCAATCTATGCTACCGGCTATGCTACCCGGACTCAGAGGGCGTTCCTTCCCCTCAGTGGGGGGAGTTCGTCAAACGCATTGAGCACCTCTTCGGTGTCGAGCTGCTGCCGCCCGAATATATCCTCGAACGCGGCGAGATCACCATGTCGTATCGAGAAGGCAGGGGGAGGGAACTCGATCTCGCCTCGTCTGGGCGTGGTCTGCAGCAGACGATGCTGCTGCTGGCTTATCTATACACAAACCCCGCCACCGTCCTGCTGCTCGACGAACCTGATGCCCATCTGGAAGTGCTGCGGCAGCGCCAAACGTATCAACTCATTACCGAACTGGCGCAGCAGCAGCGATGCCAGCTCATCGTTGCTACGCACTCCGAAGTGGTTCTGAACGAGGCCGCCGGCCGCGATACGGTGATCGCTTTCGTTGGCCGGCCTCATCGTATTGATGGCAAAAGCAAAAGCGATCAGGTGCGCAAGGCGCTGACCTATATCGGCTTCGACCAGTATCAACTGGCCGAGCAGCGCGGCTGGGTGTTGTACCTCGAGGGCTCGACTGACCTGGAGATCCTACGTGCACTCGCGCGCAAGTTGGATCATCCTGCGCAGCAATACCTCGAGCGACCTTTCGTCAAATACCTGGGCACGAATGTCCCCCAGGAGGCGCGCGACCACTTCTTCGGCTTGCGTGAGGCAAAGCCGGACTTGATCGGCATCGCCATCTTTGATCGGCTGGATAAGCAGTTGCAATCGAGCGAGGTGCTGCGTGAGCTGATGTGGCGCAAGCGCGAGATAGAGAACTACCTGTGCCGTGAAGCGGTGTTGCTCAGGTTTGCCCGCCCTCAAGATGACTTGTTTGGCGTGGGCAGAGAACAAGCGATGCGCGAAGCGATCGCCGAGGTGACCGCCGCCCTGGAAACGCTGGGCAAACCAGGCCCTTGGTCAGACGAAATCAAGGCCAGCGAAGACTTTCTGCGGCCGCTCTTTCAGTCTTACTTCAGGCGGCTAGGGCAGCCGAACACGATGGACAAAAGCGACTTCTACATTTTGACCGACTACATGAACCCTGAGGACGTTGACGCTGAAATACGCGATAAGCTTGATGCCATTCTCGAAGTTGCTCAGCGCGCGCGTCCACAAGAGACACTTTGACTCCACCCATGTTCAACCTCCCTCTCATCCGCAACGAGTTTCCCGCACTCGCGCGCGAACACGACGGCCGGCCGCTCGTCTTCTTCGACGCGCCCGGCGGCACACAGGTCACTCGCCGCTGCCTGGACTACATGGTCGAGTACCTCACGCGTCACAACGCCAACACCCACGGCGCGTTCATCACCTCGCAGGAGAGCGACGCTATCCTCGCTGCGGCCCACGCCGCCGCCGCCGATTTCCTAAACGCAGCCAGCGGGGACGAGATCGTCTTCGGCCAGAACATGACCAGCCTGACCTTCGCGCTCAGCCGCAGCATTGGCCGCACGCTGCGCGAGGGCGACGAAATCATCCTCACCCGCCTGGATCACGACGCCAACTTCTCGCCCTGGCGCCTGATGGCCGAGGAGCGCGGCGCGCGCGTCCACGTGGTGGATATTCACCCCGAAGATTGCGCGCTGGTGATGGAGGACTTCGCGCGCTATCTGAACCCGCGCACGCGGCTGGTCGCGGTGGGCTACGTGAGCAACGCCGTCGGCACGATCAACCCGGTCAGGCGCATCGCCGACATGGCCCACGCCGTCGGCGCGTGGGTATTCGTGGACGCCGTCGCCGCTGCGCCGCATCTGCCGATGGACGTGCAGGCCCTCGGCGCCGATTTTCTGGCTTGCTCGGCCTACAAGTTCTGGGGGCCGCATCAGGGCATTCTTTACGGCAGGTATGACCTGCTCGACCGGCTGCCGGCCTATAAGGTGCGCCCGGCCGGCGACCATCCCCCACACAAGTTCCAGACCGGCACCCAGAGCCACGAGAGCGCCGCCGGCTTGCTCGGCGTAATGGACTACTTGCAGTGGCTGGCCTCCCAGGCTGACGACGTCCCCGATGCGAACGCTGACGCGCGCAGTGCGCGAGCCGCGCAGCTTCGGCGCGCCATGCGCGCCGTCCAGCGCTATGAGGCCGATCTGATTGCTTATCTGATCGAGCAGATAACGGCCATCCCTGGCGTGCGTTTCTTCGGCATTCGCCAGCACGAACGCCTGGCCGAGCGTGTGCCGACCATCGCCATCCGCTACAAAGATGAGCATCCGCGCGCAACCGCGGAACGGCTCGCACAGCAGGGCATCTGCGTCTGGGATGGCAACTACTACGCGATCAACCTCACCGAGCGGCTGGGCGTCGAGGAGAGCGGTGGCATGGTGCGCATCGGGCTGACTCATTACAACACACGCGAAGAGATAGACCGGTTGCTGGGCGCGCTTGCGTGATGCTTGGGGCGAGCGAAACGGAGGAAACGACAAGGGAGACGGGGTTAACTCGGCGCCTTGTCTCGCTTGTCTTTCCTCTCTGGCTGGTCTTGCTGGTCTGCGCTGCCACCTGGAAGCTCACGCTAGGGAATCGCATCATCGCGCGCGGCGATTTGCTGCTGTATTTCTATCCCTTGCGGGACTATGCCTCGCAGGCTGTTCGGGAAGGCCGGCTGCCGCTCTGGAATCCATATACCTTCATGGGCGCGCCGTTCCTGGCCAACTCGCAGGTCGGCTTCTTCTACCCGTTCAACCTGCTCGTGGCCTGGCTGCCGGTCGAGGTGGCCGTATCGTGGAACATCGCCTTTCATCTGGTCATCGCTGCGTTGGGGACGTATGCGCTGGCGCGAGGTGCGCTGGGGTTAGGGCGCGGGGCGAGCTTGGCTGCCGGCCTGGCCTTCGGCCTGGGCGGTTACCTGGGCGCGCAGGTGGAGCATCTCAACCAACTGCAGGTGCTGGCCTGGCTGCCGTGGGGCGTGCTGCTGGTCGGGCGAGTCGAGAAAGTCAATCAGGTCGGGTTGGTTGCCGGGCTGGCATTGGTGATTGCGTTGCAAGTGTTGGCCGGTCACGCACAATCCCTGTATATCAGCCTGACGGCGCTGGTGCTGGCCGCCTGCGCGCACATGTTCTCGGCGATGGTACGCGCACGGCCGCGGGGCATGCCAGCCGTCGCGCGCGCTGCCGCGCCGCTGCTGGCCGTTGCTGCGGCATCGGCCGTGGCAGCCCTGGTCTGCGGCATACAACTTTTGCCCACCCTGGAGCTATCCGGTCAGTCGGCGCGCGCCGGCGGCCTGCCGTTCAACGAAGCCGGCTCGTTCTCCTGGCGGCCCTGGGTAGTCGCGCGCGCGTTGATGCCCACCTACGGCGATCCGCTGTTCCCGGAGTATGTGGCTTACCTGGGCGCTGCGGGACTGGCGCTGGCGATATTGGGCCTGGCTGCCTATCGTCGCCCTTCGCAGTTGCCCACCTTCCCGTTGATCCTGCTGGTCGTCGGCTTCGTCTTGGCGCTGGGCGTGGCCACGCCGCTGTTCAACGTGCTCTATCGCTTTTTGCCGGGCTTTAACCTGTTTCGCGCTCAGGCGCGCTGGCTGGTGCTGTTTGCGCTGGGTGGGGCGCTGCTGATCGGCATAGGGGCCCAGAAGTTGAGGGATGGCTTGAGCACAGGCCAGGCGCGGACGTGGCTCTTCGTATGGTTGGGGGTGGTCAGCCTCTGGGCGGTTGGAGTGCTGATCAGCGCGCGCGCCTCGCCGGAGGCTGAGTATCATGGGCTGCCAGCGCGGAGCGTGCTGATCGGATGGGCCGCGGCGATTGGCGCAGTGACGCTGCTCATCAGCGCCACCAGGCGCTTGCCCGGCTTTATCTTTCCGCTTGCCCTGGCGGCTGAGCTGCTGGTCGCCTCACAGTTTCAGCCCTATGCGCGCGCTGCCGACCGCCAGGCGCTGACCTCGCTGCGGCCGGCCACCGCGCATCTGCTGGCTGCCCAGGCGTTAGGCGAGATGGCCGATGGGCGCATCCTCGCTCTCTCGTCGCTCGTCTTCGACCCAGGCGACAAGGCCGAACAGGAGATGATCTATGGCCCACAACTGAGCGCCGATGAGCTATACGACCGCTTGATCTCTACCAAGCATCGCGAGATCCTCTCGCCCAATCTGTCGCTCTACTATCGCTTGCCGAGCGTGGACGGCTACGACGGCGGATTGTTGCCGACGCGGCGCTACGTGGAGTTTGTGCGCCAGTTCGCCAGCATGCCTACTGGCGCAGTGGACGGCCGGCTGCGTGAATTTCTGACCGGCGTGCCGCCTGCCGACTGGCTGGAGCGCATGGCCGTGCGCTACCTGATCGCCGACAAGACGCAAGACGTCTTCTTCGACGGCGTGTACTACGATTTGCTGTTCAGCGTGCCGGTCTCGGCGGCGGGCGTGGATGTGCCCTTGCGCCCATTCGCTTCTACTGCGTTGGGTCTGGTGCTGAGCGTGGCAGGCGCGCCGATTGGCAGCGCGGTTGCAACCGCGGAGCTAACTTTCGACGACGGCAACGCGCAGGCGTTCACGGTGCGGTTGGGCGAATCGCCGTTGCCCTACTTTAATGCGCGCCTGGCGTGGCAGGGGCGCAAGACGCCGAGAAGCCTGCGGCTGCGCGCAGTGACTGACGCCCCGTTGACACTGCGCGGCGTGAGCAGCATTGATGAGAGCGACGGCACATTTCTCTCGCAGTTGATCGCCGCCGATGTTCGGCTGGTGCATTCGGGAGATGTGAAGATCTATGAGCGGGTCGCTCCGGCGCGACGCGCCGTTTTGCGCCTGGATGACGGCACAACGGTTGGGCTGGAGGAGGCCGGCGGCACAATCACCGATGACCGTCCTGAGTTCATTCGTCTTGCGCTGCCCGCGGGAAGCCGCGCGCGTGCGTTGATCCTGCGCGATACGTGTTACCCCGGCTGGGTGGCGCAGGCGGATGGGGTCGAGGTGCCGATCACGTGCGAAGAGGTGCTCTTCCGGGCAGCAGAGTTGCCGGCCGGCACGCGCGAGGTGACGTTTAGCTATCGGCCACAATGGCTGGTGTTCGGCACAGCGCTGAGCGCAGCCGGCGTGGCGGTCTGGCTGCTGCTGATCGCGGCGTGGCGCTTGGTTGGCCAGCGCGCACGTGTGGCCTGCATCGCAGGCCGGAAGCCGCTGTGAGCAGCCCTCCGGTCATTTCTTCATGCGCGGATCAAGCGCATCGCGTAGACCATCGCCCAGGAAAGTGAACGAAATCACCAACAGCGAGACCACTGCGGCCACCGCCAGCAAGAAACCGGGCTGGCTGCCGATGATCGAGTATGCGTCGAGGAACAGGCGTCCCCAACTGGTGATGAAGAAATCGTTGGGGTTCAGCGAGGGTCGCAAGCCCAGGCCGATGTAGCCCAGGATCGCCTCAGCGATGATGAAACGCGGGATGGCGAAGGCGATCCAAACCACCAGCACACCCACGCTATTCGGCAGGATGTGCCTGGAGATGATGTGAAAGTCGGAAGCCCCCAGGCTTTGCGCTGCCTCGACGAATGCCAGATTCTTGAGCGAAAGCGCCGAGCCGCGCATCAGCCGGGCCAACCCGGACCATGATACCGCCGATAGCGCAATCAGAAACAGCGGGACGCCGTTCGCCGCTTTGCCCAGGGCTGTGTCACCCAGTGTCACCATCACCAGGATCAGCAAAAGCTCGGTGGGGACGGCGTAGAAAATGTCGGTGATGCGCATAAGTAGATTGTCGGCCCCACCGCCCAGATAGCCGGAGACGAACCCCAGCGTCGTGCCGATCAAGACCACGATGGTCACCGGCAACACGCCCGCTACGATGGACGTGCGCGTGCCGTAGAGAATGCGACTGAGCACATCGCGTCCCTGCTGGTCAGTGCCGAGCGGGAAAGTCGGATCGTAGGTCTTGCCGGCCGGCGATTCCGGTTGCCAGAACGGCGGCAGGAAGGCCCTGGATGCGCCGTAGTCCTTGATGGGGTTATGCGGTGCGAGCGAAGAGGCGAACAGGGCCGTCAGAAGGTAAATCGTGACGACGATGCCGCCGATCAACGCGGCGCGATTGCGGCGCAACCGACGCCAGGCTAACTGGCGCTGGCTTTGAGAGGCGATGGCCGGCGCTGCTGCTGTCGCGCTGCGTGAAAGGGAAGGGGTTGCCTGTGCCATCGGTCAATCTACGCGAATGCGCGGATCCACCACGCCGTACAACAGATCCACGCTCAGGTTGCCCAGCAAAATAAGGATGACGTAGAACAGCGTCGTGCCCATGATCATCGAGTAGTCCCGATTGCCAATGGACTGGATGAAATCGCGCCCTACTCCGGGCACGCCGAAGATGTTCTCGATGACGATGGAGCCGGTCAACAGACCGGCCACCGCCGGGCCGAGCGTAGTGATGATCGGGATCAGCGCGTTGCGTAGCATGTGCTTCCAGATCACTGCTTGCTCGACCAATCCTTTTGCGCGCGCCGTTCGCACGTAATCCTGCCGCATCACTTCGAGTATGGTCGAGCGCATCAGGCGAGCAGTCTGGGCCATGGTGCCGAAGCCGAACACGATGGCCGGGATGATGAACGGAGTGAGACCTGCCCATGACTTTTGCACCACGGGCATCCATTTCAACCCCACGGCGAAGATGAGGATGGAGAAAAACGCCACCACGAAGCTGGGCACGGCGATGCCGATGTTGGTGATGAACGTCAGCGCATAGTCCAACCACGAGTTTTGTCTGAGCGCAGAGAACACGCCGGCCGGAATGCCGACTGCCAGCGCGATGACCAGCGCCAGCACGGCCAGACGCGCCGTGTGCCCGAACTTCGAGTCGAAGAAGCCTTTCTCGGGGGGTGGCTCGAATAAGATTTGTTGTACTGTTTTGCCGCGCTGGCGATACGAAGGGCCGAGGTTGCCACAAACTGCTCCACATACGAACTGCCCTTCGTCGTCGAAATCGCCGACGAGGTAACCGATGAATTGGCGCCAGGCCGGTTTATCCAGGCCATATTTGCGGGCGAGCAGTTCCATGGTGCGCGGATCCACCTGCTTGGATTCCGCATCGCGATCCCATGGGCCGCCGGGCGCAGCCTTCATCAGCACGAACGTGATGAGCGCAACGACGAACAACACGGGGATGAACCACAACAGGCGCCTGGCGAGAAAGGTTGCCATCTGGGGAATAAACAGAAACCAGGTTTCTTCTTCCTCCAGAAACCTGGTTTCTGTCGTGCGCTGTCCTCGGCTTTATTGAGGCAGCATCGCTGTGTCAATGTCAATCGTCGCTGGCACAGTGGAGCCTGGCCAGTCGGCGTCTTGCGATGTGGTGACGATGCCCTTCACCCACGGCTTCACCATGTAGGCGTTGACGTTGTTCCAGAAGAAGGCTACCGGGTTGGCGTCCACCAGGCGATCTTGCGCTTTCTGATAGAGCTCAGCGCGTTTGGCTGGATCAAGCTCGACGTCGGCCTGAGCGATCAGCTTGTCGAATTCCTCATCCTTGAAGCCAATGCGATCGGCAAAGGTGGTGCTGCCCTCGAAGTACACGCTCAACCAGTTCTGCGGATCAGGATAGTCGGCGCACCAACCGCCGATGAACATCTGCAGGTCGCTCTCGCGGTCCTTCTGCTTGGCGGTGAAGGCAGTCGGCTCGACCGGCTTCAGCTCAAGCTTGAGCGCGTCGCCGAACACTTCCTTGAAGCGGGCGCCCAACCACTCGTAGCGTACGCGGTTGCGCGGCGTATCGCCGAAGGTGAGCACGATGGTGGGCAGGTTCTCCACCGAGCCGTAGCTGCTCTCGGCGATCATCTTCTTGGCCATCTCCGGGTCGTAGGCGAAGCGCGTCTCGCCTTCCTTGTAACCAGGAAAGCCCGGCGGGATCCAGGTCAACGCCGGCGAGCCAAGGCCTTGCAGCACGTCCTTCACCCAGCGTTCGCGGTCGATCGCATAAGAGAACGCTGCGCGCACCTTTGGATCGTTGAAGGGCTCCTTGAAGTTGCGGAACTGCAGCGCCAGTGTGCACGAGCCGGGATAGATCGTGGCTTGCTTGCTCAGCTCCGGATCGGCCATCACGGCCTGATAGTCCTCGGCGGCCAGGGCGACAATGTCGAACTCATCGTTCTTATAGGCCTGGAAGGCCACGTTCGAGTCGGTGATGTACTGGTACTCAATGCTGACCTTGGGGATGTCGCCCCAGTAGTTGGGGTTGGGCACGAACACGCCCTTCACGAAGGGCTCGAGGCTCTTCAGGATGAAGGGACCATTGCCGATGTGGAACTTCGAACTGTTCCACCAGTTCTCGCCGCCTTCTTCGATGTTCTCCTGCTTGGCCGGGTAGGTCACCCACAGGCTCATCACGGTGTGGAAGTAAGGGGCGGGTTTAGACAGCTTCAGCTTCAGGGTCAGGCAGTCTTCCTGCTGGTAATCTTTGCAGGGCTGGCCGGATGAATCAAGCGCTTGCACGCTCTGGCGCACCTGCTCCTCGAACTTGGCCTTATCTTCATCCTTTTCCGCACCCTGCCATTCTGGCGCGCCGGCGATCTCGTTGGTGATCGAGGCGTATTCGCCAGCCGTGGCCGGGTTGATATTGCGGATGATGGAGTACTCGAAGCGCTTGGCGTTCAGAGGGGTGCCATCGCTGTACTTCAGATCTTTGCGCAGCGTGAAGGTCAGCTCGGTGGCGTCGGCGTTGTACTCCCACTTTTCAGCCGCGCCGGGCACTGTCTCCAGCTTTTCGTTGAGCCTGGTCAGGCCTTCGTAGATCAGCTTCAGGTGAGCGATCTCATTGACGAAAGAGGACTTCTGCGGATCGATGACATCGGGGTAGGTGCCCAGGTTGATGCGCAGCACCTTGGGTTTCTCTGCCGGCACCGGTGTCGCCTCGACTACCACAGTCTTCTCAACCACCTTCTCTACCTCTTTGACGACCTCGACGGTCTCTTTGATGACTTGGGGCTGTGCCGGCGCGACAGGTTGGGCACACGCTGCGAGCAGCATCGAAGCAGCTGCCACGATGCCACTCATCGTGAAGAATGTTTTGCGACTCATGCTTGCTCAGTTGAAAACATCGCATAATTGGGAGTCATGAGAGGTAGAAAGGCAAAGGCCGTGAAACTGCGTGAGAGTCG
>JAIMBB010000019.1 GCA_023511655.1 Anaerolineae bacterium
CGGTTTGATGATCAGCACCTGTCCGATCTGCAATGCCTCGGCCCTGACGCCTGGGTTGTTCTTGAGCAGCTCATCCAGGGAGATGTTGTGGGCGAGTGCGATGGCGAGCAGCGTGTCGCCGGCCTTGACGGTATAGGTGACGGGCGGGCTGATGGCGGCGGCCAGCGGCGTAGCGGCGGCCGGGTTGGCAGCGTCTTCGGCGGTTGCGCTGGGCTGGGCTGGCAAGGCTGCCGGGTCGGGCGTTGCCGTCGGCGGCGGGGCGATGTACTCCAACACGGCATCGTCCCAGAATACCTCGTTGTGGCGCACGTTGTCTTTCATCGTCGTGGAGGTATACAGGATGACCGTGGGCGAGCGCACCTCGACTTCTACGCTGAACTGGACGAATTCGTCTTTGGCTTCCTGTTCGGCCGACCAGATTACCTGGCCGTTGAGCGGGCTCGGACGGCCGTTGTCGCCGCCTAAAGGGTCCACGCCCACCTTCACCCGAATGTCACGCGATGGTCGCGCTGAGATCGGGCTTTCGTCGTTGGTTGACCACACTTGCCCCCAGATCGTGAAGCGGATGCGGGAGCCTACCTGTACGTCGTTCACCACGCGATAGAGGCCGCCGGTGAATGTGGCGTTTTCGGTCCAGATGCGCTGCGAAGATGTGCCGCTGTGCGCGCGGCTCGTCGCGCGGTCAAATTGCGGTTGGAAGTTCACCCCAGGCAAATCGTTCTCCGAACGCGGGATGAACCACGCTCCCCATCCAGCCGGCACGTTGCATGTGCCTTGCTGGCAGCTCGGGTCGCCCTGGAATCCGCCCTCAAATCCCTCGCTGAGGATGGGTTGCCCGGACTGGGCATGGGCCGACGCAACCGCGAGGAGAGCCGTGGCGACGAGAAATGCGCGCGCTGCCGTGCGAATAGCGAAGTGTCGAACGCTCATGTGCCGTTATTGCAGAGCCGAAATGATAACTGAATCCGAGCTCGGCTTGCCTTGTGCGTCCAGCACGTTCAAGCGGCGATTGTCCTCGCGCCGGTAGATGCCGATGCTTACCACGTCTCCGGGCTGTGCGCCGCCGGGCACGGCCAGCACGTGTTCGTCCACGATGCGATCGCCGGCGCGCCAGATCGGCATGGGGAGGTAGCCCTTGGCCGGGCTGCTGTCGGCCTGCACCAGCGGCTGCGGCCGGCCATCACGCAACCAATGCACGAAGATAGCGTAGTCTTCGCCGACCGGTTCGGACGCACTCCAGATCAGCGTCACCGTGTAGAAGTTGGCCGGCTGCAGTGCTGGCTGCACGGTGGCCAGTTCTAGCGCGATGCCGCGTTCGAATTGCGCCAGAACGTCTCCTCCCGCAGACGCGCCGGTGGGAAGTGGCTCGGCGTGCACGCCGATGAACGCGCGGCGGGGTACTGCATCGTTGTCGCCCTGCGCAAGCGGTCCCTCGATCACGTCGAGCGTGGCCGGAGCCGGCAATGCAGCCCGCAAAGCGCTCCAGTCGTGATTAGGATCCACGATGAGCAAGACCGGCGACGTTGGAACGCGCCCGGCCTGCTGCTTGCCGTTTGCGTCGCCTGAGACGGTCGTCCATTGCCCACCGGCCAGGAATTCGAGCGAGGGGTTGTCGTTGGCCAGGCGATGTTCGACCCAGATGTTCGAGGGCGGCAGGGCATCTTGTTCACGATCCTGCGCCCGTGCATTGATCAGGCGCGCCAGTTGAACGTTGTGATCTTCCAGCCAGTAGCGGGTGAGGGCGCGCTGAACGTAGTCGTTGAAGTAGTCGCTCACTGTGGTGATGGCGCTCAGGGTTAACAACAACGCTGCGACGAATGCCGGTGGGCTGATCGTGCGGCGCAGGAAGACCGTCAACCCGGCCAGCACCCCACGCCGCGATAGCCAGGCCAGCGCCGTCTCCAGGCCGACTGCGGCGATGATGCAGGCAGCCGGCAAAGCGCCGATGGCACGCAGGAAGTGCGGCGTATCCTCGGCCAGCACAGTCGGGATGAGCATCGCGACCAGCCATAGCAGGACGAACTGAGGCGCGACGTTGGTCTCCACGCCCAAGATCTCGGTGCCGAAGCGCGACTGCCAACTCCGCAGCCAGCGCCATCCACACACCACCAACCCGAGCGCGAACGCCGACGCCATCCAGCCGTCGAAGGCCGGCCGCAGCGAGAGGTTGTGCCGCCAGATGCGATCGCCCTGGAAGGCAAACATGCCGGCTGCTTTGCCCACGTTCGCGATCAGCATGCCGGGCAGGTCTCCGCCGTTGATGGCGGGGTTGAGGATGGAGACCTGGCCAGGGCGGCTGAAATACAGGTCGGCATGGCGGGTGAGCCAGAACAACAGAGGAGCGAGCACAACCAGCCCGGCGGCGACGAAGGCGAACACAGATAGCCGCCGGCGTTGCATCACCGTTTCGCCATATCGCACGAACAGCTCCCGCCTCAGGCCGACCCACAAGCTAAGGCCATACAGCCCCACCAGAGGCAAGACGAGCTGGGCCGAAGTGTAGGTATAGAAGTTCAGCCCAAAGGCCGCACCGGCTAACGCTGCGTAAATCACACGCGGGCGAAGTGCGTTGGTGCGCAGGCCGGCGAAGATAAACGCCATCATCGTGCACAGCACCAGCGGCAGGGTGATGGCGCGGAAGGCGACCCGGCTGAGGGCCAGGTGCCAGAACGTGACGGCCAGGATGGCAGCGCTCAAGGCGCCGATGCGCGGCGAGAACATGTTGCGCCCGGCGAAGTAGATCGCGACGAGGGTAAGGGTGCCGATGAACGCCGAAGTGATGCGCAGCGCCTCGGGCGTCCGCCCGAACAGCGCCACGCTGGCAGCCAGCACATACATGAACAATCCCTCGCGGCCGTTGTTCGCAGCGAAGTAGATGGCAAACTCGCCGTCCAACACGCGCAGCGCGTCCAGTCCGTAGTAGCCTTCGTCGCGGTACAGGCCAGGCGGCAGTTCCCCGATGCGATAGAAGCGCAGCGCCGCGCCGATGACGACGATCAGGATGAGCGACAGCCAGCCGACGAGTCGGCGGTTGGATATAGGGCCGAGGAACAAGCGATGCGATTGTAGCCCACGGCTATCCGCGTGAATGAGTGGAACATGAGATCGCGTTCGTCCGCCATTGTATATTCTGGGGCTTGTTGTTGAGGGCGGGACCGATCGTCTCGTGGCGGCAAGCATGAACTGGAAGATCTCCGAAGAGGTTCGTCAGGCCCGAAGGGCATTTTCATTTCCGGGCGGTGAGCATCGTGATGTCGGGGTGTTGTGCCTGCATGGTTTCACCGGTTCGCCGGCGGAGCTGCGGCCGCTGGGCGAGTATCTGGCCGATCGCGGCTTTGCCGTTGAAGGGCCGCTGTTGCCAAAGCACGGGGGCATGCCGCACGAACTCAAGGGCGCTACCTGGCGGTCCTGGGTCGGCGCATCTTACGATGCACTGAATGAGCTGGCAGATCGTTGCCAGCGCGTGTTCATCGCCGGTCTCTCGATGGGCGGTTTGATCACGCTGCACCTGGCCGCCAGCGAGTGCTATCGCGCAGCTTGCAATGGCCAGCCTTCGCCTTTACGCGGCATCGTCGTGATGGCTGCGCCATCTGCGGTCAACGATTCGCGCACTCGGCTCGTCCGCTTCGCCCGCTACTTCGTGCCGTATTACTATCCGCTCAAGGGCGCGAACTTCAATGACCAGAAGTTCCGTGCCGAGATCCTTCAACGCATGGGCATGAGCGATGCCGAACTCAACCTGGACGATCCACGCGTACAAAAGCAGATCGTCGAGGGTGTGCGTATCCCCGTCGGCGCGATTCATGAGTTGCTCGAGCTGAACCGATTGGTCATGCGCGAACTGCCGCGCGTCACGACGCCGGCCCTCTTTATCCAGGGCCGCAAGGATCGCGTCATCGCGCCGGACAGCGCCGAGGTGATCGCCTCGCGCGTCGGCGCGAAAGACAAACGCGTGATTTGGTATGAGAACAGCGGGCATGAGCTGCCCCTGGCGCCGGATGCGCCGGCCATGTTCGAGGAGATCGGCGCGTTCATCCGCGCACACAGTTTGAACTGATGATGAATCCGAAAGTCCAGACCCTGCTCAAGGCAGTCGTGTTGGCGGCATCGGGGCTGATGTTCTATGCCAAGATCAGCGACGGGACGCTTTCGTTTTATATCAACCAGCGTTTCGCCTGGCTCTCGCTGGTCGCCGTCATCCTCTACCTGGCCTTGGCGATGACGATGGTTTACCAGGCTACGCAGCAACGTCAATCCGAGAAGCGGCCGGGTGACCTTGCCGAGTTCGAAGTGATTCCGCTGCAGGCACGCACCCCGCGGCGGGCCTACTCACATCGCGCGTCGTGGTTGGCCCTCGGGCTGCTGGCCCTGCCGGCGTTGCTTGGGTTTTTCACCCCGGCGCGGCCGCTTGGCGCCAGCGCAATTGAAAGCCGAGGCATCGGCCTGGCTGCGCCCAGTCGTCCTGGGACAATAACCCAGGCGCAGCGCGTCGCCACCGGCCCGAAGAATATCCTGGACTGGCTGCGCGAGTTTTCACGTTCTGCCGATCCGGGCGCGTTCGACGGCAGAGAGGTGGACGTGATCGGCTTCGTGTATAAAGATCCGCGCGCCAGGCCGAACGAATTCTGGGTCTCGCGCTTCGCCGTCAGTTGCTGCGTGGCTGATGCGACCGCCATAGGCTTGCTGGTGCAGACTGAAGATGCCGAAGCGCTGGAGCCTGATAGCTGGGTGCGGGTGGTGGGCAAGCTGAAGGCGGGCGAATTCGCCGGCGAAAGCATCCCCGTCGTCGTTGCCGAGCGCGTGGAGCGCACACAGCAGCCGGAACACCCCTATCTCTATCCGTAACACTCCTGCTCGGTCAGACTGCTCGTATTCCGGCGCCCGATAAAGGGTCGTCAAGTCGCGAAGGTCGTCAGGTCAAGAGAGTCGTCAAGTCGCGAAGGTCGTCAGGTCAAGAGAGTCGTCAAGTCGTGAAGGTCGTCAGGTCAGGAGGGTCGTCAGGTCGTTCTTATTCCCGCGCCTTCCGGCACCTGATAAACGGTCGCCGAGTCTGACCCCCGTCGCTATAATCGCCACGGATGAAACGGCGCAGTCGTTATGAACTGCCGACCCGGCGCAACCGCCCGCTCCCCGCGCTGCAATCTCATAGGCTGAGGAGTTCTGTCACCGGGTCGTCGCGCTATCTCACCCATATCTTCATCCTGGCTATCCTCGTCGGCGCCGGCTTGTTGGCGAGCGCGCGGCTGGTCGTCCCGACAGAAGCGACGAAAGCAGAGAGCGGCTCCCCTTTTTCATTGCCGGGGGTGCGGGAGATCAACCGCAGCCTGCGCGCCACCGCCGAACCGGCCATCATCGGCGGCTTGCCCGAAGCGAACCCCGATCTCATCCAGCGCGATTTCGTGCTGCCCGGCAGTGATCCGGGCGCGATGGCCGGGCCGATCTCGAAACGGCCGCGCCAGCTCAACACCTACTCCGTGGTAGCCGGCGACACCATCTTCGGCATCGCCCTTAAATTCGGTCTCACCCCGGAGACCATCCTGTGGTCGAACTACAAGACCTTGAAAGACAACCCTGACCTGCTCAGCATCGGCCAGCAGCTCATCATTCCACCGGAGAACGGGCTGATTGTGGATGTGGAAGCGGGCGATACAATTGATGGCCTGGCGCGGCGCTTCAGAGTGCCGCCCGAGCGCATTGTGAACGAGCCAATCAATGGCCTGCGCGATATTAACCAGCCACTGAGCATCGGCCAGCTCATCTACGTGCCGGGTGGCGAGCGCGAAATGGTGGTCTGGCAGGTGCCAAAGCCGGTCGAGGTGAGGCGCACGGTGAGCGGCGTGCGGGTCTATCGCGTAGGCGTGTGCGGCGAGGTCGCCATTCCTGCGCTTGGGACGGGAACATTCGTGTGGCCGGCCAACCGGCGCTATCTGTCGGGCTACAACTTCAGCAACGTGCATCCTGGCCTGGACATTGCTGGTCGTCTCGGCGAACCGATCTACGCTTCGGATGCCGGCACCGTCATCTATGCCGGGTATTCATTGAATGCGGCAGGGCGACCGGTTGGCTACGGCCAGTATGTTGTGCTCGACCACGGCAACGGCTATCAGACGCTCTATGCTCATGCCAGCCAGCTCTATGTGCGATGTGGGCAACAGGTGCAACGCGGCGCGGTGATCGGGGCCATCGGATCCGTCGGGCGTTCGACCGGACCGCATCTGCACTATGAGATTCGCTACGGCAGCCGTGCGGTGAACCCGTGGTCGTTGCTGCCGTGACAGCGTAGAATACCGGCCTTTGCGGCACCCTCCAGGTATGCCATGAGAGCGGGAGTCGCTCTTCGGAGGGTGGTTTTGCGCATGGTGAATCATGGACTCAGACCGTAACAAGATCGGCGCAAACCAATCGCTCATCGCGCGCACGCAGCGCTTGGCGCAAGAGGTGCGTGAGCGCGCGGCCTGGGCGGCGTTGGCTTCGCAAGAATTCCTGCGCTCGGAGGATGCGCGCTGGCGTGCGCTCATCGTAGTTGGGCGCTTTACGGCGCATAGTGCCATCCTCTTCGTGCTTGCTCTGGCCGTGATCCTGGCCGGCCTTGGGGTCGGCGCGGCCGGTCGAAGCGGCGCGGCTGCAAGCGTCGTGCCAGCGCCGGCCGGCGTCACCCAAACCACCGGCCGTTCGCCGATCATCCTGTCCAGCGGCGGTGCCTTCATCTCGCCTGGTGGGCCGGCTCTCCAATCCCGATCGGTTGGCGCCGCCAGCCAGGACTCGACGCTGATTGTGCGTGACGTGGTGTTCGCCGTAGCCAAGACGGCCGAGGCGCGCACCGGCATCATCACCTACACCGTCAAGCCCGGCGACAACGTCGAAACGATTGCCCAGCGGTTCGGCCTGTTGCCTACCACGATCGTGTGGTCGAACCGAGAAGTAGAAGATAACCCTGACGTGTTGCGCGTCGGTCAGGTGCTCAACATCCTGCCGACCGACGGCATCCTATACACCGTGGAAGCGAACGATACCCTTTCGGGCATCGCCGAGCGCTTCAAAGCCGATGTAGAAGACATATTGAAATCGCCGTTGAACAAGCTGGCATCTGGGGCGAACCTGGTGCCCGGCATGCGCATCGTGGTGCCGGGCGGCGTCAAGCCGTTCGTGCCGCGGGTCGTACAGGCTGACGTCCGCCCCAGCCCGGCCAGCGGCTCTGGATATGCCGGGCCTGCGCCGCGCTTCGCGGCCAGCGGCGCATTTGCCTGGCCGACGCGCGGCTATATTTCGCAAGGCTTCCGCTATTACCATCGCGGCGTTGACATCGCCAACGCCATCGGCGTGCCCATCTTTGCCGCCGATGGCGGGTATGTGACCTACGCCGGATGGAGCAACGTGGGTTACGGCTACATGGTGCAGATAGATCATGGCAATGGCTTCTCCACCCTGTATGCGCACCTCAGCCAGTGGTATGTAGATCCCGGTCAGGCAGTCTCGCGTGGGCAGATCATTGGCGCGATGGGCAGCACCGGCAACTCGACCGGCCCACACCTGCACTTCGAGATCCGCTACGGCGGTGTGCCGCAGAACCCCTTGGTTTATTTGCAGTAGATTGTGGGAAAGCGCGAGCGGAGATGGGTGATTCCGCTACAATTCAGCTTCATACTCAACCTGGTGTCCGTATAGTCACAGGCCTATGACAACCGATCCCGTGAAGCTCCCTCGCATCATTGCCGCGATTCACCTGTTGCCGTCTCGAGAATCCTTCCGTCCCGATTTTCAACCCTTGCACAAAATCATCGAACACGCCCTGATCCACGCCCAGATCGCCTACGACGGCGGCGTGCGTGGGTTCTACTTCCAGGATGTGAACGATACACCGGTGGGGCCGCATGTGGCCGAACACACCGTGTCGCACATGACGACGATCGGCCAGGAGCTACGACGGGCCTTCCCCGACGTGGCCCTGGGCGTGTGTCTGATGCAGAACAGCGGCAAGGAGTCCATCGAGATCGCGCACGCCATCGGTGCCCAATTCGTGCGCATCAAGGTCTACGTCGGCGCGATGGTCAAAGCCGAAGGCATCGTGCAGGGAGTGGCTTACGAAGCGATCCGGACGCGCCATCACCTGAACGCGCAACACATCAAGATTCTGGCCGACGTATATGACCGGCTAGGCGAACCAGTGGCGCCCATCCCGCTGCCGGATATGTGCCGTCAGGCCGTCGAGTTTGGCCGGGCCGATGGCTTGATCCTCACGGGCCGAACGCCTGAACAATCCATCCGTATGTTTGACGAAGTGAAACCACTCAAGCTTCCCGTCCCCCTGATTCTGGGCGGCGGCGCCTCGGCCCAGGCGATGAAATTCTTCGTCAACCGGGCCGACCATTTCATCGTGCATGCCGCGTTCATCCGCCGTGGGCTGCCGCCGCGCAACGGCATCCCGGTCGAGTGGGATGTGGAGAAGGTCAAAGAACTCGTCGCGCTGGCCAGGTGAATAAGGGAAATATGAGAAATGAGAAATGAGAAATGAGAAATGAGAAATGGCCGATAACTCCCTTTCTCAACTCTCAATTCTCAATTCCCAACTGATCTGCTGCGGCGGGTTGCGCACCGATTACATCATTACCGCTCAAGGCAAAGTGCGTGTGATGGAGATGGGCGGCAATGCGCTGTATGCCGCCGCTGGCGCACAAATATGGCTGAGGCCGATTGCCATCCTCGCCCGCATCGGCGATGGCTATCCGCTCGGCTGGTTGGATGACCTGTGCGCATACGGCTTCGATACGCGCGGCATCCGCAAGGTACCCGGCTTTCAGGATCACCGCACGTTCTACGCTTACCTCGATGAGAACACGCGGGTGGATACCGAGCCGGCCAGGCACTTTGCTCGTCTGGGCTTCGAATTGCCCGCGGCGCTGCGCGATTACGTGCACTCCACCCCCGGCCAGGATGACCCACACCACTACGAGCCACTGGCCGTCACGCCGGAAGACCTGGAGGCATATTTCGCTGCCAGGACCGAAGCGAAAGACGCTCCGCGCCCGATACCCCCCTCTCCGGGTCCAGATCGGCTGTGGCAGGCCGGAGAGCGGGGATCGGTGATTGGCCTGCATATTGCCCCTAGCAGCATCTGCACGCAGCGCCATCTGCCCCAGGTAGCCCGGCGATACGGCGTGCAGGTCATCGGCGCCGATCCCGGCGAGCGGGCGATGCAGCCTGCGCTCATGCCCTATGTCGAAGAGGTGCTCGCGCAGGTGGATGTGTTCATGCCGAGCGATCAAGAAGCCGAGAGTTTGTTCCGCGACGAACCGGACGAAATGGACCCCAGGCGGTGTGCCGAATGGTTCGCCGCGCGCGGCCCGCGCGTGGTCGTGCTCAAGCTCGGCTCGGACGGTGCGCTGGTGCATGAACGCGACAGCAGTCGATTTTGGCATGTGCCAGCACTGCCCGTGCGCGTCGTAGACGTGACCGGCGCCGGCGATGCCTTCTGTGGCGGCTTCATGGCCGACTTTGTGCGCCATGGCGACCCGGTGCGCGCGGCGATCACCGGCACGGTCTCAGCCTCACTCGCCATCCAGGATTACGGCCCGCTGCACATCCTCGATGCGACGGAGGACGAAGTGGACCATCGCGCGTCGTTGCTGCGAAGCTTCGTGACCGCGTTCTAGCCCGCTCCCCCTCGACCTATTGTTACGCTTGCATTTCTTGCGCCGTCAGGTTCCCTATGTTCTTCTCAGGCCTGGTCGCTTGCTGAATCGGGGAGCTTGACGCTGAAAAATCTTTCGCCATCCTTAGAGGGCGCTAAGAAAATTCGCAGTTTCGTCGCATGCCCGTCAGGTGAACTTTGTTGCAGGTATGCAATTCAGCTATCGTCGGTTGCTATTCGTCTTGCCTCTTTCGTTTGCCGAGCAACCAGCAAAAACCTATCCGGTTCGCTATCCTGACGCGCGTAACTGATGTCCCGCTTGGGCGCAAAAGGAGGCTTTAGATGCTCAGGAAGATCGATGACAAATTGCATGATCTGGCGGATCGCGTGTTCGAGGCGTTGGGTTACCACCGCCATCCTCCGCCGGTGCGGCTGACGCGCATTGTGATCGTGCGCGTGCCTGGCCATGAACCGACGCCCCACATGAACCTGGCGCCGGCTCGCATGCAGCCAAGCGCGTTGATCGCCCGCCGCCGATTTTGAGCGCATGACGAACCTGGGAAGCACGAAGCTGAGGCGAGGGCGGTTTCAGGCTTCCCCGATCGCATCGTCGAAGATCACTGGCATGTCCAGACTATCGAGAGAGAAGTTGCTTCGCCTGATGCGCGCGGCGAGGTTCTTGCATCGGCTGCGCCTGCGGCCGGTGCCGGCCGCCGTGGCGTAACCTTATCGTTCGACGATCCTCCGATGCGGCCGATGGCACCTTCGGTCGCGCGGCGGTGGCCGGAAAGTGAGCCGGCCACCGCCGCAAACCCTCTAACCCGTCCGTTGCGCTATCATCTGGTGCATGACGGCGCAACCTCAGGCCCTGCAAACTCTGGCTCTGGCAGAGCGGCTCGCCCCTTCTCTCGTCACCTGGCGCCGTGCTATTCATTGTCATCCCGAACTGGGCTTTCGCGAGTTTAAAACTGCTGGCCTGGTCGCTCGCGAGCTGAGGACAATGGGTATTGAGTTTCGCACCGGCGTCGGCAAAACCGGCATCGTTGCCGACATCGCCTCCGATAAAACGGGCAGGTGGGTGGCACTACGCGCCGACATGGATGCGTTGCCGATCCATGAGCAGAATGATTGCGCTTATCGCTCGCGCGTGCCCGGCGTGATGCACGCATGCGGTCATGATGCGCATACGGCGATGTTGCTCGGCGCGGCTGCCCTATTTGCCCAGCATCCCCCAACGGCGGGCGGCGTGAGATTCATCTTCCAGCCTTGCGAAGAGGATGCCGACGAGGAGGGCCTGAGCGGAGCCCAGCGCATGGTCGCCGAAGGCGCGATGGCGGGGATGAGCGCCGTGCTTGCACTGCACGTGACGCCCCTATTGCCGGTCGGCAAAGTCGGCTATGATGAAGCAATCTCCGCCAGCGTGGATGATTTCGTGCTCACTCTGCGCGGCCCCGGCGGACATGCAGCCAGCCCACATCTGACCGTGGACACGGTGATGGTGCTTGGTCAGGTGATCGGCGCACTCTATGCCGGCGTGCCGCGCGCCGTTGACCCAATGCACCCGGCGGTGCTGACCATCGGCTCGGTAAACGGCGGGCATGCGAACAACGTCATTCCCTCGGAGATTCGGCTGACCGGCACGCTGCGGGCGCGCAATGCTGAGGCGCGGCTGGCAGCTATGCAGGTCTGCGAGCGCGCAGTCACGTTGGCACGTGCGCTGGGCGCCGAGGCGGAATGGCACTGGGAACAGCCGTCCCATCCGCTGTCGCTCAACGACGCCGCGGCCCTCGATGCGCTGGTTCGCGCTGCTCGCAGCCTGCTTGGCCCTGACTGCGTCGCCGACGATCGTGGGTTGGGACTGGGTGGCGAGGATTTCACCTATTTCGCGCAGCAAGCGCCCGGCGCAATGCTATACCTGGGCGCTCGGGTTGACGGCCACGGTGAATGGCACACGCCGACCTTTGATGTAGATGAGCGGGCTTTGCCGCTGGGAGCAGCGATCCTGTACGAAGGTGCGCGCCTGTTAATGTCGTGATGCATTTTGCGTTGTTGACGCACGACCGACGACGTCGTTGACCCATTCAGTCCATCGAGTACCAAGAGGCCAATCCATGACGCAAATATTCGATCCAAACGGCGCACCTATGCCTGAGCGCTCGTCGTCCGGGCATCCTTCGCTATGGCCTGTGGCGCTGGCTACGGCTGCCAGTGCTGCGTTGGGCCTGGGGCTGGCTGTGATCGCCTGGTCGCGCTGCTATGTCAATCACAATGTGCCGTTGACTGCAGCGCTGCGCGGCGAGCTGGTGCGCTTCCGTGGGCGACGGGCGGGCAACCTGGCCTACTATGCAGCCGGGCCGGCGCGCCGCGGCGTGCCGCCGCTCGTCTTCGTTCATTCGATCAACGCCTCTGCTTCGTCGTTCGAGATGAAGCCACTCTACGACCACTATGCCCAATCGCGGCGCGTGATCGCGCTCGACCTGCCAGGATACGGCTTCTCCGATCGGAGCGATCGGGTTTACAAACCGGCGCTGTTCAGGGATGCCATCCTCGACCTGATAGAACAGGAATTGGGTGGCCTGGCCGTGGATGCGGTGGCGTTGTCGCTGGGGAGTGAGTTCCTGGCGCTGGCCGCGCAGTCCAAGCCGTTATATTTCCATTCGCTGACCTTCCTCTCGGCCACCGGCTTTAGCCGGCGCAGTCAATCGCTTCGCCCCAACAACCTGTTGCTGAATCTTCTGCGGGTGCCGGCCTGGCGCCGTCCGGTCTACGATTTGCTCACCTCACGTCCCAGCTTGAGGTTCTTCTTGCGATCCAGCCAGCGCACCCGACTCGACCGCTCGCTGGTGGACTACGCCTATGCCACCAGCCACCAACCGCAGGCAGAGAACGCGCCCTATTACTTCATCACCTTCCATCTCTTCACACCGACCATCTTCGAGGTCTACCGCTCGCTACCGCAGCCATGTTTGACCATCTATGGCCAGGATCCCTTCTCGCGTTACGATCTGGCCGGCGAGCTGAATGACAAACCGAATTGGTGCATCCTCCCCCTGGAGAATGCAGGGGCGCTGGTGCACTGGGACGAGCCGCGAGCAGTCATCGCCTCGTTAGACGCGCACCTGGTGCCGAAGTAGCGACGATTCAAACTTTCAGCGCTTCGCCTGAGGCGCGCTCGGCCGGCTGATTGATCAACGGCGCATACATCTCCTCGACGTATTGCTTGAGCATGCGGCGGGTGCTGAAGCGCGGTGCAACCGTAGCGATGGATTCCTTCGACCACTTCAGCCAGTTGTGTGGGATGCCGTCGTCGTCGGTGTCATAGTACAGGGGGACGATTTCGTTCTCCAGCGTGTTGAACAGGGACTCGCAATCCACGCGATCCTGTTCCTCTAGGTCGTCATAGGATTTGTCTTCGCCGATCGGCCAGCCGTTCTTGCCGTTATAGGCCTCGCGCCACCAACCGTCCAGCACGCTGAAGTTGATCGCGCCGTTGAGCGCTGCTTTCATGCCGCTCGTGCCGCTGGCTTCGTAGGGCCGGCGCGGCGTATTCATCCACACGTCAACGCCCTGCACCAGGTAGCGCGCTACGTTGATGTCGTAGTCTTCGATGAAGACCATGCGGCCGGCCGTGCTGGCGTTTTTGATGACGCGATAGAGTTCCTGGATCAGGCGTTTGCCGGGCTCGTCGTTGGGGTGAGCCTTGCCGGCATAGATGATCTGAACCGGCCGGGCCGGATCGTTGATCAGCCGAAGCAGGCGCGGCACATCGCGCAGGATGAGCGTGGCCCGCTTGTAGGTGGGGAAGCGGCGGGCAAAGCCGATCGTCAACGCGTTCGGGTCAATCAGCACGCCGCTGGCGATGGTCTGCACCGGGTGCTGGCTGTGGGTGACCCACTTGGCGCGGGCGCGCTCGCGCATGAACTGGGCGAGCTTGCGCTTGAGGTGTTTGCGCACTGCCCACAGCTCGTCGTCGGGAATTTCGTTGATGAGCTGCCACGTCGCCGGGTCGTCCAGGCGGGCGTACCAGCCGGCGCCGAGGTATTCGTCGAACAATCGGCGCATGCGGCGGGCCAGCCAGGTGGCCGTGTGTACGCCGTTGGTGATGTGCGAGATCGGCACCGGCTGGTTCGGATACATCCATTGCCACATCGCGCGCGAGACCTGTCCATGCAGCTCGCTCACGCCGTTGGCCTTGGCCGACATGCGCAGGGCGAGCGGCGTCATGCCAAAGGCGCCTTCGTCGTCGCCCAGGGCCATGAACTCCTCACGGGTCAACCCCAGTTCGTTCCAGAAACCGTTCAGATGTTGGTCAATTTGCCACTTCGGGAAGCGGTCGTTGCCAGCGGGCACTGGCGTATGGGTGGTGAACACGGTGCTCTGGCGCACGCGTTCGCGGGCCTGCTCGAAGTCCATGCCTTGCTTGACCAGCTCGCGCACGCGTTCGAGCGTGCTGAACGCTGGATGTCCCTCATTCATGTGCCAAACGGCCGGGTTGATCTTCAATTCGCGCAGCGCGCGCACTCCGCCGATGCCCAGTACCATCTCCTGGTTGATGCGCGTATCGGGGTCTGGGCTATACAGGCGCTGAGTGAGCACGCGATCCTGCGGCGCGTTCTCGGGTAGGTCGGTGTCGATCAGATAGAGCGGCACGCGCCCCACCTGCGCCTTCCACAGGTTGAAGTACACGCAACGTCCGGGCAGCTCGACGCACAGCACCAGCGGGTCGCCGGCCGCGTCGTATACCTGGATGATCGGCAATTGCTCGAAGTCGAGATGCTCGTAGTCGGCTTCCTGCCAGCCGTCCTCGGTGATGCGCTGGCGGAAGTAGCCCTGCAAATACAAGAAGCCGACGCCGACCATGGGCACGCCCATGTCGCTGGCTTCCTTCAAGTGATCGGCGGCCAGGATGCCCAGGCCGCCGGCATACATCGGCAAAGCCTCCGTCAGGCCGAATTCGAACGAAAAATAGGCGACCGGGCCTTTGCGCGCCGGCCAGGCGTTGGGATAGCTCTGGAACCACGGCTTTCCGTTGCCGTTTTCGCGGCCGCTCATGTAGGCCGTGAATTCGGCCACCATGCGGTCGTAGGCATCCAGCAGTCGCCTATCCCTTGCAGCATCCGAAAGCGCCTTGCGCGGGACGTGACGCAGAAATTTGACCGGATTGTGATACACCTCTTCCCACAGCACAGGGTCTATGCGCTGAAAGATGCGCTGTGCTTCGGGGTGCCAAGTCCACCACAGGTTGTATGCGACCTCTCCCAGCTTCTGAATGCGTTTCGGCAACAGGCTACAAAGTGATTCGACGACGATCTCTGACACGAATTCCTCCGTTTGGTTTTTCTCGCGCACGTGCTCCGTTGTGTACAAACGCAACCCACCCGGCGCAATTGCCGGCGTTCGCATGTGTAGCCCATGTCACATAGGCCGATTGCAGCCGCGTGGATTATTTCTCATGGAGCGTAAACTGGTAAAGCTGCGAGAGATTATAGTATGCGTGAATTCAAGGGGCGTTCGCAACAGCAGCGAGGCGTTGACTCGCAGGGTGTTAGTTCCGTGCCATGCCCTGCGATGCAACGGTAACGCGAGGTCACCATGGGCCGAGCTTCATCCTGCACCATCGGCTCGCCGTCCGACTGCGCCCGCCGCGCTTCAAGCGCGGCGGGCGCCTGAGTCTACGCTCTGGCCCGAACTGCTCCCCTCAAGAGCCTTGCCGGCCAGGTGGGGCAGGAAAGAGGCGAAGGATGTTCGGTAACAAGGCACGCGTCTCTGCGGTCATATTTCCTCTGATCTCGCCGGATGGGTGAGCTGCGGTCAAGGCGTTGACATAGAGCATGTTGAGCAGCAGGCAGTTCAGGTCGTCGGGCGTGATGGCGATGCTGCCTGCCAGCGTCCCTGGGCCGAATGCGCTCGTGCTCGAATACAGCGTGTATACGATTGGCCCGTTTTGGCCCGGCGATCCGCGCTGGATATGCACAGCAGTGATTACCGGCGTGGCCGTGTTGATCAAAATCTTGTAGCTCAGCCCGGTGTGGTCCGGGTCAAGCGTGAAGAAAGCCGATCCGCCGGCTGTGGTCGTGACCGGCGGCGACTGGGATGCGCCAGTCATCGCGCCGAAGTAGCGATCTGAAACTGCGATCGGGTAGATCTGACCGCGGATTTCGCCACTGGGGTGGTCGGCAGTCTCAATATTGATGTAGTAGCCGCCGCCTGTCAAGCGGTAGACTTGGTCGTTCGTCAGCGTTACCACCCCCGTGCCGCTCAAATTGAGGCTGAAGGCGATGCCGCCGGTTTCCGTGATCGTGCCGGTATGGATATGCATGCCGATGACGGTCGAAGTCATGCTATCGGTGACCACCTTGTAGGTCAGCACGTTGCTCAGCGAGTCGAGCACCAGGCTGGCCATGCCGGTGGCGGTGGTGGTGATGGGTGCCGGCAATTGGTTCCCACCGTTCAGCCCGGCCCGATAGGTGAGGAAGCGCCGCGGCGGCTCGATCTGGCCGCGGATTTCGCCGTTTGGGTGAGCCACCGTGCCCACGCTCACATACGCGTTGCCGGTTAGCAAGTGGACAACCTCTGTCGCCGTCAACGTCGTCGTCCCAACCAACGACGCCAGAGGGGTGAGCTGTCCTCCCCCCGCGGTCAGCAGGTCCACGATGGCTGGCCCATTCGCACCAATCGGCGCTTGGTAAATGTTGGCCATGGTCGCACTCGGGATGCCGGTGACGGTCACTTCGAAAGACAGTGCTCCGCCGGATCGCGTCAGATCGAAGTGTGCCTGGCCGACGGCCGCGGTGGTGACCGGGGGCACCATGTTGGCGCCGCTCAATGCTGCCCGCAGCAGGGCTTCGTTCGGCCCAAGTTGACCGCGCATCTCGCCGGTCGGGTGCATCGCCGTCCCCACGCTGATGTATAGATTGCCTTCGCGCAGCGCGGTAATCTGGGCAGGTGAGATCGGCGATGTGCCGCTGATCGGCGTTGCCGGATTGAGCACGCCGCCGCCCAGCACAAGTAAATCGAACGCCAGCGGACCGTTCGAGCCGGCGGGCGCCTGGTAAATGCCGGCCGACGTGGCGCTAGGGACGCCCGTCACGCTCAGGGAGAAGGTGAACCGATCCTGGGCGTCGCTGAGCAAGATCAGCGCCGACCCTCGGCCGAGGCTCAAGACCGGCGGCACTTCTGCATCGCCGCTGAATTGCGTGCCGAACGCGCGGAATGCTTCGCGCGGGAAGAGCTGGCCGCGCAGTTCGCCGCCCGGGTTGGCTGCCGTGTGCACATTGACGTAGTAGTTGCCGGCAAACAGGTCGGCGACTTGAGTGGCATTGAGGTAGACTGATCCATTGAGCGGCGTTGCGTCGCTCAGTACCCCGCTGCCGAGTAAGTCGAAGACGACCGGGCCGTTGGCACCGATCAGCGCGCGGTGAATGTGGACGGCCGTTGCGCTGGGGATGCCGGTCACGCGCAGGGCATAGCTCAAGCGGCCCGTGGTCCGTTCGAACGTCATGTGCGCCATGCCGTATGCGCCGGTGAACGGCGCTGCGGGGACTTCGTTGGCTTGCAGCAATATGGCGCGGAATTCGGTGAATACCGGCCTGGGTGCTGCGTATGTTGGGCGGGGTGCGAGCATTGCCATTGTCACTCCTGCGGCTGCCATCGCTGTGCATACCCTTCGCAAGATGATCGCTCTCATCGCTTCCTCCTATCTCCGGCCATCGCGGCCTCCGGCCGTGGTGGTAGGGTGCCCAAGCCGGCCCCGACGGCGGACGATCGCGCGGCGACTTGCCTCGGTCGAGCGACTCGGTCGAGCGAAAGGAAGAAGGCGACGTGGCAGCGAGAGGTGAGCTTGCGTCTCGACCGAGGTGCCCTTTAGACTTTCCGATAGTATAGTTCCGCCCAACTTGCCACATGATCCGGAGGACACGATGATCCCACTCCCTCAGTTGCGCGAAGAGGCCGAAGCGATGCGTGACCGGTTGGTCGCCGTGCGTCGCGATTTGCATCGCCATCCCGAGCTGGCATTTCAAGAAGTGCGCACCGCCGGCATCGTCGCCGAGCGGCTGAGTGAACTCGGCTATGAGGTGCAGACCGGCGTCGGCAAGACCGGCGTGGTCGGCGTGCTGGAAGGCATCAAACCGACCGAGGCGCCGGTCACGCTGCTGTTGCGTTTCGACATGGATGCCTTGCCGATTCATGAGCAGGCCGAGGTGCCGTTCAAATCGCTCTATGAGGGGAAGATGCACGCCTGCGGCCACGATGCACACACTTCGATCGGGTTAGGCGTGGCGGAGCTGATGGCTCGGCATCGCGACTTGTGGGGTGGAGTGGCCAAGTTCGTCTTCCAGCCGGCCGAGGAGGTCGTGAGCGGCGCGCTTGCCATGATCCGCGATGGCGTGTTGGAGAACCCGAAGCCCGATCGCGCGCTCTCGATGCACGTTTGGGCCACCGAGGAAGTCGGCGTGGTCGGCATGACCGACGGCCCGACCATGGCGGCCAGTGGCGCATATCGCATCGTCGTGCGAGGCCGCGGCTCGCATGGTGCGTCGCCGCATTTGGGCGCCGATCCGATTGTCGCTGCAGCGCACATCGTGGCTGCGCTTCAAACCATTGTTGCGCGCAACGTGGATCCGCTGGAACAGGGTGTGGTGACGGTGGGCAGCATTCATGGTGGCACGGCACCCAACATCATCCCCGACGCAGTCGAACTGCAGGGCACTATCCGGGCGTTCAAAGACGAAGTCATGGCGCTGTTGCGGACGCGCATCGAATCGGTGGCCATAAACGTCGCGAGCGGCCTGGGCACGGAGGCGGCCGTGACTTTCTCGGAGGCAGGCACACCGGCGACGGTAAATGACCCGGCCATGGCCCAAATTGTGCGCGAGACGGCCATCGAGCTGGTCGGCCCCGATCGGGTTCGCAGCGACCACCGCACGATGGGCGCCGAGGATTGCTCGTTCTTCCTGCAAGCTGCGCCGGGCGCCTATGTGTTCGTCGGGGCAGGTAACAAAGCTAAAGGCTTCACCGAGCCGCATCACAGCCCGCGCTTCCAGATTGACGAAGATGTGTTGCCGCTCTCGGTGGCTTTGGTGACGGCCAGCGCGATGCGGATGCTGGAGGCACAGGTTCAATAAGCCCTGGGCGTAAAGCCGGGCGAATTCAAAACGGTCATCAGGTCGTCGCCCGTGCCCAGCACGATCAGGCCGCGCTTCTCGGCAAACGCGGCTACGCTCGGATCTACGTATAGCCCGGCCACCGCGCCGACGAAGCGATAGCCGCGCGCGGCGAATTCGGGGAAGAATTCCTTGACCTCGGGCAGCCGGCCGGCGAATTCGTTCACTGCGCCGATGTCGAGCCGGATTTTGCTTTCGACGATGAGGAAGTAGCCACAGCCGGCCGCGACCGTGTCGAACTCGCGGTTGTAGTCGGAGAGGGTGGGGTGTTTGCGCCTGAGGCGGACGGCCGAGAACTCGATGGCCTCCGCCGGGCAGGCGAAGACCTCGCGCAGCACGCGCGGGATGCTGGGGGCGACGATGTCCTCGACCACCGTGCCGAGGCTGGCAGCCAGGTCGCCCCAGCGCTTGTTCATCTCGGCTTTGAACTCGCGCATTTCGCGCGAGAGGCGGTCTACCTCCAGGCTGGTTGCGCGCACGACGCGCAGGGTGTCCGCCATCAAGGCTTCCAGCGTTTCGACGCGGGGTTCAAGCTCAAGGCTCACGACGAAGATTATAGTGGGCCGCCTGCGCCGGTCGCAGTATCATTCGCCCAAGTTTTCTAACGCACCCGCCAACGGAACGACACATGAATCCATCGCCTCTCAGCAGCGACCACCTCGCCCTGCTTGCCAGGGCCGACTCGCCCACCGTTGCCAACGTGATCGAGCTGTTCGACGTGCGGCCGCGCGTGGCGGGCTACGCCAATGCGGCGTTGAAAGCGATCTATCCTGAGTTGCCGCCGGCCGTCGGCTATGCGGTCACGGCTACCTTTCGCTCGGCCTACCCGGCCTCTTCCCACGACGCCTACGGCGGCATGCCGCAATTGATCGCCGACGCGCAAGCCGTACCGGCCCCGCGCATCATCGTCTTTCAGGACCTGGACGATCCGCCGGCTGCAGCAACCTACGGCGAGGTCATGGCGACGACCTTCCAAGCCTTCGGCTTCGTCGGCCTGATTACCAGTGGCGCAGCTCGCGACATCGAGCAAGTGCGTGCGCTGCGCTTCCCGTGCTGGGCGTCGGGCGTGATCGTCTCGCACGGCTACAACCACATCCTGGGCGGCAACGTGCCGGTAACCGTGGGTGGGTTGCAGGTGAATCCGGGGGACCTGATTCACGCCGACGCGAACGGCATCGTCAACATCCCGCATGCCATCGCTGCCGGCGTGGCCGAGCTGTGCGAGCCGTTTGTGCAGGCCGAGGGCATCGTGCTCGATTATCTGCGCCGTCCCCATCCCACCCTGGACGGCTATCGAGATGCGCAGCGCCGGATGCGCGAAGCGCTGGCCGAACTGCGTCGCCGCGCTCAGTCGCTGCTTCCAGCGCACTGAGCGTGCTTATATCCGCTTGTCATCTGGAATTCACCAACCCGTAACTCGCTTGTCGCATGGCACAGATCATTGACGGTGCGGCGATTGCCGCAGCGATTCGCACAGAGATCAAAGAAGAAGTGGCGCGCTTGCAGGCCGAGCACGGTGTGACGCCCGGGCTGGCGACCGTGTTGATCGGTGATGATCCGGCTTCGGCGACCTATGTGCGCAACAAACGGCGGGCGTGTGCTGAAGTCGGCATCGCCTCGTTCGGCTATGAGCTGCCCGCAGCCACCTCGCAAGACGAAGTATTGCGTCTGCTGCGAGAGCTTGGATCGCGCGAAGACGTGCACGGCATCCTGGTTCAGTTACCCCTACCGGACCATATGAACGAAGCGGAGGTTTTGGCTGCTGTGCCGTTGACCAAGGACGTGGATGGATTCAATCCCATCAACCTGGGGCTGCTCGGCGTGAAGGGCCGGCAGGCGCCCTTTGCGCCGTGCACACCGCAAGGGTGCATCGAGTTGCTCGACCGCAGCGGTATTCGGATCGCCGGACGGCGTGCCGTGGTGCTGGGGCGCAGCGCGATCGTCGGCTTGCCCGTTGCATTGATGTTGCTGGCGCGCGATGCGACGGTGACGATTTGTCACAGCAAGACGCCCAACATCGCCAGCGTCACGCGCAGCGCGGACATCCTGATCGCTGCGATCGGCAAGCCGCGCTTCGTCACTGGCGACATGGTCAAGCCAGGCGTAGTGGTGATTGATGTGGGCATTAACCGCGTTGCTGACACAAATAGCCCACGTGGCTCGCGCCTAGTCGGCGACGTGGACTTCGACGAGGTCAGCGAGGAGGCGGCGGCTATCACGCCGGTGCCGGGCGGGGTCGGCCCGATGACCATCGCGATGTTGTTAAAGAACACGCTGATCGCCGCCCGGCGTCAGGTTGTCTGAAGCACGCAGGGAAAAAGAACACACTCCTCGAACAGGGCTCGAACCTGTAACCTACCGGTTAACAGCCGGTTGCTCTACCATTGAGCTATCGAGGAATGCCCCTAAATTATACACAAGGCGCAAGGCCTACAATAGGCCCATGCCGAAGAACGCAGCGCCTGCTTCGGCGCCATCGAGCGTCGCTGAGCGCGCGGCTCGATTGCGCGCCGAGATCAACGAACACAACTACCGCTACCACGTGCTCGATGCCCCGATCATCAGCGACGCCGAATTCGACGCGTTGTTGAACGAGTTGCGCGAGATCGAATCGCGGTACCCCGAGCTGATCACGCCAGATTCGCCGACCCAGCGGGTGGGCGCGCCGGCCGCCGAAGGGTTTGCCAAGGTGCGCCATCCGCAGCCCATCCTCAGCCTGGGCAATGCGTTCGACGCTGCCGGCGTGCGCGCCTGGCGCGAGCGCCTGGGCAAATATGCCGAACAAAACCTCGGCAGCCTCGAAGCCCTGGGGAGCCTGGATGACTACGTCGTCGAGCCGAAGATTGATGGATTGACCGTGGTCCTGACTTACGAAAACGGCGTCTTCGTCCAGGGCGCCACGCGCGGCGATGGCCTGGTGGGCGAAGATATCACGGCCAACCTGCGGACGGTGAAGAGTGTGCCCCTGGCGCTGAGAAAGACGGACGTTGCCACATTCCCTGCCCGGCTGAGCGTGCGCGGCGAAGCATTCATGACCATCGCCGATTTCGAGCGGTTGAATGAAGCGCAACTGGCAGCAGGTGAGCGGACATTTGCCAATCCGCGTAATGCTGCCGCCGGCGCATTGCGCCAACTCGATCCCAGCCTGACCGCCAAGCGGCCGCTTCGCCTGTTGTGCTATGCCATTGTGGATTTCGTGCCGGCCGAAGGCGACGGGCTGGCGCCTCGCACGCAGTGGCATACGCTGGCCTACCTTCGAAAGCTCGGCTTCCCCGTCACCGACATGGCGCGGCGGTTCGATGATCTGGAGGCGGCCATCGCCTATTGTGTTTCCTACGTCGAGAGACGCGACGATTTGCCCTTTGAGATTGATGGCATGGTCATCAAGCTGAACGACCTGACGTTGTCGCAGCGGTTGGGTTACGTGGGCAAGGATCCGCGCGGGGCAATCGCGTTCAAGTTCCCTGCCCGTGAAGCCACCACCCTGCTGAAGGATGTGAATGTCACCATCGGACGAACGGGCAACATCGTTCCCAACGCGGTGCTGGAACCGGTGCACGTCGGCGGCATCACGATTACCAGTGCCACGCTACACAACTACGACGATATTGCGCGCAAGGACATTCGCATCGGCGATCGCGTCATCGTCAAGCGGGCCGGCGATGTGATCCCCTATGTAGCCGGCCCGCTGATCTCTGCGCGCACCGGCCACGAACGGGTCATCACCCCGCCGACCGAATGCCCGTATTGCGGCACGTCGCTCGTGCGTCGCGAAGGCGAGGTGGCGCTCTACTGTCCGAATGCGGATTGTCCTGGGCGGTTGGATCGCGCCATCAGCCATTTCGTCGGCAGCGGCGCGATGGACATCGAGGGATTGGGCGAGAAGATCGTCGCTCAACTGATTGAAGCCGGCTTGATCGCCGATGTAGCCGATCTGTATGCCCTCAAGAAGGAAGACCTGTTGGGGCTGGAGAAATTTGCCGAGCGCAAGGCGCAGAAGTTGCTGGAGGCGATCGAAGCTTCCAAGCGGCAGCCGTTGACGCGATTGATCGTTGGGTTGGGCATCCGTCATGTCGGCGAGATGGCAGCGCGCGCCCTGGCCGAGCGCTTCGGCAGCCTGGATGCGCTGATTGAAGCGGCGAGCGCGTCCCCGGAAACGTTGCAGGATATTGAGGGCGTCGGCCCTGTCATCGCTGAAAGCGTGAGTCAATGGGCCAGGCGCGACAGCACGCGCGCGCTGGTCGAGAAGTTGAAGCGCGCCGGCGTGAACCCCAAGCAAGAGGTGCGCAGCATGACCGCACGGGCGGAAGGGCCGTTCGCCGGTCGTGTCTTCGTCATCACCGGCACGCTCTCGCAGCCGCGCGAAGCCATCGCCGCGTGGATCGAAGCGCAGGGCGGCAAGGTGACCGACAGCGTCAGCAGGAACACTGCCTACCTGGTGGTGGGCGATGCGCCGGGGGCAAGTAAAATCAACAAGGCGCGACAGTTGGGCGTGCCGATGATCGGCGAAGAGGAACTCAAGAGGTTGGGGAGCGCGAATCAAAGCTGAAGGTTAGAGACCGGCGAAGCGCAGCTACGATCAGCGATCGAATACGCGCTCTCCTGGATCTTCGATCCCTCACCTCCCCGTATCCGGTTTCGAGATGATGAACGTCTTGTTCTCCTCCATCAACGTCACCAACGGCGAGGAGCTAGGTGACACGCCGCAAGTCTCGTGGCATGCGGCGAGCAAGCGTGCGGGGCATGGCAGCGAGACGTTGTTCATCTTCCTGGACCTGCCGAACGCGTCGCCCTCAACCTGCGCCGACATCGCCCGCACGCTGAACGATGGCTTCACGCGCGCGCCGGGCGGTGTGACCTCTGCTCTGCGCCTGGCGATCAAGCTGGCCAACGACCGCGTCTTGCAGTTGAACAAAGGCGTCCCGCCCGGCCAACGGCTGGAAGGTTCGATCAGTTGTGCATTGGTCACCGCCGAGGGCATGATCATCGCCCAGGCCGGCCCGGCCATTGCCTTCGCGCGTTCGGACTCGGGCGCGTTCGAGGTGATCGCGCCGTACGATGCGACCCCGGCCCAGGTGGTCGGCATCAGCCCCTCGGTAGATGTGCAGTTCAACAACTTCGCGGTTCAGCCCGGCGATGTGTTTGTGCTCACTGGCGCGCGCTCTATCACTGGGGTGAGCGATGCGCTGATCAGCGCGTGTATGGCCAAAGGCGACGCGCGCATGGTGGCCGGCTACCTCAACGCCAACGTCAAACACGGCCGCATGATCGGATTAGCCCTGTCGGTGGACGTCGCGCCTGCCTCGATGACGGCGGCTCAGCCGGCAGCTCAGCCAGCGATTGCTGCCGTCCCGGCGGCGCCGGTGCACGGACCGCAGACTCCCGCTCATGCTGCGGCGCCGGCGGCCGCGTCGCAAGTGGGCGAGACAGTCAAGGACTCGCTCGGTCAGGCCGCTCGCTCGGTGCAGCGCAGCCTGAACGCGTTTGGCGCGCGCCTTTTGCCGCAAGAGACGCCGGCTGAGTTGGAACGGCGTTCCCGTACGGCCACCTTCCTGCTGGCTGCCATCGCCGTGCTCGTCCCGATCGTCGTCGGCGTTGCCGTAGTGACGCTCTACCTGCAGTTCAGCGGAGAGGCGGAGAGGATGCGCTTGCGCAACGATGCCCAGGCCCAGATCGAAGCGGCCAAAGCTGTCGCCGACCCGACACAGGCCAAGGCCGACTGGGCACGAGCGCTGGAGATGATCTCTGAGTATGAGGCGAAGAACCCGGAGGATCGGGCCACATTCGACGAAGCGAAGGCCCAGGCGCGTGCCCGTCTCGACGAAATCAACCAGGTCACGCGCGTGCAGCCGATCTTGCTGGCCGAGCTGGGCGATAACGCGCCGCGCCGCATCGCCGCTTCGGCGCTGGGTGTGTATGTGCTGAACACAGATGCCAACAGCGCCGACTACTACGTGCTCAACGCTGAACGCACAGGCACGACCGGCAAGAAGGTGAGCATCACCTTCGGCGAGGGCGTGACGACCACGAATGCGGCCCTGGTGGACGTGGCCTGGGCAACCACCAATGAGAATCGGTGGCGCACGGAAGGTGCTGTGTTATTCAACACCAACCAGATTTTCGAGTACAGCTCGGCCACCGGTCGCGCGTCGCCGATGGCCATTCCCGCCAATGCGGACGCAACGCCAGTGCAGGTGCAGGCTGGCGAGCTGTATAACAACACGGTCTATTTGCTCGACACGGGCGCCGGGCAGATCTGGCGTTATCCGCTGGCTGGTGACAGGCTTGATTCGGGCAATTCTTACTTCCGCTCCGCCTACAACCCGCTGAAGGAGAGCCTGGACTTCGCGATTGACGGTGCGATCTACGTGCTGCAGCGGAACGGCGCGATCCTGAAGTATTTCAGCCGCCAGCCCGTGCAGTTCACTGTGACGGGACTTCCTGATCAGCAGTGGACGCGCGTGGTGGCCCTTGCGCTTAGTGGCGACGATCCCAACCGCGGCAGCTTGTTCGTGCTCGACGCAGGTAGCGGATCGGTGATCGAGTTGACGAAGACCGGCCGGTTCATCCGCCAGTATCGCGGCATGCAGGATGAATTTGTGGGTGCCGAGGATATGTCGTTGGATCGCATCAGCAATACGCTGTACGTAGTCACCCGCGACCGGTTGTATAGCTTCACCGTTCAGCCGTCGGCCCCGCCGCAGCTGCAGGGGACGCCTACTGCACAACCCTGACCGGTGCGCCAGGCTGCCGATGGTTTATATGTCCCCCTTGTGCCTTCTCATATCGGCTCTTTGAAATCGTAGAAGTTGCCGTGGGCGTACCAGCGCGTGCCATCGGCATCGCAGATGAGCGCGTCGTCTTCGCGTCGGAGCGGTTGACCTGAGCGCGGGCTGCGAAAGATCGCTTCGCTGCCCGGGGGCACCCTCTGGCTGGGGGCGTTCTCCCACTGGCCTATAGCCACCGATTGCACGAACACACTGGGCGATAACAGCGTGAGCGCAGCGGTCGGCTGCAAAGCGGCGTCTATGCGCACCATCGCCGCGAGCGGCAACACTCGCTTGAAGAAGTCGGCGCGCAGATACGAGGCCGATCGTTTGGCGCGCACGTCGAAGCCGGCTGCGCGCAGGGCCGCCAGCATCCACTTCGGATGAAAGTCGAAATTGAGGGCGACGAACTCGACCGGCTCCGGCGCATAGGGGTTCCATGTCTGACGCCGAACCAGATAGCGCAGCATCGCCTTCAGGTTGCGCTTGTTAGCGAATTCCAGCACGAAGGCCCCACCAGGCGCAATCGCGCGCCGGATTTGCGCCAGGGCCGCCGGCACGTCGGCGATGTGGTGAATGACGCGGATCATCGTCGCCGCGCTCAGGATGCCGGGCGCTAGCGGCAGATGGTAGATGTCTGCGGCAACGAACTTGAAGCGCGGGTCGGATCCCCATTTCTGCATCGCCTCCTGCAACAGAGAGCGCGAATAGTCGAGCAGGATGACTTCATCGTAGCCGGTGTAGAGATCGGCCAGGCGGCCGAAGCCGGCACCGAATTCTGCGACGCGCGCGCCGCGTGGCGGCAACAGGTGCGCGAGGGCGACGCGCTCGGCTGCATCTTCGTAGGCGCGGTCAGCGTTCTCCCAGAAGCGCGTGCGATAGTCCGAGCCTTCGTAGTCGCAGATCATGGCAATCCGAATCGCTCGAGCGCGGCGGCGAGCACGGGGTCGTTTTCCTCGGTGTATTCGTCCCAGCCGAGGGGGATCAGGACATCCGGGGTCAGGCCGTTGCCCTCCCAGACCAATCCATCTGGGAGCCGAAAGGTTTCCTCGGCCAGCCACAGCCGCGAGCCGTCCTCGAACTCGTGGGCGAGCAGAATTTCGACGTTGCCGGCCGTGCTTTGACCGATCAGCGTAGCGCGCCCGGCGGCTTGCAGTGCACCGGCCAACACCTCGGCAAACGATTCGGTCGCGCCGCTGATCAGCACGGTCAAGGGCACTTGTTGTGAATTGCCGATGCCGGCCGCGCGAATGCGGATCGGCGTCGTCGTTCCGTTGCGCGAGACGAACTCGCCCACCCGGCCGCCGGTGAAGAACGCCAGCAGGCCGCGCAGGTTGGCGTAGGTGCCGCCGCCGTTGGTGCGGAGATCGAGGATGAAGCCATCCAGCGGACCGTCTTTCATCAGCTCGCGGATAGCCGCCCGCGCCCGCGGCAGGACGTTGGCTTCGAACAGCGAAGGGATGTTGAGGTAGCCAATGCGCCGATCGCCGCCGGCGTTGGCGATCAGTCGGTGCTCGATGCGTTCGACGCTCGTCACCTCCGCCCGTCGCAGCTCCACGATGCGCGGCTCCTGGCCCGGCGTGCGCACGCGCACGGTGACCGGGGTGCCGGCTTCGCCGCGCAGCAGCCAGGATCGCGATTGGCCGTTCTCATCCACCGTCGGCTGTCCGTCTATCTCCAGCACGTGGTCATGCGGGCGAATGCCCGATCGCTCGGCAGGGCTGTCGGGCAGCACGGTTAGCACGTAAATGTAGCGCCGTTCGGAGTTGACCGCGCTTACGATGCCGATGCCGCTATAGGTGCCGACGCCTTCGTATTCCGCATCTTCGGCTTTGGCCTCGTCCGGCGAAAGGAATTGCGAGTGGTCGTCGTTGAGATTGACGATCAGGCTGCGCATGACTTCGTAAAACTGCTCGTCCGTCATGCCGGCGTTGATGCGCTGGGTGATCTGGGCCCGCGCGGCCCGCCAGTTATAACCGTTGAAATCCGGGTACACGTAGCGCTCGTTGACGATGTTCCACAGGCTGCGGAAGATGCGTCGTTGGCGGGCCGTTGCGCTCGCGGAGACGACGGGCGGCATGAGTGTGGCGCGAGGCAAAAGGGCTGCTTGCGTCGCAAGGCGGGGTGCGGCGCCAGGGGCAGCCCGCGCGGCGAGTGGCCCGAGGACGGTGCAGGCCAGGGCCGACGCAACGAGCGCGGTCATGAAAGAGAGGCGAAGGCGCAGGCGTGTCTTCATTCCGGTCGCCGGGCGTCGGCCAGGGGTGGCCGCTCGATGACGCCGAGCACGTCTCGCAAGCGCTTCACGCGCATGGCATAGTAGCGCTCGAACACGTTGCGAGGGTCAATCAGGATGGCGTCCATGCCGATGTTCAACGCGCCGATCACATCGGCAAAGAAGTTATCGCCGATATACACGGCCTCCGCCGGGGCAACGCCGCCCGCCAGCTCCAGCGCCTGGTAGAAGATGCGCGGATCGGGTTTATAGCAGCCGGCTTGCCCGGCCGAGAGCGTGAACGAGAAAAACTCGGCGATGCCATAGCGTTCCGTGAACGGTTCGAGCGGCTCTTCGCGGTTCGAGACCAGGCCGAGCGTATAGTCAGAGGCGTGCAGCGTTTGCAACACCGGCCGCGTGTCGGCGAATACCACATCCTGGGGATCGTATGAGTCGAACAGATCCTGAATGCGGTGGGCGCAATCCGGACAATCGCGGCCGACGTTCATCGCGTTCAACAGAATCTGGTTGTAATTCACCCAAAAGCCGCGCTGATCGTAGCGGGCCATGTCGGCATCTACACGATCGCTGGCCCAGTAGCGATGGGCTTCGCGTTCACAAATCTTGATCTGCTCCTCGCTGAGGGCGATGCCGACTCGGCCGGCATATTCTACGAACGCCTCGAACCCTTCCGGCTGGTTCGCGCGCAGCGTGCCATCCAAATCGAAGAGAACGGCTTTATATGCTCGTGTATGCATGGAAGGACGAAAGGTTCCGCCGGATTACCAGCGGATGTTACCATGTCATCCCTCGCGCGGCACGGTAAAGTAGAACGTGGTGCCTTTGCCCAGCGTGCTCTCGGCCCAGATGCGTCCGCCGTGGGCTTCGACGATGTGTTTGGCAATGGCCAGGCCGAGGCCGGTGCCGCTTTGTCCGCGCGCCCGGTCCACTTTGTAGAAACGCTCGAAGATGCGCGGCAGCTCCTCGCGCGGGATGCCCACTCCGGTGTCGCGCACGCCCACGATCAGCACGTCTTCGGAGGTCAGATCAATATCAATATCACTAGCCTTCAGCTTCTGCAGTTGCCGGTCTGCCTCCTCGTCGGAGAGAGTGAACACCGTGATGCTGCCCTGCGGCGTGAATTTGATCGCGTTGTGCAGCAAGTTGGAGAGCACGCGGCGGATCTGATCGGGGTCGAACAAGCCATGCAGTGTTTCGGGAACAGCGTTGATCATGCGCAGGCCAGCCCGCTCGGCCTGGGGCAGCAGCCGCGTGATGGCCGTGCTGGTGACTTCGTGCAACGAGGCGCGCACCATGCGCATCGGCATCTGGCCCGATTCGATTTGCGTCAACTCCGAGAGCTCCTGCACCAGTTGGGTGAGCGATTCGGTCTGGTCATACATCTGCCCGAGCAGGCGTTGTTGGGCGGGGGTGATGTTGGCCGACTCGGCGCGGAAGGTGTCGAGCAGCAGGCGCATGGCGGTGAGCGGGGTGCGCAGCTCGTGGGAAATGTTGGCCACGAAGTCGCGCCGGGCGCGGCCCAGGCGTTGCAGTTCGCTCACGTCGCGCATCACCACCACCGCGCCGCCGGTGAACCGCGAGGCCTGGGCGCGGAACAGCCGGTTGTGCAAGACGAACTCGCGCGGCAATTCGGCTCGCCCGTCGAGCGCGTCGCCCGCCAGGCTGTCCAGCTCATAGGAGCGCGTCGCTTCGATCAGGCTGTGGCCGATTTTGCAGATGCCCAGCCGGTCGGCGGCAGCATTGCAGGCGACGACGCGGCGGTCGGGATCCACCAGAACCACCGGGTCGAACACTGTCTCGGCCAGGGCATCTTTAACGGCCCGGCATTGCTCCAGTTCGGCGGATAGCTCGTCGAGCCGACGGCGGGTCTGGCGCAGCGTGTCGCTCAGATGCGCGATGTCGCCGGCCGCGCGGTTGACGCGCACCAGCAAGACCACGACGACGATGCACGAGACGGCGATCACGCCGATCATGGTGGCGGTATTCATGAGTTGTGCACGATAACCATCTCTGCGCGCTTCCTCTGCGTGCTTCACTCTCGCCGTCGCAGATAAAGCAATGTGGCAACCAGCGAGATCAGCGAGAGCGCTGCGGCTGCCAGCACGCCGCGCTTGACCCAGGCTGGCATCGGGCGGCTCCCGGGCGAATTCATCAGCTCCTGCTTGGCGCGCAGGACGAACTCGGGGCGCGGCGCCACCGGTGCGATCGCGTCGCTCAAGCGCCGCTCCAACCAGGCGAGGTCTTCAGGAGTGAGTTTCGACGTCGCGTGTGCCATTGGAAATCTCATACTTGGTGCGCGGATGTTCCAATTCATCCATGATCTCGCGCAACTGTAGCAACGTGCGGTGATATAGCGATTTGATCGCTCCCTCGCTGCGGTTCATGATCTGTCCGATCTCGGCGTTCTGTAACTGTTCGACGAACTTGAGCACGATCAGATGTTGGCGTTCGGCGGGCAACATCCGGATGGCCTGCAGCAAGCGCGCGCGGTCGCGTTCGCCGTCAATGCGCTGGTCGTGATCGGCGTGATCGTCGTGCGCAGCTGGCGGTCGGAACGCGTCGGCCTCTTCGAGGGGAACGGACGGACGCCGGCTGTTGTCGCGATGAAAGTTGGCTACCACGTTGTGGGCGATGCGATACAGCCACGCCGTGAAGGGCACGCCGCGGTCGTTGTAATTGTGAATATGCTTCAACGCGCGGGCGAAGACGCGCGCGGTCAGGTCTTCGGCGTCTTCCACGTTGCCGACGCGATAGAACACGTAGCGATAGATCGCCGCCACGTGGCGCTCGTAGAGCAGGCCGAACGCCTCGCGATCGCTTTTGGCCCGCCGGGCCAGTTCCTGGTCGCTTTCACCAGCGTATGGGTCCAGCGGTGCGCCGTCCGGCAGCGTTTCCGTTGCGCTGAGCGATTCGACCTCGTTGGTGGGAGAGGATGCGTGGGCGGGCATACTGATGTGCCGTCTCGCAAAATTATAATGTTGCGGCGCATGCTCATCTCCGTTGTCATTCCGAACTGGAATGGCGCTCCTCATCTGCATACTTGCCTGACCGCACTCCGGCGGCAAACGCTCCTTCCGCTCGAAGTGATCCTGGTGGACAATGCCTCGCAGGACGACTCACGCCATCTGGTGGCCGAGGCCTTCCCCGAGGTGAAGCTGCTGGCGCTGCCGGAGAACCGCCGCTTCGCCGGTGCCTGCAACGCCGGCATGCGCGCTGCCAGCCAGGCTGCCGAGGCGATTGCGTTGCTGAACAACGACACCGAGGCGGATGAGCGCTGGTTGGAGAACGCGGCGCGTTGCCTGCGCGATCATCCGGACGCCGGCTTCGTCGCCAGCAAGCTGCGCCTGTTCGATCGGCGCGATCATTTGCACAGCGCGGGCGACTTCTACTCGGTGCGCGGCGTGCCGGGCAACCGCGGCGTGTGGCAGCCCGACGATGGCCGGTTCGACGCAGAGTACGTCTTCGGCGCGTGCGGCGCGGCTGCCATCTACCGGCGCTCCATGCTGGATGCAATAGGCTTGCTGGACGAGCGATTCGTGTTCTCGTGCGAGGATGTGGATCTGGCATGGCGGGCGCAACTGGCCGGCTACAGGTGCGCCTTCGCGCACGACGCGATCGTCTATCACAAGGTCAGCGCCACCGGCGGCGGCGTGCTCAACAGCTACTACGACGGCCGCAACTTCATCTGGTTGCTGGTGAAGGATGTGCCGGCCGAGGTGTGGCGCGCTCACTTCGGCGACATTCTGCGCGAGCAATGGCGCATCGCCTGGAGCGCGCTGCGGGCGTGGCGGGGCGAAGCAGCTCGCAACCGCCTGAAGGGGCAGTTGGCCGGCCTGATCGGCATTCCGCGCATGTTGCGCGCCCGCCACCAGGTGCAGCGGGCGCGCGTGATCTCGGCGGAGGAAGTGCGCTCCCTGCTATCGCCGTGAGCGGCGTTGTCGGCCGCCGCGTCAACGCAAGACGAGCGGCGTCATCACGCGCTCGCCAATTTGCAGTGCGCCGGCCCGTCTGGCGTATTGACCGCCGGGGTTCGCCACCGTCACGTCATACAGCCCCACCGGGAAGCCGGCCGGCACGGTGGCGCGCACGGTCGTCTCGTCCACGAATTGCACGTCGCCCAAGGTCACGTCGCCCAGCTTCACCGTAGGCGTCGCGATGAAGTTCAGGCCGGTCAGGGTGACCATAGTGCCCGGCTGATTGCCCGGCAGTCTGGCGGGCGTCACCTGGGTGAGCACCGGCGTAGTCCATTCTCCCAGCGAGGCCGCGTCGAGCCAGGCTTCGGTGTAGGGCGCGCCGGCCGCCTGCGCCAGCTCAATAGTGACCGTCACCGTTTGGCCGGCCCATGCGCTCATGTCGAGCCATTGCAGCGTCCAGTCGCCGGCAGGTGTTTTCTTCTCCAGCATGGTTTGCATGCCGACGTTGTCGGTCACCTTCACGCGCAGGGTGGAGGCGTAGGATGGCAAAGCGCCGCGCAGTTGGTGCATGAAGGCAAGCGTCGGCTTGTGCGCGCCGGCGGGCACCGTCACAGCCTGGCTGATTGCCGCGGTGCCGGCTTGGCTGGCGACGGGGATACGGGTGAGTGACACCCGGAATGGGCGGACGGATAGAAGGACTTCTCCGGATGAAGTGAGCGTGATGGCAGGAACGATCGGCTCCGTATCAGCCACATTCGCAAAGCCGAAGGGAATCGTGGTGGATCCGTCCGGTTCGCGCACGACATAGACGGCCTCGTGAAACCCCGTCTCGCTTCGTCCAAGGTATACCAGGTGCCTGCGACCCGTCGAATCTACGACCAGGTCCGCACCGTGCAACCCGTTCCCCCTTACCTCGCTTACCAGCTCAGGCGCGCTCCACGAGCCGCCCGCCGGACGCACAAAGTAATAGAGCTTCCCGAATCCGATAGAGGTGGTATCTTCTTGCACCGTCAGCAGAGCGTGGATGCTGCCTGTTGCGTCGGCAAACGCGCCGACGGGTCGCACAGCGGAGCCGTTGATCGGAGGTGCGAGCAAGGTAAGGTTACCTCCGGGTGCTTTCACCCAGTAACCGACTTCTACAGCGCCGTTATTCAACCGCCAGGAGAAGATGTGAAGCGTTCCGTCCCCTCCCACCGCCATTTGTGTAGCGTCCAGTGCACGATACTCGAGCATGAGTGGGGTGAAATTCGTCATTTCCACAGGCGGTTGCCAGGTGCCTCCCTGCCTCTCGCGGTAGTATAGGGTCGAGCTGGAGGGGCCCATTAAACTGCTGCTGAGGTATGTGAGGTGAACTGTGCCGGTTCCATCAGCGATCAGTTTCGGGCGCCAGGCATTCTGGGCAAGTGTGATCGGGCTCTGCCATGTGACGCCCAAGCGGTGGATATATCGAAGAGTTCCACCCGTGGTGTGAATGACGTGCAGGTTGCCAAGTCCATCCAAGGCGAGTCGAAGCGCTTCGGTATTGTCGGTGATAGCGAAGCTGTCTATCGGCACAGGTGCAGACCAATCCCCGCCTACTGGCCGTGAGGCATAAAGGATCGCTCCGGCTGTTCGATCCTCTCGTACCAGATGTTGAACTCCGTCGGGTCCCAGGACCCAGTCTCTCTTCGACCCTGCTGGGAGCAGTTCGCTGGTCGCGCATGGCCAGGCGCATCCAAAGTGCAGTCGAGCCGCCTGCAGTCCGGTGTTGCGCCGCGTGGTGATCCCTTCGACGTTGCCGATCGTTTGCCATCCGGAGAGCGCAGGCGACGATTCGAAGTCGCCGTTCGCTATGGCGTTGCTTTGCGGCGGCAAATAGTTCGCCAGCGCGAGGTCGGCGAAGCTGGTGAACGTGTAGCGCCATGGCGCGAATTGTCCATAGCCAGCGCGCGAGAAGGTGAACTGATAGTCTCCGCCTGTGGCGAAGTAGCCCACGAAGTTACCGCTCAGGTTGGTCTTCAGCGGGGCAACCATCGGGCTGGGCGAACCATCCACTGCGACGTCGGCCAGCCCCTGGTTGCGGTTGTCCGTGATGCGCCCGTCAATTCTGTAGTTGTAGGGGATGAACTCTACATCATAGCGGTCGTCTGGTCCCCAGGGTGCGACGTTGCCGGCGCGGTCCTGCGCACGAGCGCGGAATCGGAGCGGGCCGTTCAACGTGGGCGGATAGTAATAATACGATTGGGTTGCCAGGGTGTTGCTCACCCATGTTTGCCACGCGCCGTTGCCCACGCGCCGTTGCCCACGCGCACTTGCACCTCGTAGCTCTGAATGCCTGACGATCCCCGATCGGTGCCGGACCAACGAACGTCCGTGCCGCTGCCAAACAATCGTGAGGCGCCGCTTGGCGCATACACGCGTGCCCACGGCGCCTGGGTGTCGTTCCAGCGCCAATCCGCGCTGGCCTCGGCATTGCCGGCGATGTAGTTTGGGCCTGTATCGATTTAGTGGACACAAAGATTAGTTTCCGCCGGCAGCCTCAAACTCGGCTGGGCTGCGGCCTCCC
>JAIMBB010000198.1 GCA_023511655.1 Anaerolineae bacterium
CTTCCGCGATGTGTTTGGGGCTCGTGGGGTCGGTGTTGTGTATATGAGACAGACATCACACCCCGCCGCCCGTTGTAGGGGCGACCCTATGTGGTCGCCCGCGCGACCAGGGCAGCGACAACCTTCGCGCAGTTCTTGGCTGGACTTAAGCAAGCAACCTGCGGGAGGTTCTTGCCCCTATTCGTGAACGCACCCATGGGGGACCGGTAACCAACGACCGGCAGCCGGTGACCCGTCAATCAACGGTCGTCGGCCGTCCTTCTGGATTAGCATTGGCCGCGCATGAGGTCGTCTGTTGCGCCGCACGTCATCCTCTTCGTCGCCTTCGCCTTGCGCATCGCCAATCTGAACGGCGAAAGCCTGTGGCGGGATGAGGTGGATTCGGTTCGCTTCGCCTTCGAACCGCTGACCGTCGTGCTGGCTAACTTCACGGCAACCGGCTTCAACGGCCCGCTCTATCACCTCGTCCTGCGCGGCTGGCTCTCGCTGACCGGGGTGAGCGATTTCGGGCTGCGCTCTCTGTCTCTGGTGTGCGGCGTGCTGCTCGTCGCCCTGATCTATGCCCTGGGCAAGCGCATGTTCGGCCGGCCGGCGGCCACGATCGCGATGTGGCTGACGGCCATCTCGCCGGTGCTCATCTGGTATGCGGGCGAAGGCAAGATGTACTCGCTGCAGCCGGCGCTGCTCGCGCTGGCGTTGTATGCCCTGATGCGCGCTGTGGACGGACGGGCGGGGGAGGGCGCATGGGCGCTTCGCCGCTCATCTGCGGCCTGGTGGGGCGTCTTTATCCTCGCCACCAGCCTGAGTTTCTACGTTCATGTTCTCTCCCCGCTCTTCCTGCCGGTGGCGGCGCTGTTCTTCTTTGCGCTGTGGCCAGGGGCGCGTCGCCACCTCGCCGGCGGCGCGGTCGCCCTCCTCGCGCTCACCCTGCCCTATCTGCCGTTGTTGCTCTGGCAGGCGCCGGTCCTGTTGCGCGGCGGCGACATCGGTCACCGTTTCTACCCGCTCGACCAAATGGCCTGGGTGCTTGCGTCGAACTGGACGTTCGGCCTGGACGCGCACGCGCCCCTTTTGTTCGCAGCCGAAGCCGACGTGTTGACGGCGACGCGCCGAATTGGGGTCGGGGTTGGCGTGGTGCTGACCGCCGTTGGCCTGATGACGGCTGCGCGCCGCGCCGCGGACTGCCCGGTTCAGGCCAGGGTGCTGCGTTTGCAACTGGCGACCCTGGGCTGGCTGATCTTGCCGGCGACGCTGATCTTTCTCATCTCAACGCGCCTGCCGATCTTCCAGCCGCGCTACGTGCTGTGGTCGGCGCCGGCGCTCTCCCTCCTGATCGGCGTTGGACTGGCCTGCTTGCTCGAAGGGGAACGCACCGGGCGCCTGGCGGGCGGTTTGTTGATCGTCGTGGTCAGCGCAGTTGGCTTGCTGGGCGTGGCGGCCCAAATCATCAATCCCATCCGGCCGGACGTGCGCGGCGCGGTGGCCTACGTGACGCAGCGCGCGCGGCCCGGCGACGCAATCGTCTTTCAAATTCCCTACATGCGATACAGCTTCGCTTACTACGCCGAACGATTCGGTTATCCCCTCGACCGTTTGTGGGTGATCGAAGCGCCGTATACCAACCACGGCATGACGCTGGATGCAGTAGCGCAGACGATGCGCGGCCTGATCGGTGTGCCCGGTCGGGTCTGGCTGTTCGAGTCCGAGGCGCCGATGTGGGATCGCGATGGACTGGTGCGCCGTTGGTTCGATGATGAACTGGCCTTGTCTGAACGCCAGGACTTTCGCGGCGTGGCCGTCGGCTTGTATCGAGCGAAGGAAGCGCCGGGGCTGTGAGCGCCTGGCGCGCTAGGGCAGGCCGGCCAGTTGCCTGGCCGCCGCGTTCGGGATGACGTACTGCGCCATCACCCAGGCCGTGCCATCCGCGCCGCCGGCGTAGGCGATGCGCCACCAGCGCTTGTCGGGCGAGATGCCCTTCACTTCCAGGCTGGCGCCGTTCTGCACGCGACCCAGGATCTGGCTGTTGCTCGCCGGCGCCGCGCGGACGTTCAGGCGCCCCCCGCCGGTATTCACCACCACCTGGGCCGACGCGCCGACGATGGTTTGCGCTGCTGCCGGTTGTTGGAACGCGGCCGGCGCGCCGATCCCCAACGCGGCCTGCGCGGCCGCGTTCAACGTCACGACCGAGTTGTGGATATAGGCCAGGCCGCCCGGCGCGCCGCTGAATTCGATCTGCCACCATTCGCGATCCGCGGTGTATGCCCGCACGGGGAACGTGGTGCCCTGCGGCGCCGAAGCGAGGATAGCGCCGCTGAAGCTGGGCGCGGCGCGCACGTTGGCTGTCGGCATCTTCACCACCACGCCCGGCGTGCCGGTGGTGGCCGCAGGCGCGGAAGCTGCCGCCGGTTGCTGCTGGGTCGAGTTGCTCGCCGGCGCCGGGTTGCCTGCCGGCGCCGGGTTGCCGCCGACCACGGTGAGCGATGCGTCGTCGGCGTGCACATCATTGTGGATGACCGGGTAGTCGGCCGTCGAATCGAGCACCACGGCGACTACGTTCGCGGCGGCCGTCGCCTCCACCACCGCTTCGCCCCACGTGTCGTATGGCCGCACCCAGTCCCCGCACACCACGGCGGGGTCGTTGAGGTTGGGGACGAGGAAGATGTTGCCGGTGGTGTGGATGCAGGCGCGTGCGCGTAAGCCGCCCGGCTGACGCGATGAACTAAGCGGCAGCACGTCGGAGTTGGTGGTCAGCAGGTTCACCCACACGCTGAAGCGCAGCCTGGTGCCCGGCGTGATGTCCCGCACGATCTGATACAGGCCGGCCGAGCGATTGATGGAGCGATAGTTGAAGAAGCTCGCGCTGGTCGGGTAACCGCGCACGCGGTCGGCGGCGATGTCCACGGTCATCACCCGGAACTCCGGCGCGCGGTTAACCAGGTCCTGGTTCAGTTCCTCGCCGCTCTTGCACGTCCAGAACGCCATCCATTCGTGTGGGGTGATGGCGTTGTCCTTCGCCCATCCCGGCGCGCATACGTCGCCGTTGGTCTGCGCCGGCCAGTCGAAGCCCGGGTTCTTCAGCAGGTTCGGCCCGCCGGATTGGGCGTGGGCGGCGCCGGGGGCCGACATCGCGGCGGCGCACAGCGTGGCGCACAGCGCGGCGCACAGCCATCGGTCAACTTTCGCGCCGATCATATGCGGAATTATAGGGGACGCCGCGACAAAAGTTGATCGGTTGAAAGGTATAATTGCATAAAGCACCATTTCGGATTGGCATCTTGTTGCAGTGAAGCGAATGTGACGATCCGCCTTCGGTGCGCCGCTGCACCCTCATGCCGAAGACGGCAAGGAGCGTAGTACGCGAACGTGAGCGAAATCAACACCAACACGGGCAACGACGGCACCCTCCCCCCATCCGAGGCAAACGCTGAGGTGATCGAGCCGACCTCGGCTTATGGCCGGATTCGCGATACGGACATAGATCGCGAGATGCGCGGCGCATACCTCGATTACGCCATGAGCGTGATCGTCTCGCGCGCGTTGCCCGACGCGCGCGATGGCCTCAAGCCGGTGCAGCGCCGCATCCTCTACGTGATGCACGACACCGGCGCGCGCGCTTCGGCGCCCTATCGCAAGAGCGCCCGCGTGGTGGGCGACGTGCTCGGCAAGTACCACCCGCACGGCGATAGCAGCGTGTACGAGGCGCTGGCGCGGATGGCCCAGGATTTCTCCATCCGCTATCCCCTGATTGACGGCCAGGGCAACTTCGGCAGCGTGGATGGCGACCCGCCGGCGGCCATGCGCTACACCGAGGCCCGCCTGTCGCGCATCGCCGAAGAGCTGCTCGCCGACCTGGACAAAGACACCGTCGGCTGGATGGACAATTTCGATGGTACGCTCCAGGAGCCGAGCGTGCTGCCGTCGGCCTTGCCGAATCTGCTGCTTAACGGAGCGACCGGCATCGCGGTGGGCATGGCGACGAACATCCCGCCGCACAACCTCACCGAATTGTGCCAGGCCGTCGGCTACCTGGTGGATCACTGGGAACGCCTGGATGACGTGTCGGTCGAGGACTTGATGCAAATCGTGCCGGGGCCGGACTTCCCCACCGGCGGCTTGATCATCGGCCGCGAGGGAATTGCCGCGGCCTACGCCACCGGCCACGGCCGGCTGGTCATGCGCGGGGTCGCCACCATCGAGGAGATGCGCGGTGGGCGCAACCAGATCCTGATCACCGAGCTGCCCTATCAGGTGAACAAGGCCATGTTGATCGAGCGCATCGCCGACCTGGTGCGCGATGGTCGCATCGAGGAGATCAGCGACATCCGCGACGAGAGCGATCGGCGGGGCATGCGCGTGGTGATCGAGCTGCGGCGCGGCGCGCAACCGACGCGCGTGCTCAACCGGCTGTATAAATACACCGCCCTGCAGAGCACCTTCGGCGTGCAGACCCTGGCGCTGGTGACCGACGAGAACGGCCGGCTGCAACCGCGCCTGCTCAGCTTGAAGCGCGCGCTGGTCATCTTCATCGAACACCGCCGCGAGGTCATCCGCCGGCGCAGCGAATTCGACCTGGCCAAGACCAAAGCCCGCGCGCACATCCTGGAAGGCCTGCGCATCGCTCTGAACTTCCTGGACGAAGTCATCCGCATCATCCGCAACGCGCCCGACGCGGAAGCAGCCAGGGGCCAGTTGGTCGCCCGGCTCACGCTCACCGAGATCCAGGCCCAGGCGATCCTGGACATGCAACTGCGCCGGCTGGCTGCTCTGGAACGCCAGAAGATCGAAGACGAGTATCAGGATTGCCTGCGCACCATCGCTTACCTGGAAGATCTGCTGGCCAACCCGTCTAAGATCCTGGCGCTGATCAAAGAGGATACGCTCAAGCTGGCGGAGAAATACGGTGACGCGCGCCGCACGCGCATCGTCGTGGACGCCCGCGAGGATTTCGACGACGAAGAGCTGATCCCCGACAAGAGCGTGCTGATCTCGCTGACCGAGAAAGGCTACATCAAGCAGACGCCGCTGGAGGCCTACCGCGCGCAGAACCGCGGCGGCCGCGGCGTCAGCGGCATGGCAACCAAAGAGGAGGACGAGGTGATCTTCCTCTTCAACGCGCGCACGCACGATACGGTTTTGTTCTTCACCGATCGCGGCAAAGTCTATGCGCTCAAGGCCTATCAGATCCCCGAAGCCGATCGGGCGGCCAAGGGCGTGTATCTGGCCAACCTGATCGCGCTGGCCGAGCGTGAGAAGGTCACCGCGGCGTTGCCCATCTCGAAAGACCTCATGGCCCTGGTGCGGTCCGGCCGGGCCAACGGGGGCGACGGCGAGGAAGATGACGAAACCAACGCCAACGGCGAAGGCGCGCCGTTGATGGAGGTGAGCGACGAGAATGGCGCAGACGAACCGAACGGCGCCGAACCGGCCCCGCCATCGCCCAACGGCCACAGTTCGCCAACCATTGCCATGTGCACCCGCATGGGCAAAATCAAGCGCGTGGATCTGGGCGCCTTTGCCAACATCCGCAGCAGCGGGCTGATCTGCATGACGCTGGCCGATGGCGATGAGTTGAGCTACGTGCGCCTGACGCCCGGCGACGGCGAACTCATGCTCGTCACAGCGCAAGGGCAGGCCCTGCGCTTCAGCGAGAAGCTGGTGCGGTGCATGGGGCGCGCGGCCGGCGGCGTGCGCGCCATGCGCTTCAAGAAGCCTGGCGACTATATCGCCGGCATGGAAGTAGTCGAGCCGGGCGGCTTTTTGTTGACGGTGACCGAGCGCGGTTACGGCAAATGCACCACGCTGGATGAATACAACGCCAAAGGACGCGGCGGCAGCGGCATGCGCACCATGAGTGGTGCGCTGGATGTGACCGGCGAGTTGGTGGCCGCGCGGGTGGTGCAGCCCAACGATCAGATCACCATCATCAGCGCCAACGGCGTGGCGCTGCGACAGCGGGTGAGCGACATCCCCAAGACCGGCCGCGCCACGCGCGGTTCGCGTTTGATCAACCTGCGCGAAGGCGATTCGGTAGCCAGCGTGGCCCGCCTGGCGCACGTGGACTGAGCCGAGCACCGGCCGGGTCGCACAGCCCATCGAGTGCATTCACGTATGGGGCAACAACCAGGGGGCCAGGGCGTAGCCTCGGCCCACCCGATGTGCAACCAGCCCATCGCCGATTGACGCGATTCGATGGATAATGCGCGGGGAACAAGCGCATGTCGCAACAATCGCGTGCTTCTTCGCACCTGCTGGCCTTTCTGCCGGAGCTTGATCCGCAGGCGTTGGCCGAAACGCTGGTTGCGTTCGCCAACAGCGACGGCGGCACGATCGTGCTAGGCTACGACGAGCGCGGTCGTCCGACAGCGAATGTGCTGCCGGAGGATATCGAAGCGATGCTGCGCGAGGCCGCCGGCCGCACCTCTCCGCCCGTGCGTGCCACGCTGGAGAGCGCCGGCAATGCCGACAGTCCGCAACTGGTCGTGCGCGTACCGCGCAGCCCGGATTTGCATTCGCTGAGCGATGGGCGCGTGTTCGTGCGCACTGCCGGCGAGAACCGCGCGCTCACCGGCGAGGAAATCCGGCATCTTACCCAGAGCAAGTCCATCGGCGATTACGAAGCCGAGTCCGTCCCCGGCGCCACGCTGGCCGATTTGGACGACGAGATCGTGGCCGAATACATCGCCAAGCGCGAGTGGCGCACGCGTCGCAAGATCGAGCTGGCCGAGCGCAACGCCTCGGGTGCCGCGCCGCTGCTGAAGGAGATCGG
>JAIMBB010000199.1 GCA_023511655.1 Anaerolineae bacterium
AGGTCCTTCCCCAAGGGAGCTGCGGACTTCGTGTCGCCGGTGCCGCCGGAGTGGCATGCATCCAGCAGCACCACCAGCTTCTGCGTCTGAATCTTGTTCAGCGCGGCGGTGAACTCGGCGCTGCTGATGGCGGTGGTTTTGATGTTGTTGAGCACCGTGTCGTAGGGGATGAGGTAGTTGCCGGCCTGCGGCCCGCTTTCAATTCGACCGCCGTGGCCGCTGAAGTACACCACCGCCGTCGCATCTTTGCCGGCCTGGTTAGCCAACCAGGCCAGCCCATTCAAGATGCCTTGTCGGGTGGCCTCGCGATCCAGGAGCAGCCTGACCTGAGATTTCGGATAGCCGGCGCGATGGGGATCTTGCAAGATGGCGCTGATGGCGCGCGCGTCGTTCAACACCGATTCGGGCAAGGGCCGCACGTTGGGATAGTTGGCGACACCTATTACCAATGCATAGCCCTGATCAAAGTTTGCCATAGAGAGATTGTATGTCCGCGGGCCGAACTGCGCTTGACCCGGGCTAAGCCGGCGTGCCGAAGCGCAGCAAGTAGCCGTTGCAATCCCGGATGGCAAACTCGCGCATGCCCCACGGTTTGGCTTCCAGGGTGCTCGCGATCTCGACGCCACTGTTGCGATAGGCATCGTACAGCCTCGCGATATCGGGGCCGACGAAGATGAACAAGTCAACCGTGGGAACGGAGGCGCGCTCCGACTCCAGACGAGACAGTTGGATGCGCGCCGCAGGAAAGCTCCACTCGCCACGCGAGACGCCGGCGTGCGTCGGTGGATCGCCGTAGAAGAACTCGATGGCAAAGCCAAGCTTGTCCCGGTAGTACTCTGCCGTTGCCTTGACGTCGGGCACGCCGAGGATCGGTTCGAGGTAATAACACGCAACGGGAGACGCCGCGCGACCGTCCGCAGCCGTGACCGGCCACTCGCGCGCAAGCAGACCGTAGATGTATATCTCGTGCGAATGGGGAAACGTCGGCCAGCGGGTGCGGAATTGCCCTCGACGGACGAAACCCACTTTCTCGGCCAGCCGCTGCGAAGCGATATTGTCTTGGTGAATCCACAGCTCAGCGCGATCGAAGCCGAGTCGACGAAAGCCATGGGTGGCTGCCGCGCGCAGCGCTTCCTCGCCGTAGCCTCGTCGCCAGTAATCGCTGCCCAGGATATAACCCATGCCTGGCGCGCCGGGGTTGCCGTGAAAGCCGATCGTGCCGATGGCCACACCGTCGGCACGCAGACAGATCGCCCACCACGCCCCGTCGCCGGCCAGCAGTTCGCCGATCAGGTGTGTCGTGTCGTCCACGCTGGCATGCGGTGGCGTATGCCAGAAACGCATCGCCTCGGCATCCCGATACACGCGGAAGAGATCCGCAGCATCGCTCATCGCCAGCGGCCGCAGGACCAGCCGTCCGGTCTCGACCGGCTCAATCGTCTTCATCGAAACCGACCAGGCTGTTGTCGCCCACGTTGAGGCGACGCGGGCGACCGTGCAACACAGCATCGCGCCCAATCAGCGATTTAGCCAGCACGTGATCCACCACTTCGGCGCCGGCCTCGACGATGCTCTCGCGCACCACGCTGCTTTCGATGTAACACCCTTCGCCGATGGTGGCATACGGGCCGATCACGCTGTTTACGATCCTGGCCGTGGGGTGGATGTTGACCGGCGGCACGACTACGCAATGGTTGTTGCGCCAGTCGCCGCTGTTGTCGTGACCATGCTCGAGCAAGTAGCGATTAGTCTCCAGCACAGTTTGCGCTGTGCCACAGTCGAGCCAGACGCTCACTTCCTGCACGCGCAGCTTCGCACCCCCCTCAATCATGATGTTGAAAGCATCGGCCAGGAAGTATTCGTTTTTGGTCTTGATGCCGCGCCGCATCAGCTCTTCGCAGGCAGACATCAAACGAGCGACGTCCCGAACGTAGTACATGCCGATCACTGCGAGCCGGTTTTCTGTGGTAGATGGCTTTTCGACGAAGCGCGTGATATAGCCATCCGCACCGATCTGGACGACGCCGAAGCGGCGGGGGTCTTCCACTTCTTTCGCATAGATCACGCCATCGCACGTCTCATCAGCCAGCGTGGATAGATCGGCATCGGCCAGGGTATCCACGAACATGATGAAGGTCGGCCCGCTCACCCGATCGCGCGCCAGCAAGATGGCCGGCGCCTGGCCGTTCAGCTCTTTTTGTTCTACGTATTCGCTGCGCAGCGCCGGATAGGCTGAGCGAACGTAGTGCTCGATTTGCTCGCCCAGGTATCCAACGACGAAGACGACTTTGTCTACCTGCAACTCCCCGATCGCCTTGTCCAGGATATGGCCAAGCACGGGTTTGCCGGCCACGTTGACCAGCGGCTTGGGTTTGGAGTATGTCTGCGGCCTCAGCCGTGTGCCGAAACCCGCGAGTGGAATGATGACGTTCATGATTGTGAGACCTCAGCTCAAGGGCTTCTTCAGGTGAAAGTCCGTGGTCTGCTGGTAAGCGTGCGCCACTTCCAACACGCGCTGCTCGCCAAACGCCGGGCCGATCAGTTGCAGGCCGATCGGCAAGCCGTCCGAATCGAATCCACACGGCACACTGATCGCACAGATGCCGGCCAGGCTGACCGGCAGGGTAAATACATCGGCCAGATACATCTGGATCGGATCGTCGGTCTTCGCGCCGATCGGGAAGGCGGTCGTTGGCGAAACCGGCGCGGCGATGACGTCCACCTGCTCGAAAGCCTGCTCGAAGTCGCGCTTGATCAAGGTGCGCACCTTCTGCGCGCGAATGTAGTAGGCATCGTAATAGCCGGCGCTCAGCGCGTAGGTGCCCAGCATGATGCGCCGCTTCACCTCTGCGCCGAAGCCCGCGCCGCGCGTCTGCATATAAGTCGCGATCAAGTCGCCCCCCTGCACGCGCAGTCCATACTTCACGCCGTCGAAGCGGGCCAGGTTGGCCGAGGCTTCCGCCGGCGCGATGATGTAGTACACCGGCAGACCGAGGTGTGTGCGCGGCAAGCTGATTTCGCGGATGCGCGCGCCCAACGCCTGCAACTGCGCGATGGCGATGCGCACGCTGCGTTCGACATCGGGCTGCATACCGTCGGTGAAATACTCCCGCGGCACGCCGACGGTCAGGCCGTCGAGGGAAGCCCCACGCGCATCGAGCGCCTCCGCATCCACCGGTTCGGCGGCGACCGAGGTGGAATCGCACGGATCACGCCCCTCCATGGCGCGCAGCATGATCGCTGCGTCATACACGTCCTTGGTGAGGGCGCCTACCGTGTCCAACGAGGAAGCGAAAGCGATCAGGCCATAGCGGGACACGCGGCCGTAGGAATTCTTCAAACCGGTGACGCCGCACAAGGCCGCCGGTTGACGGATGCTGCCGCCGGTGTCGGTTCCCAGGGCAGCACAACACAGATCGGCGGCGACGGCAGCGGCCGAGCCGCCCGACGATCCCCCCGGCACACGCGACTCGTCCCAGGGGTTGCGGGTCACCCCGAAGGCCGAGTTCTCGGTGGATGAACCCATCGCGAATTCATCGCAATTCAGCTTGCCGAGGAACACCGCGCCCTGGGCCCGCAGCCGTGCCACAGCCGTCGCGTCCCAGCTCGGCACGTAGTCGGCCAGAATCTTCGAGCCGGCGGTGGTGCGCATGCCGCGGGTGGAGAGCACATCCTTGATGGCGATCGGTACGCCCAACAAAGGCGTATCCTCACCTTGCATCATGCGCTCATCCGCCTGACGCGCCATGGCCAGCGCTTCTTCATCCGCAACCGTCAGGTATGCGTTCAGACGAGGGTTCAGAGCTTGGATGCGCTCGAGGAAGGCGCGCGTGAGTTCAACCGACGAGACTTCGCGGCGTCGCAAGTGCCAGCGGGCGGCGCGCACGGTGAGCGATGTGAGCATCAACACGCGGATGGGCAATCAAAGATGAGAAATGATGTTCATCCCTCATCGTCAAACGTGGCCTGAACGACGAAGCTGGCGCCATCCGTCTCCGGCGCGTTGTGCAGCGCATCAGCCCGCGACAGGCCGGCGACGGCCTTGTCGCCGTCGCGCATGACGTTGTGAATGGACAGCACGCTCGCCGTCGGCGGGATGTCTTCCACGTCCAACTCGGCCAGTTGCGCCGCGTAGTCGAGGATGGCCGAGAGTTGTCGCGAATAGCGCACCTTCTCGTCGTCGCTGAGGGCGAGACGAGCGAGCAAAGCGATGCGCTCCACCTCGGCGACGGTGAGCATCACGACTCGTCCACTTCGCCCTCGATGGCGGCGACCGGTCGGGGAGCAGCGATGCGCGGCGGTTCGAAAGCTGGCGGCTCGACATCGCCCGCCATATTGGTGTTGCCGCGTAGATAGGCGCCCTCGTGCAGCAGCATGCTGTTCACGTTCAGGTCACCCCATACTTTACCGGTCTCGGTGACTTCGACCTTGTTGGCAGTGATGTTGCCTTTCACCTGGCCGGAAACCGTCACGTTGTAGGCCTGGATTTCTGCAATCACCCGAGCCGACTCGGCAACGACCAAGTTGCCCGTCGTCTGCAAGTTGCCCTCGAAGACACCCTCAATGCGAATGCCGCCGTCGCTCTGCAGTGTGCCGGTCAGACGGCAATTCGGTCCGATCACGGTTTCGATCTTCGGAGTAGTGTTCGCCGAGACATGAACGCTCTGAGCAGAAGTCGCATTCACCTGGCTGCCATGATAGGACGACTGGGATTGTGGCGACTGTTGTGTTGCGCTTTTGTCCCTTCCAAACATGATGTATTGATCCTCCTAACGTCTGATGACTGAAGTTGACGCAGGCGGCTAGGCTCTTACGTCATTTGAGAAAGTCTTCCCACCATAAGCGGGTTGCTTCTCGAGACGCCGGTGGCACGACGACGACCTCGCCTTCTCTGCCCCAGCGCGCATACACGCGTGCCCACTCCTCGACGAAGGCGTCGCTTTGTGCATAGTCTAGCGCAGCGCGCAAGCCGGCCAGCTTGGCCTCCGTCGCATTCACCTGTTGCGTCATGCGCTCCACCTCGGACCACATCCGCATCTCGGCCTGTACGCGGGACACGATGTTGAACAACAACGGGAGCGCCAGCAGCAGCGCACCAACCGAGAACCAGATCAGCAAACGATTCGCGGTGGAAGGTGACGAGGCTTGGTCGAACCGGTGAGGCACATGTGGTTGAGCCATGTTCGCTGATCTGAAGCCGGAGATGCCGAAGCCGGGACTTGAACCCGGATGAGGAAACCCTCACTACGCCCTGAACGTAGCGCGTCTGCCAATTCCGCCACTTCGGCTCAGGCATGAAGATTATACACAACTCTATCCAGGCAGGACAATTGCCGGTACGATTGCGCGGCATGGATTTGCCACCCACCGAAGCGCGCAAGGCGCGCTGTCAGACTTTCCCTTCTGCCGGCGAGCATGCCGCGCTGTGGTATTTCCCCCAGCTCACCGGCGGCACGCTCCGCGTGCTGCGCAACGCGCTGTGCATCTACGCAGCGCGCATCGCGCCCGGCTTCGGCATCAAGCGCGCCCTGCTCCGGCTGACCGGCGCACAGATCGCCCCCCACGCCGCCATTGGCCTGGGGGTGATGCTGGACATCTTCTTCCCTGAGGACATCACCATCGAAGACGATGCCACCGTCGGTTACAACACCACCATCCTGGCACATGAGTTTATGCGTCACGAGTGGCGACGCGGGCCGGTGCGAATCGGCCATGGCGCAACGATCGGCGCAAATTGCACCATCTTGCCCGGCGTGATCATCGGCGAAGGGGCTACCGTGAGCGCGATGAGCCTGGTCAATCGCGATGTCCCGCCTGGTGCCTTCGTCGGTGGCGTGCCGATCCGCCTGCTGCGAGAGCCGTAGCGGGGAAAATTTGTCGGATCGGCACCTTGGCATTTCGCCCATCGGACGGTTAAACTTACGCTAAAGATTTGCTCACAGGAGGCTCATCATGCAACGCGTCGGCTTCATGCTCAAGGTCAAGCCGGAGATGATCGAAGAATACAAGCGCCGCCACAAAGCGGTATGGCCGGAGATGCTGGATGCCCTGCGAGAGACCGGTTGGCACAACTATTCGATCTTCATGCGCGACGACGGCACCCTGTTCTTCTACGTCGAGACCCCCGACTTCCAGGCTGCGCTCGACGGCATGGCCAAGCGAGAAGTGAACGCGCGCTGGCAAGACTACATGAAAGACTTCTTCGAAGCCACTGGCGGCAAACATGCCGACCAGAGCTTCATCATGCTCGAAGAGGTGTTTCATTTGGACTGACCGGGTGAGGCCGGTCATCGGCGTCGAGGGTTTGGTAATTGATCTCCGACGATTCTCGATCACCACTCCCCGATCGCCGATCTCTGCGCTCCAATCCCCTACAAGTCACGATCATGAGCAGCTATCAAATTCTCGCCGACCAGCTCTCTGCCAGGGGCATTGACGTCGAAGCTGTGAAAGCCAGGCTCAAGGCACAGCACATCGAGCTGCCGTCGTGGGGCTTTGCTAACACCGGCACGCGCTTCAAGACCTACGCCTGGCCTGGCGCAGCTCGCAACATCTACGAGAAGCTGGCCGATGCCGGCTTTGTGCACAAGCTCACCGGGGTTTGCCCCACCGTCGCCATCCACATCCCGTGGGACAAGGTGAAAGACTGGGACGACCTGGTCGAATACGCCGACGCGCAGGGCGTGCGAATCGGTGCCTGTCTCTTAAACCCATCTG
>JAIMBB010000200.1 GCA_023511655.1 Anaerolineae bacterium
GGGATCTAGAGGGGACCCCGTGGCGGGCATCATTTCGGTAACGGGTCTGACCAAGACCTATGCTTCAGGCCATCAGGCCCTGAAGTCGGTGGATCTCGACATCCGCCCGGGCGAGATCTTCGCCCTGCTGGGTCCCAACGGGGCCGGCAAGACCACGCTGATCAGCATCATCTGCGGCATCGTCAATCCCAGCACGGGGACGATCCTGGCCGACGGCCACGACGTGGTGCGCGACTATCGCGCCGCGCGGTCCAAGATCGGCTTGGTGCCGCAGGAGCTCAACACCGACGCCTTCGAGACCGTCTGGGCCACGGTGCGCTTCTCGCGCGGCCTGTTCGGCAAGGCCCCGAACGACGCCCATATCGAGAAGATCCTTCGCGACCTGTCCCTGTGGGACAAGAAGGACAGCAAGATCATGGCGCTGTCGGGCGGCATGAAGCGCCGGGTGATGATCGCCAAGGCGCTGAGCCACGAGCCGACCATCCTGTTCCTCGACGAGCCCACCGCTGGCGTCGATGTCGAGCTGCGCCGCGACATGTGGGTGATGGTCCGCGCCCTGCGCGAGAGCGGCGTCACCATCATCCTGACCACCCACTATATCGAGGAGGCCGAGGAGATGGCCGACCGGATCGGGGTGATCAGCAAGGGCGAGATCATCCTGGTTGAGGACAAGGACGTGCTCATGCGCAAGCTGGGCAAGAAGCAGCTGACCCTGCAGCTGCAGAGCCCGCTGGCCGCCATTCCCGCCAAGCTTTCGGACTATGCGCTGGAGCTGGCCAAGGACGGGACCGAGCTGGTCTACACCTTCGACGCCCAGGCCGAGGAGACCGGCATCGCCGGCCTGCTGCGCCGGCTGGGCGAGGAGGGGGTCGACTTCAAGGACCTGCACACCAGCCAGAGCTCGCTGGAAGAAATCTTCGTCAGCCTGGTGCACGCCCGATGAACGTTCACGCCATCAAAGCCATCTACCGCTTCGAGCTGGCGCGGTGGTTCCGCACCTTGCTGCAGAGCATCCTGGCACCGGTGATCTCGACCTCGCTGTATTTCGTGGTGTTCGGCTCGGCGATCGGCTCGCGCATGGCCTCGATCGACGGGGTCAGCTATGGCGCCTTCATCGTGCCGGGCCTGATCATGCTGTCGCTGCTCAGCGAAAGCATCTCCAACGCCTCGTTCGGCATCTACATGCCCAAGTGGGCCGGCACGATCTACGAGCTGTTGTCGGCGCCGGTCTCCTGGATCGAGACGGTGATCGGCTATGTCGGCGCGGCGGCGACCTCGCCCACAGGCGTTCCTTCTCTCGTGCCTTGAGCAACGCGCTACCAGTTGGTGAATGCCCCGTCCTCGCGGCGCAGGAGCGGTCCCTGGCTGCGCCGGTAGGGGTGCGCCCGGGCCGCCCCGGCGTCAAACTCCACGCCCAGACCGGGCCGCGTCGGCGGCAGCAAGTAGCCGTCCTGCCACTTGATCTGCACCGGGCAAACGTCGGTGAGCGCGGTTCCGGGCTGGCGGGGCATCTCCTGGACGCCGAAGTTGGAGACGGCCAGGTCCAGGTGCAGGCAGGCGGCGGCGGAGACGGGGCCAAGCGGGTTGTGCGGCGCAACGCCGATGTAATACGCCTCGGCCATGGCGGCGATTTTCTTGGCTTCCCACAACCCGCCGCAGTGGCACAAATCGGGCTGGATGACGTGACAGGCCTGCTTCTCGAACAGCTCGCGGAACTCGAAGCGCGTCACGCGGCGTTCGCCGGTGGCGATGGGCACGGGCGACGCGCGACGCACTTCGGCCAGGGCATCCACGTTCTCCGGCGGCACCGGCTCCTCGATGAAGTACGGGCGATAGGGCGCCAGCACCCGACAGAACTCGATGGCGTTGGCCACGCTGTGCCGGCCGTGACAATCCACCATCACGTCCACGTTCTCGCCGACGGCCTCGCGGATCGCCGCCATCATCTTCTCGGCATAGCGATAGGCAGCGATGCCGTTGAGCGATTCTGTGGGTGGGGTGATCAACACTTTGACCGCGGTGTAGCCTTTGGCCACTACTGCCAACGCCAGATCTACGAACGGCTTGGGGTCGGCGCTGTATTGTGTCTCGTACACGGCGCGCATATCGCCGCCGCCGAGGTGGGTATACATGCGCACCTTGTCGCGCACGCGCCCACCCAGCAGGGCATACACCGGCTGGCCCAGCTCTTTGCCCCGAATGTCCCACAGCGCTTGCTCGATGCCGCTGATCGCGCTCAGGCCGATCACGCCGACGCGCCAGAAACTCTGGCGATACATCTTTTGATACAGGAACTCAATGCGCCGTGGGTCTTCGCCGATCAGCATAGGGGCGAAATCCTCGATGGCGCCGACTACGGCGCGCGTCTTCCACTCCAGCGACGCCTCGCCCCAGCCATACAGGCCGGGCTGGTCGGTCTCCACTTTGACGAACACCCAGTTGCGCATCTCGGCGTTGACGACGCAGGTTTTGATGGCGGTGATTTTCATAGCCACATTTTCCCCGAATGGTCCCTGGCCTGGCTATGTCCGAATCGGCAACGGTGCGCCGTCGCGCAGGAAGAGCGGGATGCGCTCCAGCGGCGCGCTCGCGCCGATGACCTGGCCGCCCGCAAACGTGCGGCCGTCCCACGCGTCCGTCCATGTTGCGCCGGCGGGCAAATACACCTCGCGGCTCGTCGTGCCGGGGTGGAGCACCGGTGCGACGAGCAAATCGGGGCCGAACATGAAGGCATCGTCAACTGCCCACGCGCTGGGATCGGTGGGGAAGTCGTAGAACAACGGGCGCATGGGCGGATCGCCGTGTTCGTGTGCCGCGCGCATCAGCCGCATCACGTAGGGGCGCAGGCGCTCGCGCATGGCCATGACCTCGCGGATGATGGCGTAGGCGTGCTCGCCGAATTCCCACACTTCGTTCGGCCCGCCGCTGCCGGTGATCGGTCCGTAAGGCAAGCGATAACCGTGCAGGCGAAAGAGCGGACAGAACGCGCCGTACTGGAACCATCGCACGATCAACTCGCGGAAGTAGTCGGAGGTGATGTCGCCACCGTAGAACCCGCCGATGTCAGTCGTCCACCACGGGATACCGCTGAGGCCGATGTTCAGGCCGGCGCGCACCTGGGCTTGTAGCGATTCCCAGGTGGAGTGGATGTCTCCGCTCCATACCGCCGCGCCATAGCGCTGGCTACCGGCCCACGCTGAGCGCGATAGGAAGATGATCTCCGATTCGCCCTGGGCGCGCATGCCCTCGTAGAACGCTCGCGCGTGCATCAAGGGATACAGGTTAGCGACGGCGCGGCCGTCACCCAGGTGATAGCGCAGGTTGTCGTACTGAACCGGATACATCTCTGGTTCGCAAGCATCCAGCCAATACACCTTGATGCCGTGATCATAGTAACCCTGCTTGACTTGTTCCCAGATGAACCGTCGTGCCTGGGGGTGGGTGGCGTCATAGTAGGTTAGATATATGCGCGCGTCGGTGTAGTGATCGCGGAAGTTCATGTGCGCCGGCTGGCCGCGCAGCGTGCGCAGCAGCCAGCCGTTGCGCATGGCTGTCTGAAAGTTGGGGCTGTCCGGGTTGAGCGCCGGCCACACGCTCACCATCGTCTTGATGCCCATCGTCTCCAGCTCGCGCACCATGCCGGCCGGGTCTGGCCAGTGCTCCGGGTCGAAGCGCCAATCGCCGTACTTCGTCCAGTGGAAGAAGTCAATCACGATCACCGAGAGCGGCAACCCGCGCGATTGGTAGCCGCGCGCGACGTTGAGCAGTTCCGCCTGAGTGCGATAGCGCAGTTTGCATTGCCAGAAGCCAGAGGCAAACTCGGGCAGCATCGGCGCGCGGCCGGTGACGGTGGTGTAGTTGCGCACGATGTCCGCCGGCGTCGCGCCGGCAGTGATCCAGTAATCCATCTGCGCGGTGGCTTCGGCAGTCCAGCGCGTGCCGTTGGCGCCCAGCTCCACGCGGCCGACGGCCGGGTTGTTCCACAGCAAGCCGTAGCCACGGTTGCTGAGCAGAAACGGAATGCTCACCTCGCCATTTTGCTGCAGCAGCTCGATCACGGCGCCTTTCTGGTCGAGCAGGCCGTGTTGATGCTGGCCCAGGCCGTAGAACCGCTCACCGCGGTAGGCACGGAAGCGCGCCTCCAGCCGCCACAGGTCACCGCCGGCCGGGCGAAAGCAACGCGGGGGCGGCCACGATGGATGGTAGGACTCCTCGGCCAGCAATTCCGCACCGCTGTCGGCATCCAAAAAGCGCAGGCCGATGTCCATGCCGCTCGCATCCACCCAATCGAGCGGCTTACGCACAACCACCTCAGCAGCGATTCGACCGTGACGGACCAGGGCGCGATTGCCCTCGATGTGGATGCTGGCGTTGTTGTTCTCGGTCGGCAAAAGCGCGGAGAGCCGGTCGTCGTCGAGCATGGCGTTGGGCGTGGCGCGGACGCGCAAGGCGTCTTTGCCCCATGGCTCGACGCGCACCATTTCCTCGGCAAAGCGCACAATCAGCGCCTGCCCATCTTGGGTGAAGATATTCATTTGTCAGCCGCGTGACGAGTCAGCGATAACGTCCTTGATTGAAGCGATGGCCGATGAGCGCGAGGATGATCACCAGGCCGTAGGCGAATTGCGTCCAGAAGGCGGTCAACCCGGCGCCGATCAGGCCGGTCTCGATGAACCCGACCGAGATCGCGCCGAAGACTGCGCCGGCTACTGTGCCGACGCCGCCCCACGTTGGTGTGCCACCGATGAACACGGCTGCCAGCGTGCGCAGCAAGTAGCCATCACCGGCCGTCGGCCACCACGTGCTGTTGATCAGCGATGACAGCACGCCGGCGAAGGCCGCGCACAGGCCGACGATGACGTAGACCATGATCTTGGTGCGCGCCACGTTAATCCCCATCTCCTTGGCGCTCTCGGGGTTGTCGCCGACGATTGCCACGTGTGCCCCTAGCTTGTGCCGATTGAAGAGCACCAGGCAGATGACGACGACCACGATTGCCCAGATCACTGCTGTCGGGACGTCGCCGATCTGTCCGACCAACACGTTGTAGAACGGCGTGTCAATCAGCGAAGTGAGTGGGATGCCGATGCCCTGGGTGAGCACGTTGATCAAGCCGCGCAGGAAGAAATTCATACCCAGCGTCGCGACCAGCGAAGAGAGCCCGAGCTTAGTGATCAACAAACCGTTGACCAGACCACATGTTGCGCCGACGAGCAATGCGGCCAGCAAGCCGATGACCGGCGAGACCTCGTTCGACGCCAGCAACGCGAAGGCATACGCGGATAGCCCGAAAACGGAGGGAAAGGACAGATCGCTTTCGCCGGACGTGACGACGAACACCAGCGACACGGCGAGGATGATATCCACCGGCAGCGTGGTGAAGATGGCGCGATAGGCTTGTGGATTGGTAAACGTGCCAGGGGCGGTGATCAAAAACAGGATCCACAGCCCCAGGAAGATGGCAAACGCGCTCAGCCCGCGTCGGTTCTGGCTGAGCCATTCGCGGATGGCGCTCCGGTTCTGCACGGTTGTCCGAGCGGCAGTTGCTTCCATGCAATCACCTCTCTTTAATGCTCGATGTCGAGCGTGCCATGGCGGGCGACCGTTTGCAGCTTGCGGATCAGCACGTCCGCCGAGGCGACTTCGGATTTGTCGGCTGTGTAAACGATGGTGCCCCGATCGAGGATGGCGAAGTAGTCGGACACGTCATAGCTGTGGTAGATGTTGTGGCTGATGAAGATGCTGGCCGCGCCGCGCGCGCGCAACTGGCGGACAAATGCGAACACTTTCTCGGATTCGGTCAGCGACAACGCCGTGGTCGGCTCGTCGAGGATGACCAACTGCGCCTTGAAGTAGATCGCCCGCGCAATAGCGACGCCTTGTCGCTCGCCGCCCGAGAGCGTCATCACGCGCGAATCCGGCGAGAAGACCTTCGAGGTGAAGCCGATCTCGCGCATCAGCCGCTCGGCCTCTTCGCGCTGACGCTTGACGTCAATCAGCCCCCACGCATTGGTGAGCTCGCGCCCCATGAAGATGTTGCGGGCGATGCTCTGCTGCTCGGCCAGGGCGCGATCCTGGAATACGGTCTCGATGCCGGCAGCGCGCGCATGGGCCACTGACCAGTTGTTCACCTTCCTGCCCTTCACCCACATCTCGCCGCGGTCTGGCGCGTGCACGCCGGCGATCAACTTGATCAGGGTGGACTTGCCGGCGCCATTGTCACCGATCAGCCCGAGCACACGCCCTTCCTCGATGGTGAGGTTGACGTCGCTGAGCGCGTTCACGCTGCCGTACGACTTGTAGACGCCCTTCAGTTCGATGAATGGATTCGCCATTGGGATGAATCGCGGCTCGTCGCTCACGGCAGCCACGCCAGGCGCTACCGTGAGCGACGAGATCAAAGCGCGGTCACCTTAACCCTTTCTTGGCCAGGTCGGCGACGCTCTTGTAGTTCTGCGCGTTGACGAAGCCGGCGCCCGTGTCCACGTTCATCGGGGCGAAGCCGAACTTCTTGGTCAGGCAGATGCTCTGGATAGGGATGTAGCCTTGCAGGAAGGGTTGCTGATCGGATGTGAGCTGGACATAGCCCTTGTCGAAAGCGTCAATGATGGCCGGGCTGGTGTCGAAGCCGATGTTGAATACCTCGCCGGGCTTCTTGTTGATAGCCTTTGCTCAGTTGAAAACATCGCATAATTGGGAGTCATGAGAGGTAGAAAGGCAAAGGCCGTGAAACTGCGAGAGAGT
>JAIMBB010000201.1 GCA_023511655.1 Anaerolineae bacterium
GCAGGACTTCTACCTCCGGCAGTTGCTCAGCCATAGCGATAATTTACCGCACTTCCCGGAGAAGGGTAGGCAGTTACACGATCGGGCAATATCCGCCCGGGCCACACAACGCCATCACCGACGTAGCAGGCGTGCTGGTCGGACATACCACGCTGATCTATGATCAGCCGCATGTGGCGGGCACCGGCGTCACGGTCATCGTGCCGCGCGAAGGCGAACGCGAAGGCGAAAGTGAAGGTTGTGGGTGACCCGATCGCCGAAGGGCGCGCAGCCTAGAACACTAGATAAAGCGCAATGACGACCAGCTCGATGGCCAGCGTCACGGCGAAGACCTGCACCGCGCGCAGTTGGCCGACGCGTCTGCGATGATACTCACCGCTGACGACGACGAACGCTAGCCATCCCAGGGCGAGCACCAGGATCAGCCAGAGCGAAGCCAGTTGCGCCGTCCTCACGTCGAGACCCAGAAGCGCGAAGAGGCCGAAGGACATTTGCCGCAGCGCATACAGGACGACCAACCCCAACCCGACCGTCGCCAGCCAGGCCAGGAACGTCAGCCCGTTGGAGAGAACGCGTCGCTTGTCCAACCAATCCTGGTTCACCATCCTTCGCCTCCCTGCGCGCCACCTGCGCCGACCATCGTATGGGGCGATTATTCCACGAAGATCTCGACGTGTTCGCCGTCCTCCTCGTCCATCACATCAATGATCTTGCCCTGCGCGCCGGACTTGATGGCCTCGACGATCTGGTTGATCTCCAGGCTTTCGGCCTCCGGCGCAAACCTGGCAGCGATCTTGGTGCCCACGCTGACCAGGGCAATCGGCAGGTTGACGCTCACCTTCTGTTTGCCGGTCGCCATATCCGTCACGCGGACGCGCAGCCATTTGGCCCCGCTGCCGCTGCGGACGTTGGCGTAACCCGACGAAGCGCCGGCGCCTGACCTGGCCTTGTCATCAGCCGATTCGCTCAATGCTGCCAATAGCTTTGCGCCGTCCTCGGGCGAAATCTTGCCTTCTTCCACCATCTTCAAAATCTTCATCCGTTCTTCGGTTGTAGCCATCTTGTGTTCTCCTTAAGCTCACGTATCAACCCAGGTCGGGGTCGCGCCCGGCGAAGCTCCCCGCTGCCCGGTCATGCCTCAACGGCAGGCACCTCCGTCGGCGTCAACGAAGCGTTGCGACTCGCCTGCTGCGACTCGATATTGATCAGCGCGGGGATGAAGAACCCTGCCACGCCCATCAGTGCGCATGCGACGCCGCCGATCACATACCAAACCTGCACTCCCAGCGCGTCGGCCACTGGGCCAGCCACCAGCAGGCTGAATGGCGTCATCGCGACCGAACCCGCCATCAGCAGCGTCATCACGCGGCCTTGCATCGCAGGCGCAACCGTGGCTTGCAACACAGCGAACACCGGCCCATTGGTGATGGGATTGGCGATGCCCAGCAGCAGCCACAGTCCCACCGCCACGACGAACGCCGTATCCGGCAACAGGCCCTGCAACGTGAAGCAAAAGCCGATCACCGTAACGCCCATGAGCGAGGTCAGGATGCGCCGCTTAAAGCCGCCCCACGCGCTCAGGATCACGCCCCCCAAAATCATGCCGAACCCCCAGGCGGCGTTCATAGCCGCCAGCTCCGGCGCGCTGCCCCGGTAGTACTGCGTCACCAGGATGGGAATCAGCGACCCGCCCGGCGTCACCACGAAGTTGATCGCCATCGCCATCACCAGAACAATGGTCAACCCACGCCAGGCTACGACGTAGCGCACCCCTTCGCGAAAGTCGTGCAGGAAAGATGCACCCGACGCGCGCGTCCGTTCTGCGTCGCCGGCGCCGGCCCGATGCGGTTGAGGGATAGCGATGAAGCAAAGCGGCAAGATCGCCATCAGCGCCGTGAAGGCATCAATCAACACCACCTGAAAGATCGGCAACGCGCTGATGAGCAATGCGCCGGCCGGCGGCGCGACGATGTTCATCAAGCCTTGCAGCGTCTGATTCATGCCGGCCACGCGCGAGAGATGTCGCTCCGGCACCATCAACGACGTGCTGGCCTGCATGGCCGGAAAGTGAAATGTGCTGCTGATCGAGCGAATGAAGAGAGTGGCATACACGTGCCATATCTCGACCGCGTCAGCCGCAAACAGATAGGCCAGCCCCAGCGTGGAGAGCGCAACCAACGCATCGGCAATGAGCATGACTGCGCGGCGGCTGGAGCGATCCACAATCACGCCCGCAAGTGGGCTGAGCGCGATCTGAGGCATCATGCCGACCAGCGTCGCTGTGGCAAGCACGGTGGCCGAACCGGTCGTCGTGGTCAACCACCAGATCAGCGCAAAGTGCACCAGCGCGCTGCCGAACAACGAGAACGCCTGGCCCGTCCAGATGGTGAAGAAGCGTGGCTTCCAGTCGCCATTCATATCATCAAAACGTCGTCCGCAGCCGACGACTCATCGGCACGCGGCGGGGCGTCTTTCATCCACGCCAGCCGGAACCAGGCCACGCCCGCGATAACCATGAGCGCTGCCAGGGCAGATGCGATCAATATCTCCATCGCTCATCTCCGTTTGCGATCGAGATCCATCAGTGGATCCGTCCACTCAACCAGGCGTGCAGCTCGTTGCGCGCGGGCAGGTCGCCGCCCACCGCGATAGTGCCGCGGCGCAGCAAGCCGCGCTCGTCCTGGAACTCGATCCGCGCAGCCGGCAGCGGCCCATAGGACGTGGCAACGCACGTTGGCCGAACCGACCGAACGTCGCGGATGTGCACCCTCCAATGTGGCCGCGAGGTGGACGAGTCCAGCCTGACCTCGTCGCGCGTTCGGGTCACGATCACGGGTGCCTGGCGCACCACGGCATGACCGAATTGCGCCCCCAGGCTGCCGAACCACAGCGCACCGACGCCGGCCGGGGCCAGGCCGGCAGTCGGTTGACCCACCGCCACGGCATAGTCGGCGCGGCCGAGCAGCCAGGCGATCAACGCGCCGGCGATTAGCAACGCGCCGCCGACCAGGCCGATGTGCGCCAATGCGTTCTGCAGCGGGATGTTGGGGGGCTGGCCGACCTCCAGGTAATACGGCACCTGCAGGCCGCCCTCCTGGATCTTGCCCACCAACCGCACTTCGCCATCCGGGCCGGGCGGTGGAACGTCCTTGTCCAGGACGAGGAGCGGGTCCTGTGCCTCCTCAACCACAAGCGGGATATAGCGCGCGCCGCTCAGCTTCAATCCGCCGATGTCGGCCTGCGTGTGAAACGCACGTTCCGGCAGCAACACCCCACTGACGCGGACATAGCGATTCAGGAGCGCAATGGGGCTGGAGTCGCTATCGAACGGAACGATAGTGGTATCTTCCCAGCGGTCCCCGCGGGCCAGGGTGAGCAAAGCGACACACGCTCCCAGCGCGATGACAAAGGTCACTTGCACCAGGCGGCTGTGCCGGGCGCGATAAGCCAGTTCGGAGATGTCATTCAGCACGTTCATCATCGCTCGCTTTCAAGACGGTCAGCCCTCGAGCGCCGCGAGTAACTGTTCGGCTTGCTCGACGGTGATCTTCTTCTCTTGCACCATGCGCAAGATCATGATGCGTTCTTCGTCGGTAGTCACACGCTTCGGCGGCGCTTCAAACGGCATGGACGACGGATCCCACGACGGGGCAGGCGGCGTCGTCGGGGAAGGCCACGGGGGCGCGGGGGGCGTCGGCACAGGCGCCCATCCGGCTCTGCTGCGCCGGGCTGCGCGTGCGGCTCTGGCCGCAGCCCGCTCGGCTTCTCGACGGGCTCGCTCTTCGAGGTAGCGCAAATGACGCCGCAGCCGGGCTTCCATCTTGCGGGCTGCCGCTTCGGCCTGGCGCTGGGCGCGTTCGATCTTCCAGGCAGGCATGCCGGTGAAGCGCTGTCCGAATTCGCGCGCCATATGCTCGATGTTGCGCTGCAGCTCGTTTAGTTCGCGCTCGACATCGCGCATCGCATCGGCCCAGTCCGTACCCGCCTCCGGCTCGACGCTCGGCGTCGCTTCGCCGTCGCCGACCACCGACGCCTCGCCCCCCGCACTGACCTTAACGGCCACCGCGCCATCGCCAAACCTGACGCGTCGTATGCCTTTGGAGTCGGCGATGTGCACCACAATGCCGGCTTCGGCCGGCAAGGCCAGCGCAACGTCTCCACCGGCGCGCACCGAGAACGAATCGGTGTCGGGCAAGAGTCGGAGGGAGACGTCACCGCCCACGCTGATCGAACTGACCGCCTGACCCGCAAAGGCAATGGCATCGGCCTGTAAATCGCCGCCCACGGCCCGAATGGACACCGGGCCGGCTACCGCTTCCAGCTTGCAGTCTCCGCTCACACTATGCACCTCGAGCCCGCCCACCTCTTCGACGTCGAGGTCACCGCCGACATGGCCGATGTTGACGAGCCGGCTGAATCCCTCCACTTCCAGGTCGCCGCCAACCGCAGCAACATAGATCACGGCATCGCACGGCGCACGCACCTCGGTGTCATCTTCGGCGGAGATCACGATGCGGTTCCCATCCGTCACCACGCTGGCGCGTTCATCATCGCTGTGAATCTCCACACCCAACTCACCTTCAGGCAGTCCCTCGATCTCCAAATCGGCTTTGCACTCGATCACCAGTTCCGGCATGCCGCCGGTCTCGATCACCTTTCTCATAGCGCTCACTCCTCTCGGCGACTTAGCAATTTCATGGCCTGCTCGGCGCTGATGCGGCCCTGATCCAGGTCCTCCAGGATGCGCCTGCGATCGGCCGCCGAGACGCCGGTCGCAGGTGCGGCAGGCCCTTCGTCCTTGCCCGGCTCATAGCCCAACGCGCGGATCACCTCGTGCAGGCGGGCGCGAATGGTCGGGTATGAGAGGCCCAGTTCGACCTCCATCCGGCTGATCTTGCCCTCGCAGCGCACGAAGGTCTCCACGAACTGAACCTGTTCATCACTGAGCCGGGCAAATTTGCCCACGGTAAAGCGGCCCTCAATCGTTACGTCACACCGGTCGCATTGAAAGCGCGTGACGACGATATCACCACCGCAGATCGGACACTGATTAGGAAGGACATTCATCGGATTCCTCAAAATTCAAAATCATTTTAGCCATTCAGTTCAGAAAAGTCAATATTTACTTTGAATTTTTCTATACTCTTTTTAAATTCAATTCTGATCTCCACTTATGATAAAGATGCCGGCGAGTCGAAGCCAGCCCGGCGCCCAGTCAGCCATGCCTTGCATCATAAAAGTGAAAGACAGAACGACGGTGCAGATAGCGGCGCAGGGTGATATGCTCATGAGCGAGGGGTGCCCTGACTGATGAGCACGTACTGCGAGTATGCCCTTTCGCCGAGAGCGCATCCGATCCACAGGTGGTATCACGATCACGAGCACGGCTTCCCCGTGCACGACGACGACCGACTGTTCGAGCGGCTGATGTTGGAGATCAACCAAGCTGGCCTGTCGTGGGATACGGTGTTGCGCAAGCTGGACAACTTCCGGCGAGCCTACGACGGCTTTGCCGTGGATGTGGTCGCGGCCTACGGCGAAGCCGACCGCGCCCGACTGCTGGCCGATCCGGGCATCGTCCGCAATCGGCTGAAAGTCAATGCCGCCATCGAGAACGCTCGCCGCATCGTCGCCTTGCGGGCAGACTACGGCTCGTTTGCCGGTTGGCTGGAAGCGCATCACCCCCTCAGCAAAGACGAATGGGTGAAGCTGTTTCGGAGGACGTTCGTGTTCACCGGTGGGGAGATCGTGAACGAATTCCTGATGAGCACCGGCTACCTGCCCGGCGCGCATCACGAACGCTGTCCGATCTTCGAGTGCGTTGCCGCGCTCCAGCCGGCATGGATGCGGGCCGGCCGGAGGTGACCTCGTACGAGCGCCGGTCTAGCGGTCGGGCACGATGATGAACTGGGGAGCTGCGGTCGCGCCCTGCGTCCGCGCCTGCTCCGCAGCAGCGGCGCTCGGCGCCAGCACATAGACCGTCTGGCGCTCGCGCGAGCGGAACGTCACCGTCCCAAGCGGAAGCAGCACGTTCGGCGTCCCGGCCTGGCGAACCTCCAGGGTGTAGGTGCCGGCCGGCTGCGTCGTAGTCTGCGCCGTCGGGAAGACGACGTTGAACAGCCAGACCGGACCGCCAGTCACGGCCAGATCCACGCCGCCGACGTCAACCGCTAAATGCGCCAGGCGCAAGCTGAATTGGCCGGCCGGCGGCAGGGCAGGGTTTTCGAGCGCGACGACCTGCAACTGCTGAACGCGATTGGCGATGGCGATCACGTAACTCCGGTCAATCGCCAGATTGACGTTTGCGCTCACCAGCGGCGGGGTGATGTTCGGGTCGGCGTTCGCGGAGAAGGCGCGCACCAACACGACCGTAGCGGCGATACACCAACGGCGCGCGCTAAATTGCGTGTATGCCAGATTGTTGGCCACGCGCGTGCGGTTGACGTACACATCCAGGTTAGGCGCATCGGGTGAGGCGTGCAAGATGCGAAAGCAAGCCGCACGCGTGACGGCACCCGTCGGCGCAGCGCCGGAGAGCAGCGCCGCGCCAACCAGCGCAGTCGTCGCCAGGATACGCAATGCAAAGTTCATGTTAGCCTCCCCGATTCCGCAGAATGGGTGCGTTCACAGCCGGGGGCAGTGACAACCTCCCGCAGGTTTTTTGCTGGCTGTCACGACTTGGGCGAGCAACC
>JAIMBB010000202.1 GCA_023511655.1 Anaerolineae bacterium
CATCCAACCCTCCTGAGGCGGGGCGCAAAGCGCGAATCCCGCCGGACGCACCCTCGCCGGTCACGCGGCTGCGGGCTGCCGATGCGCTCAAATATGCCGCAAGCGCTTCGCGCTGATCACGCCGGTGTTCAGACCGATCAGGTTCTGACCGCCTTGAAACCGCGCATGTTCCAGCTTGACGCAGCGATCCATCACCACGTCCAGCCCGGCTTCGAGCGCGCGCTGCGCTGCTGCCTCGTTGACGATGCCGAGCTGCATCCATACCACCTTCGCACCGATGGCGATGGCTTCCTCGACGATGGGCGGCACTTCCTTCGGATTGCGGAAGATGTCCACGATCTCGATGGTGTGTTCTTTGGCTGCCTCGCTGAGCGAGGGGTAGCACTTGCGGCCGAGGATCTCGGTCTCGCGCGGGTTGATCGGGATGATGTCGTAGCCTTCGGCCAGCATATACACCGCAGCAAAGTGGCTGGGACGGAAGGGGTTGCCGCTCAGCCCAACCATGGCGATGTGCTTGTACTTGTTCAGCAGCTCGAACGCCTCGGCGGATGTCTGGATCAGTTTGGCCATGTTTGGTCACCGCTGGTCTGTCGGAATTTCACTGACGAACCGGGATCTGGCAGGCCACAGGACTGGCGTGGCCGTTGGATGAGAACAAGCGCGGGCGCGGCGCTGCGGTCTGTGATTTAGCCAATGCCTGATCGAGATCCCAGATCAGATCGTCCACGTCCTCCAGCCCGACCGAAAGGCGAATCATGTCGGGCGTGATGCCGGCTGCCCGTTGTTCGTCTTCGCTAAGCTGGGCGTGGGTAGTGCTGGCCGGATGGATGACCAGCGACTTGGCATCGCCGACGTTGGCCAGGTGGCTGAAGAGTTCCAGGCTCTCGATGAACGTGCGCGCGGCGTCGAAGCCGGAGCCCGATGGCGGCGCTTTGATGCCGAAGGTGAACACCGCTCCTGCGCCCTTGGGCAGGTATTTCTGCGCCAGCGCGTGGTGTGGGCTGGTGGGCAGTGAGGGGTAGTTCACCCATGCTACAGCCGGATGCTGCGCCAGATGCTCGGCCACGGCCAGCGCATTCTTCACATGCTCGCGCATGCGCACACCGAGCGTCTCCAGCCCTTGCAAAAACAAGAAGGCGTTGAATGGGCTGAGCGCCGGGCCCATGTCGCGCAACGACTCGACGCGCGCCTTCATGATGAAGGCGAAGTCGCCGAACGTCTCCCAGAAGCGCACGCCGTGGTAGCCTTTGCTCGGTTCGGTCAGCCCGGGGAACTTGCCGTTGCCCCAGTCGAACTTGCCGCTGTCTACAATCACGCCCCCGATGCTGGTTCCGTGCCCGCCGATGAACTTGGTCGCGCTATGCACGACGATGTCTGCGTCCCACTCGATCGGCCGGCACAGGTATGGCGTGGCGAAGGTGTTGTCCACCATCAACGGCAGGCCATGCTCATGCGCAATCTTCGCCACGGCTTCGATGTCCAACACGTTGATGAGCGGGTTGCCGATGGTCTCGCCGTAGAGCACCTTGGTGCGCGGAGTAATGGCCCGACGGAAGTTCTCCGGGTCGGAAGGGTCCACGAAAGTGGTGTGGATGCCCATCTTGCGCAGGCTGATGTCGAATTGGGTGTACGTCCCGCCGTAGAGCGTGTTGGCCGCCACGATCTCGTCGCCTTGCTCGAGCAAGGTGAACAATGCGATGAACTGGGCCGCCTGGCCGCTGCCCGTCGCCAACGCGCCGCGGCCGCCCTCCAGTGCCGCCATGCGCTCCTCGAAGGCGGCAGTCGTCGGGTTCATGATGCGGGTGTAGATGTTGCCGAAGCGCTGCAGGGCGAACAGCGCCGCGGCATGGTCAGTGTCGTCGAAGACGTAGCTGGTGGTCTGGTAGATCGGCATGGCGCGCGCGCCGGTAGTCGGGTCGGGCCGTTGTCCTGCGTGCAGGGCCAGGGTGTTGAAGCCAAAGGTTCGGTCTGCCATAGTCGTTGCTCGGTGCGATTGTACTGCCAATGGGAGGCCAGTCGCCGGGAGGCGGCGTGCGCGGCGTTGCGCGTTGCGGACGATCGGTGCTGTATTGGCCCACGGCGGGGGCTGGCGTCTCATCGCCAGGCCCGGCGCAGGACAGCTCTCCTTGTGTGTGGTTGCGCTGTATCGGTGCATGGGGCTTCGATCCGATCGGCAAGTCATCAACCAGGCCGGTCTGCCCTCTCTACCAGGTCTCGCCTCGCCACTTGCAGGGTGCTTTCCGGCCAGGTGCGCGGTATCGTATTTGAGGTGGAACTGGCGCAAGCGCTGTTCCGGGAACTGTTGGCGTGCGAAACCGTGAAGAAGGTGGTGGCCTGATCGTATACTAAACCCAGACGTTGATGGTCGTCTCGCGCTGTTGCTGGAAACGCGAGCGGAGGAGGACTATGACCACGTTCACGCGGGAAAGTGTGCTCGACCTCGCCCAGCCGCGGGGCGGTTGGTGTGTTTCGATTTACATGCCGACCCATCGCGCTGCATCGGAGACGCTCAATGATCAGATCACGTTGAAGAACTTGTTGGATGCGGCCAGCGATGAGCTGGCGGATTTGATGGCCGCTGAGAACGACGAGCGGACGAACGCTCACATGCCTCGCGCGGCATCCCCCGCCGCGCGCCGGCGGAACAAGCATGAACTCGCAGCCAGGTCGTTCGTGCAACCGGCGCTCGATGCAGCGGCGAGCCCCAACTTCTGGAATGGCCGCCAGGACGGCCTGGCGTTATTCATCGGCGCGGGCGTCTTCAGCCACCGATGGTTGCCCTATCCGACCGAATCGCTGGCCGTGGTGAGCAAACGCCCTCACATCACGCCGCTCGTGCCGCTGCTGACGGATGACGTGCACTTCTTCGTGTTGGCGTTGAGCCAGAACGAAGTGCGGTTGTTGGAGGGCAATCGCAGCGGCTTGGCCGAGGTGGACGTGCCGGGTATGCCGCGCAACCTCGCGGATGCGCTGCGCGCGGAAGAGCCGGAGAAACAGCGCCAGGTTCGCTCGGCGGGCATCGGCTCTGGCGGGACGCCGCTCGGCATCCGTTACGGACACCGCGAGGACGAGCGCGGGCGCATTCATCGCTTCCTGCAGGAAGTCGAGCATCGCCTGCGCCCGGCGCTTAATGGCCGGTCCGGTCCGCTCATCCTGAGCGGTGTGGATTATCTGCTGGCGATGTATCGCGAAGTCAACACCTATCCGCACTTGCATGTGCGAGAGATCCACGGCAACCCCGAACTGCTGACGACGAATCAACTTCACGAAGCGGCCTGGCAGATCATGCGCGAGGAACTCGATCGGTTGAAGGGCTGGGCCATCGGCTCGTATGACGCAGCCAGGGGTGCGCAAGGCGCCAGACGCGCGTCGGATGAACCGGGCGTCGTGCTCCAGGCCGCTCACCAAGGGCGCGTGGACATCCTCTTCGTCGAGATGGCGAAACACTGCTGGGGGAGTTACGACGCTCTCACGAACCAGATGACCTGCCGGCCGGAGCGTGAACACGGCGAGGCCGATCTGTTCGATCTCGCGGTCGTGCAAACGCTGGCGCACGGTGGGACGGCATACGTGTTGCCCCCTGCGCTCATGCCTGGCCAGTCCGGCCTGGCCGCCATCTTTCGCTATTGAATGCAGGCAGGGCCAGCCCAGCTAACCGAACGCTAGTCGGCCAGCGCCTGCTCGATGTCGGCCAGGATGTCGTGCGCGTCTTCGATTCCCACCGACAATCGCAGCAGCCCTTCACCTATGCCATGCGCGGCACGCTCGGCGTCGGACAGCTCGCGGTGCGATGAAATGGGCGGATACGTGATCAACGAATAGATGTCGCCCAGGCTGGTGGCGGGCAAGATCAACCTGAGGCGATTGATGAAGGCAAAGGCCGCCTCGCGGGTTGCCTCCGTCAGTTCGAACGAGATCAGGCCGCCGAACAGGCCGCACGTGTGCAGCGACATCAGGTTGTGCTGCGGATGATCGGGCAGGCCGGGGTAAATTACACGACGGATGCGGGGGTGCGTGTGCAGTGCCTGGGCAATCGTCATCGCGCTCTCGCACTGTCGGCGCACTCGCAGGCCGAGCGTCTTGATGCCGCGCGAGATCAGGCGTGCCTCGAACGGGCCGAGAATCATGCCGAGCTGGATCGCATAACGCCGTGCCGTGTCGAGCAGCAGACCGGTGCGGGCGACGAGCAAGCCGCCGGTCGCATCGGCATGTCCGCTCAGATACTTGGTGGCGCTGTGCACGACGATGTCGGCGCCTTGCTCGATCGGCCGATGCAAGATAGGGGTGCTCAGCGTGGCATCCACGATGACGCGCGCGTCGGCCTCGTGCGCGTAATGCGCGATCGCTTCCACGTCGGCCCACTTCAGCAGTGGGTTCGATAGCGACTCCAGCAGCACCACATCCGGCCGACGTTCTCGTATGGCAGCTTTCGTCTGCGCCGGATCGCTCATGTCGCAGTAGCTCACCGTCACGGACTGCGCGGCGAAGAAGTCGCGCAGCAGCGTCTCAGTCGTGCCGTACAGGTCGTGCGAAGCGAGGATGTGGCGGGGATGCGGCTCGGTTGCGCCGCGCGGGGTGCCTGCGGCGAGCAGGGCCAGGTAGAGCGCAGCCATGCCGGAGCCGCAGGCCACAGCGCCGCGTCCGCCTTCCAGGTCAGCCATCGCCGCCTCGAGCGCCTGGACGGTGGGGTTGCCCCAGCGCGTGTAGACCGCCCGATCGCCGCCCGCGGCAAAGGCTTCGTCCAGCGCCTCAGCCGTGGGGTACAGATAGGTGGTGCTGGCGTGGATGGGCGCGCTGGTGGGCGTCGCGCTTGACCAGCCGGCGCGGTCGGCAGGGCGCTCGCCGGCATGCACGAGCCGCGTGTCGAAGTGGTAGCTGTGCATGAATTTCGCGCAGAACCCCGATCTCGTGGAAATCGGGGTTCTGAAGGTGAATGACCGGGTGTGCTACGGCTTGCCGGCGGCGAAGAAGCGATAGCGCTGCAGCCTGAACTGGTAGTACAGGAAGCAGCCGAAGCAGAAGCCGAGCAGCGCGATGAACGCGGCGACGGCTACTGCCGCTGACAGAATCCAACCGACGGTGGACGCGCCGAGCGCGAACGCGATCTGCGCCCCGCCGAGCAGCGCGGCGGCGATGAGATTGTTGAAGCGCTGCACATGAAAGTCTTCCACCCTGGCCGTAGGGATTTGCTGGGCGAACAGCCGGCGGCCCACCTTATAGATCAGGCTGGCCCGCCGGCCGAATAACGCCGCCGGCAGGATGATCAGGAAGAGGGCCGTCGTGATCAGCGGCAAGTTGAGAACCAGGGCGACGGTCACGCCCACCACCAGCACCGCCCGATTCAGCTTAACAATGGGCAGCGGAATGCCGTCTGCGCAAGGGGGAGAAGGGGATTTGCTCATGGCGATGCAGGCGTAGTGCGTATTACGCGCCGTGCAATACGCACTACGCAGTTACGAAAGGCTCATTTCTCGATCGGCAAGCCGACGCTGTTGCCCCATTCCGTCCAGCTCCCGTCGTAGTTCTTGACGTGCGGGTAGCCGAGCAGATAGGTCAGCACGAACCAGGTGTGGCTGCTGCGCTCGCCGATGCGGCAATAGGCGATGATGTCCTTGTCAGGCGTGATGCCTTTGCCGCCGTAGAGCGCCTCCAGCTCCTCACGCGGCTTGAAGGTGCCATCCTCTCTCACAGCCTGCGCCCACGGGATGTTCTTGGCGCCGGGGATGTGGCCGCCGCGCAATGCGCCCTCGTTGGGATACTCGGGCATGTGCAGGCGCTCGCCGGTGTATTCGGCCGGGCTGCGCACGTCCACCAGCGTACCCTTGCTTTGCACGTGCTTCAGCACTTCGTCACGGAAGGCGCGGATGGTCTTGTCGTCGCGCGGCGGCGCTTTGTAGTCGGTGCGCGGGTACGACGGCACCTCGCGCGTCAGCTCGCGGCCTTCGTCAATCCACTTCTTGCGCCCGCCGTTCAGGATCGCCGCTTTGGTGTGGTTGAACAGTTGGAAAACCCAGAAGGCGTAGGTTGCCCACCAGTTGTTCTTGTCGCCGTAGAACACGACGAACGAATCGTTGGCGATGCCTTTCTCGCTCATCAGTTCCGAAAAGCGCGCCGAGTCGAGGTAATCGCGTTTGACCGGATCGTTCAGGTCAGCCGTCCAGTCAATCTTGATCGCGCCCGGGATGTGGCCGGTGTCGTACAACAACGGGTCTTCGTTCGATTCGACGATGCGAACGTTCGGGTCGTTCAGATGTTCGGCCAGCCAATCGGTGCTGACCAATGCTTCGGGATGGGCATATGCAGATGTGCTCACGTTCATTCCTCCTTAGAGTCACTGATTAACGCTTACCAGTCTCACGTTACGCGGAACCCCGACGCTCAGGGAACCGATCATCTTGATTCGATGATGCGTAACGAGCATGACTACACTTTAAACGATTTCACACGCCAAACGGCGTGCCGGTTGGCAGGTCCACGGATTCGGCAGCATGAACGACGTCGAGCGCTTCGAGCAGGTGAGCGCGCAAGCGCAACAGCTCGGGATCGCGCCCGTCGCCTGGGCGCGCCCCGCGCCCCCCCGTGTCTTATAAACAAATCCCAGCCCCCCCGACCCGAACAC
>JAIMBB010000203.1 GCA_023511655.1 Anaerolineae bacterium
GGGGCCCTGCTGGTGGCCGTGGACGGACTGGCGGCCTATGTCAATGCCTTCCGCTGCGCCCTGCGCAGCCAGGTGCCGAGACAGCGCCCCGGACGCCCTCGCCTGATGCCCTGGGAAGATGTCGTTATCGGCCAGCTTGTCCTTTCGCCTTTGCTTTTGCCATTGTGTCATTCCTCCGCTGGACGGCTTTATACACCCATCCGCAGTTGGGCGCTTCGATCAACTCATTCAGGAGCAATGTCTATCGCCCGACCATTGGCAGATACACCATCGTTTGCCGCATTGCCAGCGCGAACTCGCCAAGCGGCGCTTCGACCGAGCACGTCACGCTGTTGCCGGGCGGATTCGGCGTGCAGGCAATGCCGCTCGTCGTCCACTGCCCGCCTGCCCAGCGATACAGCGTCAGCCTGCTCTCATTCAGCCCGGCCACGTCCGCATCACTATAACTGATCGTGATGGACATCGCCTCGCCCGGCGTGAAGTGCTGCGCCAGCGCGTTCGACTGATACGCATCCAGCCTGAACGCGCGACCGGCATAGGACGCGCCGGGCGGCAACGGCTGCGATGGCCCACTCAGCAAATCAAGTGCAAACTCCGACTCGTCGGCCACCGTGCCTTCGCGCAGCGCCACGCTCACGCCCGGCGCATTCAACGTGGCGGCGTCCAGCGAAGTGACCTTTGCCTTCGCATCCACGATGCGCGTGACGATCGGCTGCGTGCCCGTCGCGCTGAACCCACCGCCGGCACTGACGGCGTAGCTGGTGTTCGTGATCGTCGCGTCCGCCCTGACCACGAATGTCGTCTGCGTCATCGTCCCGTAGCCTTCGAGCGACGGGATCGAGAACTGCACGAAATTGCCGGCAAGAATGCCCCCGCTGACCCAGACCGCGCCGGCGGGCAATGTGTCGAGGACGCTCAGGTCGGTCGCCGTCATCGCGCCGCGGTTGGTGATCGTCAGCGTGTAGGTGATCGGCCCACCGGCCAGCGCAACGGCGGGCGCGCGCTTGCTGATGGCGAGGTCGGGCGCGTTGGTGGTGCGAACCTTGACCGAGCGCACGTCCGCTCCGAAGCCGCCGCAATTCTCGACGCTGGCGAACACGAAGTGCTCGCCGGCGGCCGGCCAGTTGTAAATCGCCGTGCCCGTGCCCTGTCCGCTCTTCGGCTCTGGTGACCAGGTGTAGGTGATCGGCGGTGTGGCGCTGCCCGGCGTGACGGCTGCGGTGAAGGCGTAATCGGTGTTGACGACGCCGGTATCCGGCCCATTCAGTGCCATGCCGATGACCGGCGCGGCGCACGCCGCAGGTGCGATCGTGATCTGCCCCAGCACATCGTCATCCTGCACTTCGCCATTTGGCCCGTCCACGCGGAACTCGATGTTGTAGACGCCGGCCGCGTTCGGCCCGAACGTCAAGGTCGGCGTCATCGTCGCCGTGCGACCCGAGCCGAAGAATTGGCTCTCGGCCAGATGCAGCGTGACGGTGTCGGTGATGGTCAGGTTCTTGTTCTCGCCCGGCAAGCCTTCGTCGGGCTGCAGGCCATCGGTGCTGACGGCGTTCTCCGTTCCGTTCAACAGGCGATACACGCTGGTTTCGCCGGGGCGCTCGACCACGCGAATCTGGGCGACGACCTTGTTGTTCTGATCGCGCAGGCGCAGGTCCATGTTCTGCATCGTGCGCCACGAGTCAGTCGGGTGCGTCCAACTGATGACGAAGCTCGTCTTCACGCCGACAGCCGCCGTGCTGCCGGATGGCGGCTGCACCAGCTCGCTCTCGCCCAGGAATGGGAAGGTGATGCTGAAGGTGCGCGGGTTGGACGCGCCGCCGCCGGGTTCCGGGTTGCGAACCTGCACGCTGACGTTGCGCGGCCACGGCAGAGCGAGGTCGCTGCCGCGCACGCGGATCCACAGGCGGGTGCTGCTTTCGAAGAAGCTCATGCGCAACTGGCCGCCCAGCAGCGTCTGCGACTGCTGCATGAAATTGCTGCCGCGAATCAGCACCCAGAAGTCCGAGCCGGTCTGCGTGCCGGTGGCCGAACCGGGGCTGAGCGAGTCTATGACGGGGATCGGGTTCAAGGTCACGGCCTGCTGCGAAGCGACCAATTGATATGCGCCCGTGCTGAAGTTGTCGGCGTTGCGCGCGATGATCTGGTAGCGCCCGGTCTGCTGCAAGGTGTAGTTGTTGATGAGCGCGTTGGTGTCCACGCCGCCGTTGTTGTTGAGCGCAACGCGCACGCCGTTCGGATCGAACAATTCGAGATATGGATCGAGCGCGCCGCTCGTGCGATTCATCTGAAGCGTGATGCGCGATCCGGCCGTCGCAAAGATGAAGTAGTGGTCGCGGTCGTTGCTGGCGCTGATGTTGCCGGTCAGTGTCTGAGGCGGGAACAGATAGCGAAAGTCATCGGCGTCGCAGACGATCAGCGTGCACAGGGCCTGATACACATCCATCCGGCGTTTCGAGAACAGGCCACCCGTGCGCGTGTCGGCGATCAGCGGGCCGGTGCCGGCCAGCGCGCTCGAAATGTTCTGCACCGTGGCGTTCGGGCGCGCCTGTTTGAGCGCGGCAAACGCGCCGGCCACGTGCGGCGCAGCCATGGAGGTGCCGTCTTTGACGCCGTAGCTATCGAACAGCACGGTCGAGTTGATGCTCGATCCGGGCGCGAGCAACGTGGTCATCGCCGAGAGGTTCGAATAGTTGGCCACCTGGTCGCTCTTGGTCGTGGCGCCCACGCTGATCACCGTCGAGATACAAGCCGGCGCGCCCATGGCGCTGGTAAAGCCGCTGTTGCCGGCCGAGGCGACCGTGGCGATGCCGACGCCGCGCAACAGGTCAATCGTAGCTTTGCGCGAATCGGTATCGCAAATGCCCGTGTTGCTGCCGCCGCCCAGGCTCATGTTGACCGCGGCGATGTTGAAGCTGGCGCGCAACGCGAAGACGCGATTGAGCGCCGCGATCTGGTCGGAAGGATAGGTCAACGCGCAGGGGCTGGTACGATTGTTGTTCGCGCACGGCGTGTTGCCGGTGCCAGGCGTATCGGTGAATTGCGAGAAGACCTGTATGGCCATCAGGCTGGCCTTCGGCGCAACGCCGGCCGCGATGCCGGCGACGTGCGTGCCGTGATCGCAGCTGCTCGTCGTCGCCGCGCAATTGAGGCCGGAGTTGACGGCGGTCGAACTGGCTGCGCCGCCGGGGCACAACGACGTGCTGCCCTGAGCGGCGTTGGTGGTTGAATAGCATGCCTCCGAGACCACTTTGCCGCTCAAGTCGGGATGCGAGTTGTCCACGCCGGTGTCCAGAATGGCGACGGTCTGTCCCTGACCATCGTAAAAGAGCGATTGCACGTCGTCGGCCCGCACGAGCGGCACGCTGTCGCTGAGCGCAGGCGGCTCTGGAATATCTTGCTGAACATGGACAACCGCCGGGTCGGCATACAACGCCTGCAGCGCGTCGAGGCTGGAGACGGTGAACGCCATCTGCGGGACGTAGGGGAAGATCTTCACGTTGGTCACGCCAAAGGGCGCCATGCGCGAGAGCAGCGCGCGCTGCGCCGCGGCGATGTTCGCTTCCTGCGCGCTCGCGGTCTGTGCCTGCTCCATTGCCTGGGCTGAATAGCCAGCCACTGCGAAGGTGACGATGAGCGGCACGCTGCCTCTGGCCGAAATCTCGCCGGCCTGCGTTTGCGCTTCAGGCGGCAGCGTGATCTGCGCCTGCGCCGGAGCCGGCCGATTCACGCCGGTGGTCATTGTCACCAGCACAGCGACCAGGGCGATGGCGATTGGCTGAGAAAGATGATGCATCCTTTTCATCGCTGTCCTCTTGCCTGACTAACCAAACAAGCCGCTCGCCGGCACATCACTCTGCACCAGGTAGGCAGGATTGCTGTCGCTCTGGCGCTTGTCCTTCGACAGGCGGCTATACATCGTGATGCAGTAGTTCCGCATGTCGTGGTCGGCAATGCTGGGGATACCAATCGGCTCGACATCCAGGTGATCCACCTCGATGGCACCGTTGGCCTTGATGAAGTTCAGGCTGCCGACGTGGTGATAGCGCGTGGTCGGCAGCGGCGGCGGCGCATAGTCGGGCAGCGTCGAGGCGAAGTCGAGGTTCTTGACCCAGCGGAAAGTCTTGTCCTTGAGCAGGTTGTTGTAAGCGTTAGCGAAGCCGATGTCGCCCACGCGCGGCGCGCCGAACACATACACGCCTGCCACTGGCACGCCGCCCACCTTCTGAAAGCGATACGCGCAGATCGTCGCCAGCGCGCCGCCGAGGCTGTGGCCGGTCAGGAACACCTTCTGGTTGTTCGTCCGGCGGCTCCTGACCTCGCTTCGCACGCTCTGATACACCTGGCTCAGCGCGTTGTAGAAGCCCTTGTGCAGCTTGACGTCGCCCCAATCGTCTGGCGCATCCATCATGAGGTGCTTGCTGTTGGTGATCCAGTCTTTGATCGCCGTCACGCCTTCGGTGCCGCGAAAGACGACGAGAACCACCCGCGAGTTGGCGAGGATGGCGACTTCGGTGTCATATGGAAAGGGTAGTGATTCTGTAAAGGTCTGGACCACGAATGGATCGGTGTCGCTAAGATCTTGAAACAGATTTTTGAAGCGCGATTCGAAGGCGCCCGATCCAGGCAGCTTTTCTTTGTAGACGTAGTGGCTGAGCAGCGCGAGGAGATAGGCGTTGGCCTTGGAGTGGCCGGCGTAGTCCTCGCGGAAATAGCGATAGATATCTTTGTGAGCCATGCGTATTTCTCCTCTTGATCTCAAGCCGCATGAACAGCATTCCTGCCTGCGCGGGAATCCATATCCGCTGCAAGCTGGATGCCCGTCTTCACGGGCATGACGACTCGCGATAATTGATGGCGTCGAGACCATAGCGTGTCATCGCTAACGGATCGCTAATCGCTCATGTCTCATGAACTGCGGCTGACCTTGCTCGGCGACTGCCGGATCGAGTTGGACGGCAAACCGCTCGCCAATCTGGCGCTGTCCAAAGCGCGGGCGTTGCTGTGCTATCTGGCCGTTACCGGCCGCCCACAACCGCGCAGCGTCCTCACCGATCTGTTGTGGGGCGAGTTGAACGAAGCGGACGCCCGTCGCAATTTGCGCGTTGTCCTGGCCAAACTGCGGGACGCCGTCGGCGATTACGTGCTTGCCACACGCAACGAGCTAGCGTTCGATCACAGCCTGCCGCACGCGATAGACGCGGCGGCGTTCGAGCGAGGCGCGCAACGGCTGCTGGCCTCGCCGGAGAAACTGTCTCGCGACGAGGTGGGCGAGATGGAGCACCTCTTCGCCCGCTACAAAGGCGACTTCATGCATGGCCTGGACGTGCGCAACGCGCCCGCCTTCGAAGAGTGGCTGTTGATGCAGCGCGAGCATCTGCGCCGGCTGGCGCTTCAGATCGGCGAGCGTCTGGCAAGCTATTACGAAGATGCAGGCTGCATGAGCGAGGGCATCACCGCCTGCCGCCGTTTGATCGAGCTAGAGTCGTGGCAGGAAGGGGCGCACCGCCGGCTCATGTCGCTGCTGGCGCACAGCGGTCAACCTGCAGCGGCGCTGCGGCAATTCGAACAATGCCGTCGCGCGCTGGCCGAAGAAATCGGCCTCGAACCGGACGCGACGACCCGCGCGTTAGCCGAACGCATTCGGCGCGACATGCACGAACGCGAAGCCCTGGCGGCGGACGCAACCTCAGCGAGGCCGCCGCACAACCTGCCCGCGCCGACGACGGTCTTCATCGGTCGCGCTGAGGAACTCGTGCAGATCGCATCGTTGCTGGCCGATCCAGCTTGTCGCCTGTTGACGTTGATCGGCATGGGCGGCGCTGGCAAGACGCGCCTGGCCTTGCAAGCAGCGCACAACCTCATCGCAGATCAAGGAGCAGACAGCGTAAGCCAAGGCAGTTCATTTCGGCACGGGGTCTACTTCGTCTCGCTGGCGGCCGTCAACTCCGCCGACCAGATCATCGCCGCGATAGCCAGTGCAATACATCTGGTGTTCTCAGGGCAGCAAGATTGGAAATTCCAGTTGCTCAATCACCTACGCGCAAAGGAGATGCTGCTCATCCTCGACAACTTCGAGCATGTGTTGAGCGAAGCGGCATTGCTGACGGAGATACTGCAAGCAGCTCACAGCGTCAAGATTCTGGTCACCTCGCGCGAACGTTTGGATCTGTACGAAGAATGGTTGTTCGATGTGCGTGGGCTGTCGTTTCCGCCGGATCAACCGATGCGTGAAGCGGACGCGACGGATGACCCGGATGCGCTGGCGCGATACAGCGCTGTGCAGCTCTTTGCCCAACGCGCCAAGCGGCTCAGCCTGCGCTTCGATCTGGCCGACGCGCCACAGGCTGTCGCCGGTATCTGTCGCCTGATGGAAGGGCTGCCATTGGGCATCGAGCTGGCGGCGGGTTGGGTGCGCACGCACACATGCGAGGAGATCGCGCGCACCATCCAGCGCAACCTCGACTTCCTGAGCACGTCGGCGCAGAACGTGCCCGAGCGGCATCGCAGTTTGCGCGTGGCGTTCGATTATTCGTGGGACATGCTGGCGGAGGTAGCACCACAAGACAGCGTGGAGTGAGCGCATCGGGGGCAAAATGGGGGTATGACTAATAC
>JAIMBB010000204.1 GCA_023511655.1 Anaerolineae bacterium
GGGAGGATACCTGCCGCGGTAAGCGCAGCGCGCGTAGAGCCGATTGCCGTTCCACGCGCCGCCGCGCACGACCCGCAAAACGTCTTCGCTGGCGCGCAGGTCCTCGCGCTTCGGGTCATCCGGCCGATAGGGGTACTTGAAGGCCGGCTTCCTAAAGTCCTTGCCCCACAGGCTGCGCGTCCACTCCCACACATTGCCCGCCATGTCCAGACATCCATAGGGGCTTGGCGTCAGACGCGAATATGCCAACCGGAGTCGTGTCGCCAAAGCCAGATTCGCGCACATTACAGCGCGTCGCGTCGAAGACGTCGCCCCAGGGATAGGCGCGCGCATCATCGCTGCCTCTCGCTGCCTTCTCCCACTCCGCCTCACTGGGCAAGGTGATGTCCTTGCCCGCCACACTACTCAGCCAACGGCAATAGGCCATTGCGTCATGCCAGCTGACACCGACCACAGGGTGGGCTTCCTTACCGCGCGGCGCGCGCTTGCCATTCCAGTACTCGGGCGGTTCATGTTCCGCGGCTTGCACAAACAGTTGGTACTGCGCATTTGTAATTGGCACGCGCGCAATGTCGAAGGCGGGCAGCGCCACTCGATGCTGCTCTTCGCCTTCACCCATCGTGAACTCGCCAGCAGGCACATGCACCCACTCGGGCTCGCCGTGCGGCAGGCTCCAAAACTGGTTGCCACCGATCTTGCCCAATGCCTCCGCCGCGGCGATTCGCCGCTTGTTGGCCGCGTCGGCGCTCATCCCGCGCGCCAAGAATGTCTGAAACGTGGCGAACGGCCCTCGAGCGACCGGCGTCTCGAGCTCGCGCTGCAAGCGCGACCGCAATTCGGCCTCGAGGTCGCCAACGATCCGATTCGCGCCGGCATCGCGCACGCACTCGGCCGCCAGCACCAGGTTGTGATAAAGCGTGGGCTCAGTCTTGGCATCAGCGATGGCGCTGATCAGGCGCGTGGTCTTCTCTTTGCTCTGCGTGCTCAGGTAGCCCGCCTCAAGCAAGATGACTTCGCGCCACCACTCGTCGGCCGTGCGACTCAGCGTGTAGTCCACGTAGTCGTCGCGCCCGGCGATGGCCAGCGCGGCCAGATACTCCTGAAAGGTGAGGTGTGAGAAGGCATACGTGCCTTCGGCGCGCGCGATCAAGAGGCCGGTGCGCTCCTGGATCACGTTCAAGAAACGCGCGACGGATGCGTCGAGTTCGCGCGGATCGTCGACCGCATCCTTCAGTTGTCGCGCCAGCACATCGCGCAGCGGCTCGGCATCGATTTCCTTGATCGCCTGCTCGTGCATGGCCAGCGCCAGCTGCTGCAACACCAGCCGGCGGTCGCTGATGTCGAACGGCCGGCCCCCGATCACCAGCGTTTCCTGCACGCCGCGCGCCTCGTCCCACTTGCCCAGCAGGACGTCCACGGCCTCGGCATATAGCTCCGCCCGCCGGTCGGGCAGCTTGACGCGATCGCGGTGGATCAGCGCGATGACGGTGAGCATGAGCGGATTGATAGCCAGCTCGCGCACGCGATCCTTCTTTTCGATGGAATCGAGCAGCTGGCGCGTCTGGTTCGCCGCGAATGCCTCGGCGGTCTCGCCCGGCCCCATCTGCCCGATGGCGACCAGGCGGTGCCATTGCGACAGAAAGGACGCCACGTCTTCCATCGTGAAATCGCGCACTGTGGTCGTGGCGTATCCCTCGGTCAACTGCGAGGCATCGGTGTAGCCGACGATGCGGCTGGTGACGACGTATCGGCACCCGGGATATGCGCGGGTGAACGCATCCACCAAACGCGAGACGCGACGCCGTAGCGCCGGATCGGCCACTTCGTCCAGGCCATCCAACAGAATGGCGGCGCGCCCGCCGTTCAGCCATTCATCGAAGAAGGCCGCGGGCACGTCAATGCGCTCGTTCTTGAGCACCTGCACGAAGAACTGCAGCAGGATGGCGTGGCCTTCGGTGCCGTCGTCGTTGGGATGATGCTCGGCCAGATAGCGCCCGATCTGCCGCAGCGGCAGAAATATCGGCAGCGCGCCTGTCTCGGCCAGGCCGAGTTTGTCGGTCACGAGGCGCGAGCCCTCCGCCAGATCGCGCGCGTACAACAGCGCAAGATAGCGCAGCAGGGTGGTCTTGCCGGTACCGGGATCTCCCAGCACCACCAAGCGCTTGTGGTCGGCCAGGGCCTCGTTCACCGTGACGTAGGTCGTATCGGTCGGGGCCGCGCCTCTGGCACGACCCCATTCCCCCGGCGCGAACATCCTTTCACCGGCCAACCAGTCCACACTGTCGCGCTGGGTGCGCTGCCCCGTGGTGCGCAGGGTCACGTAGATGCGGTCGAGTTCGATGTTGACCAGCCTGCCACCGGAGCGAATGCCTTGCAGCTGCAGATAGCGGTTCTGGCTGATGACGTGCTGCAAGTATCGGCCAAGCGCGCTCTGACGATCAACGGCCGTCATCACCACAGGCGCATCGCCAATGACCACAGTGGCGCCACCCTCTGCATAGATGATCTGCGCACCTTCCGCGGCAGAGAGTTGCTTGCCGGTGTTGACGTCGCCGTAGTTGTCGCCGGTGATGCCGACGCCCTGCGCGCCGACGCCGAGCGCGCCCGGACCCTGGGCAATCGCGCCGCTGCCGGCCAGTTGCGCCCGCATCGCGGCCACAGCGGCGTCGAACGTGTCCTGGTCAATCGCGCCCAGATCAAGCGCGCTGCAGCGCGTGCTGCAATTGCTCGAGTCGTCGGCGGTCCTCGTCGGTCATATCCGGCATCAATCCGCAGCTGTCGGGGCCGGCGCGCCCCCTGCGACTATCGCGCCCCCACGACCTTGAGCCGGCTCAGCGCAGCTACCGGCCTGGCCATCGGCAGCGCGGTGACATCGCTGTATTTGCGCAGCAGATGATACACGAGCAAGAGCTGGGTGAGCGCCAGCGGGTCGCTGTGGCGCGTCTCGGCGCGCTCCTGAAATTCGCCGAATTCGTCCGGGTGCAGCGGCCTGAGATCGGGCATGTGTTGCCAGATTGCCGCCTCCAGCCTGGTCGCGTGCTCCGGCGTGACGTCCCCGTCAATTTCCAGCACATCCACCGGCTTGCCGTTGTCGCGGTCGAGTGTCAAGCGCACGCCGCAGTTTCCGCAGTGGTCGGTGGTGAGGTAGGAAAGGTCGGGATGCGGGATGGTGGGGCGCAGGATGAGTCGCACGTTGAGGTGCGCGCCATCGCGATAGCCCTCTGGGCCGGGATAGAAGCGCACCACGATGTCGGCGTAATTGCGCTGCGGGCGGATATAGGCGGCTGCGTCGGGCTCGCGGCGCTCCAGTTCGGCCAACACCTGCTCGACCGTGTAGCCGCGCTTGGTGGTGTCGCGCTTGATCTTCCACTCGCGGCGCATGTCCTCCGGCGGGTCGAGGAACACCATCACGTCGTAGAACTGGCGCATCACCGCCGAATGGAAGCCGAGCAAGCCCTCGACGATGACGAACTCCTTGGGCATGACGTATTCCGGGCGGGCGTGGGTGCCGGTGCGGTGGTCATAGACCGGCTTCAAAATCGGCTGGCTGAAGTGCAGGCGCTCCAGATGCAGCTCGAAGATGTCCAGGTAATTGCAATCTGGGTGCAGCGGGGTGATGCCGAGTTGCTTGCGTTCGGCGCGGTCGTATTTGTGATAGTCATCCACGCACACGTGGGTGACGCGATCCAGGCCGAGCAGCTTGACCAGCCCACCGGTGAGCGTGCTTTTGCCGGCGGCGCTATCGCCGACGATGCCGAGGATGATGGGTCGCTGTTTCATTGTCTCACCACGAGGATCACGAAGCAGGCGAAAATCACCTTCGCGCGCCTTCGCCTCCTTGCGCTTCTGAAGGGGATGTGTGGCCCACGGCGACCGCTGCGCCGTCCTGGAACACGCTGCTGGCGTAAATGTCGCTGGCGTCAATGCGGGCCAGCTCTGCGACGGGGATGCTGCCGCCCTGTTTGATCAGCCGGTTGGCCTGGCGCAGCTTGAAGCGGTCTATGGCGTTGCGCACGCTGCGCGCGTTGCTGAAATGGGGACGCTGGATGCGGCGTTGGAGGTACTCGCGGAATGCGCGGCGCGAGGCGTCGTCGAACGTGTAGTGTTGCTGCTTCACCATCAGCTCGCCGATCTGCAACAGTTCGTCCAGCGTGTAATCGGGAAAGTGGATGTGGTGGGCGATCCGCGAGTGAAAGCCGGGATTGGCCTGGAAGAAGATGTCCATGCGCTCCTTGTAGCCGGCCAGCACCACCACCAGATCATCGCGCTGATTTTCCATCACCTGCAACAGCATCTCGATCGCCTCCTGGCCGTAATCGCGTTCGTTCTCCGGGCGATACAGGTAGTAGGCCTCGTCAATGAACAGCACGCCGCCCATCGCCTTCTTCAGCACTTCCTTGGTCTTGGGCGCGGTGTGGCCGACGTATTGGCCGACCAGGTCATCGCGCGTGGCCACCACCAGGTGACCCTTGCGCACGTAGCCCAGGCTTTGCAGGATTTTGGCCATGCGCGTGGCGACGGTGGTCTTGCCGGTGCCGGGCCGTCCGGTGAAGCACATGTGCAAGGTCGGCTTCTCGGTGGTCAGGCCGGCCTGTTCGCGCAGCCGCGCCACCAGCAGCATGGCCGCGATCTCGCGGATGCGCGTCTTCACCGGTTGCAAGCCGACCAGGTCGCGATCGAGGTCGTCCAGGATCTGCTGAAGCGACGATTCGCGCCAGGCGGTGGAGATGTCAACTTCGGTCATATGCGTTGTTGGTGTCGGTGGTGTCATTGGTATCGAGATTGGCGTCGGCGACACTACTGATACCGTTCACCTGCAGGTTTATCTGCTGCGTAACTGCGAATCGAATAGCGCACCGTGCGGTCGTGCGATTCGATGCGTTCGAGCTGGAAGCCCGGCTCGTGCTTGGGCCGCTGCACGATGAATTGCAGCGCGATGGTCTGCCGGCCCAGGCGCCGGTCGTAGCCGTTTATGCGGATGTAGTGGTTCGGAAATGCCTTGCGACAGGCGTCCAGCTCCATCATGATCGCCGACGGGTCTTTGATGTCGAACATCGGCAAGCCCCACATCTCCCAGTAGGTGTTGCGCGGGTGCGGATCGTCGGTGTATTCGATGGAGATCGGCCAGTCGTTGTCCAGGCAGTATTGAATCTGCTCCCGAATCTCGTCGTCGGTGAAATCGGGCAAATAGGAGAAGGTTCCCTGGGTGATGCGCATGGTTGTTTTCTGGTGTCGGGTAGTGTCGCTGGTGTCGGCAGTGTCGCTGGTGTCGATAGTGTCGGCAGTGTCGCCGACGCCAGTCTCGATACCAACGACACCAACGCCGCCAACGCCATCAAGTGCACGACTCTAAGACGTGGGCGTAACGGTAACGTCGGGCGTGTCCGTGCTCTCGAAGTTGAACGAAACGTCTTTCCATACTTCCAGCGCCTTGCGCAGGCTGGGCGACCAGCGGGCAGCTTTGGCCAGGATGTCCGGCCCTTCGTTCAGATAGTCGCGGCCGGCGTTGCGGGCCTGAATCATCGCCTCGACCGCCACGCGGTTGGCCGTGGCGCCTTCGGCGATGCCGTCGGGGTGGCCGATCGTGCCGCCACCGAATTGCAAGACCACATCTTCGCCCAAGTAGTGCAGCAGCAGGTGCATCTGGCCGGCGTGGATGCCCCCGCTGGCTACCGGCATGGTGCCCGGCATGCTGGCCCAGTCCTGATCGAAGTACAGGCCATGCAGCGGATTGGCCGGCACTTTGTTCTCGCGCAGCGTGTCGTAATACCCGCGCGTGTTGTTCGGGTCACCTTCCAGTTTGCCGACCACCGTTCCGGCATGCAGGTGATCCACGCCCGCCAGGCGCATCCACTTGGCCAGCACGCGGAAGCTCACGCCATGGATCTTCTGGCGGGTGAAGGTGCTGTGTCCAGCGCGGTGGAGGTGCAAAAGCACGCCGTTCCTGCGCGCCCATTTGGCCAGGCTCTGGATGGCGCTATAGCCAACCGTGAGGTCAACCATGATGATCACGCTGCCCAGCTCCTTGGCGAATTCGGCGCGTTCGTAGATCTCTTCCATGGTGCCGGCGGTCACGTTCAAGTAATGGCCTTTGATCTCGCCGGTGGCCGCCATGGCCTTGTGCACGGCCTCCATGCAATACAAGAAGCGATCGCGCCAGCGCATGAACGGTTGACTGTTGATGTTCTCGTCATCCTTGACGAAGTCCAGGCCGCCGCGCAGCGCCTCGTAGACCACGCGGCCATAGTTGCGCGCGCTCAGGCCGAGCTTCGGCTTGGTCGTCGCGCCCAACAGAGGCCGGCCGTATTTGTTCAGATACTCGCGCTCCATCACGATGCCATGCGCCGGCCCCTGGAAGGTCTTGACGTAGTGGGGCGGGATGCGCATGTCCTCCAGGCGCAGCGATTTGAGCGCTTTGAAGCCGAACACGTTGCCGATGATCGAAGAGGTCAGGTTGGCAATCGAACCTTCCTCGAACAGGTCCAGGTCGTAGGCGATGTAGGCGATGTGCTGGTTTGTGCCCGGCACCGGCACCACGCGATAGCACTTGGCCTGATAGTGCTCGTAGGCGGTCAGGCGGTCCGTCCACACCAC
>JAIMBB010000205.1 GCA_023511655.1 Anaerolineae bacterium
TTCACGAATAGGGGCAAGAACCTCTCGCAGGCTGCTTGCTTGAGTCTAGCCCAGACCTGCGAGAAGGCGGCTGTTGCAGCCCTACTTGCGCGGGCGACCACATAGGGTCGCCCCTACAACGAGCGGCGGTGGGTAATGCAGGGGCGGCCCTGCGTGGCCGCCCGCTTCTTTTCATCGAAAGGTGGCACGCTCTGGTAAATCCCGCACGCACCCAGGAAAAACCCAGTCCCAAAAAACCGAGAGTCTGTCCACGCCCTTCGTGAGGAAAGTCAGGGCGGCCCGGCGCGGAATGACCGTGGCGCCCAGGTGCAGATGTGAGACGATTCAGACCAACGTTCAAGGATGTCGAGACATGGTAACGGATGAACGAACCGAATTGATTCAACGCAATTTCGATCGGATTGACCTGCGCATCACGCGCTGGATGGCCCGTCATGGCATCACCCTGTTGCGGGTTGGGCTGGGCGTGGTGTTCTTCTGGTTCGGCGCGATCAAGCTGATGCCCGGACTCAGCCCGGCGCATGACCTGGCCGCGCGCACGATCGGGGTGCTCACCTTTGGGCTGCTGCCCCCGAACATCAGCGTGCCGGTGCTGGCCATCTGGGAATGCGCGATCGGCCTGGGGCTGATCACCGGTAAATTCATGCGCGTCACGATCTTCCTCTTGCTGGTGCAAATGTTGGGCACGCTGACGCCGCTGGCCTTATTCCCGCGCGAGACGTGGAGGGTCTTCCCGATCGCGCCGACGCTGGAAGGCCAATACATCATCAAAAACATCGTGCTGGTGAGCGCAGCGCTGGTGATCGGCGCGACGGTGCGCGGCGGCTATGTGCTGGCCGAGCCGGGCGACTGCCGCTGACGGGGCTCACAGGCGCACACCCTGCTCGTCCGCGGTTTTCAACATCGCCCGCACGTCGTCATAGTCGGAGTCGGCGACGGGCGCGAAGCGCGCCAGGCGATGGCGCGCCAGGAGGGCGCTGCCTTGGGCGTCGGCGTGCATGTGCGTCAGCGCTTCGCGCAGGGCGCGCCGCCAGTCCTCCGGCACGTGCCGGCCGATCACCCATGGCGGCTGGCTGCTCGGCCCGATCACCTCGATCACGCGCAGCCGCCGGGACAACTCCGGTTCGCGCGCGATCATCAACTCCAGCACCGTGCTGTCAATCGCCGAGGCGTCCACTTCTCCGCTCAGGATCATTTCGACCGAGCGTTGGTGTGCGCCACTTTCGATCACCCGGCCGAAGAAGTTGCCGTTCAATCCGAGCCGGGCCAGGTGATGGCGCACCGCGTGATAGCCGGAGTGCGAGCCGTAGGTGTTGTAAGCCCATCGTGCGCCCCTCAGATTGCCGAACGTCCGATACGCGCTCTCGCGCTGCACCACCACATCGGAGAAGTAAATCGGACGATTCCGGTAGCGCGGTGCGGCATACACCGGCGCAGCGAGCAGCTCGATGGACGCGCATCGCCCGTCCACCTTGCCCACGTAGGGCGCGCCACAAATCCAACCAACGTCAACCCGGCCCTCGTCAAGCAACCGTTCGCGTTCTTCCCACGCCACATCAGCAATGAAGCGAGCTTCGATGTGCAGGCGATCGGCGAGGTAGCGCACCACATCGGCGCACATCGGCTCGGCGATGGACGCCTGGCAGGTGGTAAAGGTGAGTTCAATCATTTCGTGCTCCCATGGTAGCGCACAACCTCGCTCACGGGACAGCACACACGTTCAACTCCACGTCGTCCAGGTAGAGCGCCGAAGGCCGGTTGCCGTCCAGTTGCCCTTTGAACGACACCCAGATCCTGCGACCGGAGTAACGGGTGGGGTTCGACAGGGTGAGCGTCTCCCGCACCCACTCGCCGCGGCCGGGGCTGCGGTTATCAATCTGCCTCGGCGCGACGATTTGCACGCCCTTGTCCGTTTCGAGCGCGATCGTGAAGATGTCGTAAGCCGTCGTCGTGCTGGGCTCCTGCGTGTCGAGGTAGCGCCAGAAGGTGAGCGTCACGCCAGTCACGTTCGCCGGCAGTTGCACGGTTTGGAGCAGCTCGTTCCAGTAGCCGTTGATGCTCGGAGAGCCGATGCGACCGCTGCGCGCGCCGGTGCGCGGCCGCGTGGTGTAGATCAACGGATCGGCTACGCCGCTGTTCGCCCCACCAGGGATGACGTTGTAGATCACAGCCGCGGTGTTCGCCACGCCCGTCCAGGCCTGCGACAACGTATCCTCGAATCCGCCGTTCAGCAACAGGTTCGAGCACGTCGCCTGCAACGCCAGGTCCTTGTCCACCGGCTCCGGCTCATGAATGACGATCGGCAGATAGGCGCCTGGGGTGAATGGGTCGGTCGGCGTGATCGGTGGCGCATCGGTCATGATGCTGTGCGCTGCGAGATCAACCGCCGGCAACCCGCTGCCCTCCCATTCTGCGCTCGCCACTCCCCGCGCCTGATTGCCGACTATCGCACATCCCCGCACCAGCGACACGTCGTCCACGAAGAAGCTGCTCCTGTTCTTGCCGTCATTCTCGCCGGTCAAGCTCAGTGTAGCGGTGGGATGCGAATAGCCGGCCAGGTCGAAGATGAGCGTCTCCCTGACCCAGGCGTTGCGTTGCGCAGCGCTGGTGACGACGAGCGGCGCGCCGATGGAGCCGCCATCCGGCGCAGCCAGAGATGCGAACATGCGGTCATCGCCGTTGCCGGCCGGCTCGCTGCTCTGCACATAGCGCCAGAAGGTGAGCGTCGCCACAGCCGAACCGGCCGGCACTTGAATCACCTGGGCCAGTGTGTCTTGATAGTTCAGCACGTTACCCAGCCAGCCACCCCAACGGCCGGTGCGCGGGCGCGAGCGGTAAATCAACGGATCCACCCGGTTGTGCGAGTTGGTCGCCAGCCACGGCGTCCCAGGCGGCCCGCTCTCGAACCCGCCGTTGGCGACGAGCTCGGCCGGCCGGCAACCGGGCGGCGGCTCCTCCAACCGGGCGGCGATGAAGTCGCTGCCATCCACATAGCCGGCGCCAGGATAGGGGTAGTCATCGGGATGCACGAGGTAGGTGTAGCCGCGACCGGGATACAGATACGTGCATGATGGATAGTTATAGCCATAGGCGTTCGTCCCGGGCACGTAGATGTTGCCGGCGTCGCGAATCCAGCGCATCTCGAAGTGCAGGTGCGAGTCCCAGGCGGGATGGCGGTTCGGCGTGCGACCGACGTAGCCCTGGTTGAACACGGTGGCGATCTGCTGCCCGCGCGACACGAGTTGGCCCTGCACCACGCGCACGTTCGCCACGTGGCCATACATCGAGTAGATGGCGCGGCCGTCCGGCAGCCGGTGCCGGATCAGCACCACATTGCCCGGATAGCTGATGCCGGGGTCATGGCGCTCGACCACGCCATCGGCCACAGCGTATACCGGCGCGCCGGCCGTGTTGGCAGTCAGATAGTCCTCGCGATACCAATCCTCGCCGGTGTGGAGCATGCGCGACCAGTCCACGCCATAGCATTTGATCCGCCACTGGTCGAGGTTGCGAATGGCGTAGTCCAGCCATTCCATGCGCGTGCCGCCGATCACGATGCCGATCGGCACGCCGTAGTTCACGCCTGCGCCGGAGCGCAAAGGGTAGGTGAAGACGGCCGCGACGGGCGGCTCGACGCCGACGGCTCCCAACTCGAATCCTCCCCCGCTGTCGGCGGGGGAGGCGGAGGACTTCGGTTGCTTGGGCCGGTCGAGCACGCGGAACGATTGCACCAGCCGCTCGAACATCGCCTCAGCGGACGGCGGCGGCTCAACAGGCCCGCCGATCCCGCCGCCGAACAGGTTGACGCGGTAGATCACGCCATCGCCGGCGATGAGCACGCTGTATTTGTCCAGGTGACCGATCACCTCGTCGCGCTCCAGCTTGATGGCTTCGCGTCCGTTCACCCGAAAGCCGGCGGCGTGCCGGGCCTGGGCAGGCGGCTGGCGGCCGGCGGCGGCGTAGCGCGCAACCACGAAGTCGCGCACATCCATCCCCGCAGCGTTCTCCATCACCATGATCGAAGCGCCCTGGTAAGTCTGCGTTTCGGTGACGGGGAATTGGACATACACCAGCTTGAAGTGCAACGAGGCATCGTCGCTCGTCTCGATGATCGCGCCTGGCGGATAGTCGAAGGCAAAGGCAGCGTCGTCGCTGGTGTAGGTCAACCAGGCTTCCTGCGACTGCGACCGGGCGGTGGGGGGCGCTTGCAGCGTCAGCGCGCAGGCAGCCAGGCCGAGGGCCAGGCCGATGGCCCCTAATACGGGCAAAGGGTGAAGCGAACGGGTCTTCATGGTGCGGTGTCGGATCCTCGACCGAACGCCGCGCGCAGGCCTTCGCGCAGGCCAAGCGGGTGAAAGCCGAAGACATCCTCGCAACGCACACCACCGCGGCAGGACTGATCGAACTGCGTGACGAAGACGATGGCCTCACGCGAAAGCAGCGGCGTCGGCAACCGTTCGCCGATCGCACCGGCGAGGAACAACAGCGTCTGCGGAATGGGCGTGGCGATCCTGTAGCGCATCGGAGCGGCGGCCTGCGCCACAGCCAATAGTAACGCCTTCCACGTCACCTCGTCCGGACCGCAGACGTTGACCAGGCCACCGATTGCCGTTCGCTCGACGGCGTATGCGATGGCGCGCGCCACGTCATCCACATGCACCGGCGCGCAGCGCGATTCGCCGCTGCCGAGGATCGGCACGAACGGCGACCACCGCGCAGCGCGGGCCAGCCGGGAGAAGTATTTGTCGTCGGAGGCGTATACCACGTTCACGCGCAGCGAGACGGCCGACAATCCGCTGTCGAACACGGCGCGCTCGGCAGCCAGCTTGGCCTGTATGCCGGGATGGGGCGGGTTGGGGTTGCCAAGGGCGATGCCGCTGACGTAGACCAGGCGCCGCACGCCGGCCTGCTGCGCCGCAGCCACGCAGTGCACGGTGCCCATTCGATCCACTGCGTCGAAGGTCTCGTTGCGCCGCGGGTTCTCGACCGGGAAGTTCTGGAACTGGTGCGAGAGCACGACGGCGTCGCAGCCACTGACGGCCGGCGCGAGCGAGGCCGGGTTGCGCACGTCGCCCTGGATGAACTCGATGTTGGGCAGGCCGCGCAGCAGCGGCACGTCGGGCGCGGCGCGGCGAGAGAGGACGCGGACGGCGTAGCCCCGCTCGGCCAGCAGCCTGGCTACGTGTCGGCCGATCAGGCCGGTGCCGCCGGTGATGAGGATACTGCTCATCAGATTGTCAGGTTGTCAAGTCGTCAGGTCGTAAGGTCGTCGGGTCAGCAGGTTGTCAGGTCGTCAGGTCGTCGGGTCAGCAGGTTGTCAGGTCGTCAGGTCGTCAGGTCAGCAGGTCGTGCCGCCGGATCACCCGGTCGCTCAGTTCAGGTATTGGCCGGCGGTCTTGTAGTTCGTGCACAGCGCCGTCACGTAGGCGGTCAGCTCGACCAGTTTCTTCTCCTCTTGCGCTTTCTCCAGCCACAAGTTCAACGCTCTGGCCCGCGTGATCAGCTTGTCGAGCAGATCGTAGACGACGACCGAGTCCACGCCCACCCAGTACGACGTGCGCGAGATCAGTTGTTGCTTATGCGCCTTGATGAAGGCCTCGGCGCGCATATAGCGGCCGAACAGCTCACGGCGGGTCAAGCGTTGCGGCTGGGTGCGGAACATCTCCTTCAGGTCGGGATCCACATAGCCGGTGACCTTGTGGTAATAGCGGTTCGGCCTGGCCTTCATGAACTGGGCCACCGTGAGTTTGACGTCCTCGTACGGCTCGATCTTCCAGCCCTCATCCACCCTGACCAGCGGCGGACATGGCCCCAGCTCCTTGACCACCCGGTCGGTGAAGCGCAGCTTCTTCAGCGCGAGTGGATAGTGGCGGTAGGCTCGCCGCCAATTCGAGCGCGGCGTCAGCCACACGGTGAACGTCTCGGCAAAGTCCTCGTCCGGATGTTTCTGGGCGTAATGATCGCCATTCGGGTTCACGTAGCTGCGACTCCACGGGTTATAGCGGTAGTCGTCCTTCTCCGGGTAGGTGGCAAAGAAGTTCCCGCGCACGTCGAACAACTCGCGGAAGTCCTTCCGGCGATACAGCTTATACGAGTAACAAAAGGCGTGCCCGCATTCGTGGCGCAACAGCTCGAAGATGTCGGCGTCGCTGTAGCGCCAGCCGCGGAACTCCTCGTTCAAGTCTTTCAGCAGCGGGTGAAAGTCATAGAAGCCCAGCGAGATGATGGGCTGGCCGGCGATGCAGCCGTAGCCGGTGGAGATGTAGAAGATCGGCTCGAGTTTGCGGATGCCGGCCCGGCGCAGCTCTTCCTTCACCACTGGGATGGCCTGCGCGAAGATCGTGCCCTCGAACTTCAGGTCGAGCTGGTTGATAGGCGTGTTGAGCAGCTCGAGCTTGAGCGTATCGGTCTGGAACAGCAACTCGCGCGTGCGTCGCATGACAACACCCCCGAATCCAAAAGCAGCGGGATGCCCGGGAAGCAGGACAAAGATTCTATACCCGGTCTGTCGCCCGGCGGGGTAAGAGCCCGCGAAACCGTGATCATGAGGCCCATCGTTCAATCAACTTTTGCAGCTCCTTGGAGCGCCG
>JAIMBB010000206.1 GCA_023511655.1 Anaerolineae bacterium
GTATTTCGATCCGCCATATGTGCCCTTATCGCAGACGGCCAATTTCACGTCATATCATGCAAATGGCTTTGGGCTGTCCGACCAAGAGCATCTGCGCGATGTCTGTGTCGAGCTGAGCAAAAACAAGGTGTACGTCATGCTGTCCAACTCTGATACCGAAACCATCCGATCTCTTTATGATTTCCCTTACTTCACCATAGATGAAGTATTAGCCAATCGTGCTATCAATTGTAATGGCGCGAAGCGTGGCAAAATCACGGAATTGGTTATTACAAATTATCCCGTTGAAAGGGCGATTCAATTACGTCTACTTGAGCAACGTGCTCCATATCTCGTGCTGAATGTTGTGTAGGACGCCGCCCAAAATCTCGCTCCAGCCGACTGCTCCCTCGCTTCGCTCGGTCGCAGCGGCTGAGCTCGGTGCCGTTGGGCGGGCCAAGCCACAGTGAAGCGCCTGGGCTGGTCGGCGGAGACCTGAAGACGCCTTGGCTTTGGTGAAGCGAAGTCAGTCGGGGGAAACTCGCAGCGGGGTCGGGGAAGGGCATCGCTTCAGACAAGAGCCGGTCCGTTGGCGAAGTGCCGAGTGCGGTCGGCGAGAAGTTCGGGCGCGCGCCAGTTCAGGTCAGTCAGCAAAGCGCACAGCGTGGTCGGTGAGACGTTCGGGTTGCGAGAAGAACAAGTCCGTCGGCAGAAGGCAAAGCGTGGTCGGGGAAGCGTTCAGGTTCAGGCAAGAGCCGGTCTGTCAGCGAGAAGTTCAGGCGTGCGCCAGTTCAAGGCAGCCGGGCCATAACCTGGCCCCCGCCCAACACGGCATCCTGGGAAACAGCAACTACGCCGGTGTGAGTTGAAACCCGAGTCGGGCGGCTCCCTGGGAAGCCGCTGTTTCCCCTAGGCCAAATGATGGCCCCGCCATCATCGGGTGTTGCAGCCGACCGCGCTCCGCGCGGGGCCGACGTCTCGGCCCAGCGTAGGCTCGTGTAGTTCAAGCGAGTCTTCGTCGCGAAGTTCGCGCGGCGGTTGAACCCAGCCGTTGCAACTGAGCCGGTTGCAGCTCACAGCTTGCAGCGGTAGACGGCGCTGCGGCCGGCCTGGAAGGCCGTCGCGCACAGCGACTCGAATTTGGCCAGCCCCTCCGGCGCGAATCGCGATCGCTCCACCGCTCCCACGATCACATACTCGGCGTTGAATTCCCTCAGCAACGCGCGCGCTTCAACCGGGTCGGTTGTGTTATACAACTGTTCGATCAGCGGGAAGCGCCGCGCCTGCTCGTAAGTCGTGCCGCGCCACTGGTGCTGGTGTCCGCCCCAGCCCAGCGCCGTCGGCAGGCCGGTGAACGTCGCGATGCGTCCTTCGTAGGTGTAGGCGCCGAACGCGCCGGCCGGCGGCGCCTCGATCAGGTAGGGATCGCCTGACACGTTCGCATTCAACCAGGCGATCATCTTCGCGTCTTCTGGCTGGCTCGTTTGCAGATACGCCGCGCCGTCGAGCGTGGGTTGGCCGCTGAAGTTGTTCGTGCGGGCCGGGATGGCCATCACCGGGTAGAGCAATCCCAGGCCGATGAAGGCCAGGGCGACCAGGCCGAATGCGCGCGCAGCGATGCGTCGCGTGCTCAGCAGACAGACGACTGCGTAGGCGCCCGCTACCGACCATAGCGTCCACGCCTGATAGTAGAGCTTGAATACCGTGTTCATGCGCGTGCCGAACAGATCGCGCAAGAACACGAACTCCACGCCGAGCGTGAGCAGTGCTCCTGCGCCCATCAACAACAGCGCGAAGGCGTCGGCCTGGGGTGGGAGCGGGTTTGCGTCGCCATTGCCGTCCTCCGCACATGCGCGTCGCCGGCCAAGGATGAGCACGGCGCACAGGGCCGCGCCGCTGCTCAGCACCAGCACGGTCCAGGGGTTGGTGGCGCGTTCGACCAACCGCTGCGAGACCTGCTCGTTCGTCAGGCCCATCGTAGCGCCGGTGGTGGTGAGTTCCTGCGCCATGGCGCGGCCCTGGGGCGAGGCCAGCCCGATGATGATGGCCGCCAGCAGGCTTCCGCCGATGACCAGCGCGGTCAGGCCGGCTGCCCGGCCCAGGATGGCGCGAGCGGGCGCGCGGACGTCGCCCGCGGTCAGCCAAAGCAAGCCCGCGCCGGCGATCAGGAACGGCGCATAAATCGCAAAGAAGTGGGCGAAGCGCGTGCCGTTGAACAGATTGACGCCGATCCCGCGGGCCTGCGACGCGAACGTCACGTGCCACGGCAAATAGAGCAGATAGCCGAGCGCGAGCACCCCCACGCCATGCAACAGCGCCGGCAGCAGCGACTCGCGTCGCAGCCAACTGCCCAACAGCCCTGCCACGACGAAGATCGCTCCGTAGACCGGGAAGTCCCATGCGTTCGTGAACGCCAGGCTACCGAGCACAATGGCCGGCAGGATGATGGCTTGTGCGATGTGCAAGGCGCGCCAGGAGACTGACGGATTGCGTGTTGCGTAGCCCGTATCGCGCGCGCCGTTTCGAAAGGCGTCGAGCGCCAGGGTGAGCGCAAGCATGGCCAGCGGCAGCGCCATCACGTGTGGGTGATTGTCGCCCAGCACGAAGCTGAAGATGGGCACTTCGGTGATCGTCTCTTGATACTGGCCGCTCGGTGTAGTGTCCTTCACCACGCGCGACCAATCCCACCACCAGCTGTAGAACTCGCTCGGCGCCAGGCCGTTGCAGGCATAGACCTGCGCCGCCGTGTCGCGCACGTCCAGCCACTCCCAGAACGACTGGGGCAGAGCGTTGCTGCACTTGAGCGCGCCCATCAACCCGCCCAGGTTGCCCATCAGCGCCAACATCAGCGCCGTCAGCAGGCCAGCGGTGAGTTGAGAATTGAGAATTGAGAATTGAGAATTGAGAATTGAGGGTTGAGAAGGACCTTTTCTCAATTCTTCATTCTCAATTCTCAATTTCAATCCCCATACGTTGTAGCCGATGCTGAAGGCACCGGCGACGGTCAGCGCGAAGATCATCGCGCCCCCCAGGTTGAAGCCGACTGCCGGCGCGACGCCGCTCAGCAAAATCAACATGGCGAAGATGATGTAGCCGAAGTAGTAGTAGCTGAGGCTGAAGCCGGACATCCAGGCGTCATTTGGCGGGAAGGTCGGGCTGCGCAGGATAGCATTAATCATCATGGATTCCATGAATTTCTCGCCGCCGGCGCTCATGATGTCGGGGCTGTAGGCGCGCACGATAGCCCAGCCGACGAAGGCCAGGGCAAACAGCACTTCGGTGACGACGAACGGCATGCGCGATGCCCGATGTGTGATGCGCAGTGCGTGATGCGCGTCGTGCGTTGTGTGGCGTAGCCACAGGCCGACGCTCCACACCACGGCCAGGGCGAGCAGCGCCGCGCCGGCGTGGTTGGCCGAGAAGCCCAGCGTGACCCCGGCCCAATAGGCGAAGCCGCCCAGCGTCAGGCCCAGTATCTTGCCAACGCCGTAGCCCTGGTCAGGCAAAGCGCGCAGCCAACGCGAGGCGATCAGCCAGCCGCCGAACGCGAACGCCTGCATCCACAGGTACCACAACAGGAGGTCGCCCATCTCAAGGTCGTATATCGGCGAGCGATTCTACGCTGATCGGCTTGCCGGCCGCGCGCAATGCCGAGCGCACGTCTTTGAAGCCGCTGCCGGTGAGCTGCAAGACCACTTCCTCGTCGCTGCCGATCACGCCCATGCTCCGGCCCTTCAGCAGGCCGACGTAAGCCGCTGCGCAGGCCGGCTCGACAAACACGCCGGCTCGGGTGGCCATCTCGCGCACCCCATCGAGCATCTCCTCGTCGGTCGCCTCGATGAACTGGCCGCCGGTGCCGCGGACGGCGCGCAAGGCCATCACGCCGTCGCACGGCCGATCGGTGCCGATGCCGCTGGCGATGGTGCGCGAGGGGATGGTCTCGAACGTTTCCACGCCCGATTGCCAGGCGCGGTATAGCGATGGCGAGAGCGCCGCCGTCACGCCGATGAAGCGGGGCATGCGCTTGATCCAGCCGAGTGCGCGCAGCTCGGCGAAGCCTTTGTGCACGCCGCTGATGATGTTGCCGTCGCCGACCGGCACGATGACCACGTCGGGCGCACGGAAGGGTTGTGCCGAAGCGGCGCCATCGGCGGCGCCATCGGCGCGGGCGAGCTGTTCGGCGATCTCGAAGCCGGCGGTCTTTTTGCCTTCGCGGGTGTAGGGGTTGAAGCCGGTGCTGCGGTTATACCAGCCGAAGGTTTGACACGCGGCGTTGGCCAGCGCGACCGCGTCGTTATACGAGCCGCGCACCGTGTATACCCGTGCGCCGTGGATGAGGATGCCGGCCAGCTTGCCTTCCGGGGTGTCCTCTGGCACGAAGATGATGGCTTGCAGATCGCTGCCGGCGCATAGCGCTGCCAGGGCAGCCGCGGCGTTGCCGGTGGAAGCCACGCAGATCGTCTTCACCCCTATGTGCATGGCGCGCGCGATCACCATCGCGCTGGCTCGATCCTTGAACGACGAGCTGGGCAGGCGAGAATCGTCCTTCAGCCACACAGCGCGCACACCCAACGTGCGCTCCAGAGCCGGCGCGCGATACAACGGCGACCAGCCCAGCGAAGTGAGCGGCGTCCGTGGGCCGGCGATGGAAGGGTCCGGTTGCGCCGGAAGGAGTTCCGCGTAGTGCCAGATCGAACGATCGCCCCTGCCTGCAATGGCGCGTGGGTCGAGCGTGCGCTTCATGCGTTCGTAGTCGTATACCGCATCCAGGTTGCCGTCATCTTGCGGGCAGGTGTAGGTGACTTCATCGGGGGAATAGTGCGCGCCGCACAGGGAGCATCGAAAGCCGGTGAGATAGGGATTCATTGGCGTGGATGGATGATAGTTGACGATCGGCGATTGCCAATCCAAAATCGCTGCCCAAGATTGAGATCGAGAATCCAAGTATGCCAAAAATTACCTTCATCGGCGCCGGCAGCACCGTGTTTGCGAAGAACCTGCTCGGCGACATCCTCAGCTTTCCTGAGCTGGCCGAATCGCACATTGCCCTCTTCGACATTGATCAAGAGCGCCTGAAGACCTCCGAGGTGGTGGCGCACAAGGTGGCCGAGAAACTGGGCGCGCGGCCGAGGATCGAAGCGACCCAGGACCGGCGCTGCGCGCTCGACGGCGCAGATTACGCCATCAGCATGTTCCAGATCGGCGGTTACAGGCCAAGCACTGTGATTGACTTCGAGGTGCCCAAAAAGTACGGCCTGCGGCAGACCATCGCCGATACGCTCGGCGTCGGCGGCATCATGCGCGCGCTGCGCACCATCCCCGTCTTCCTCGACATCTGCCGCGACATGGAAGCGGTGTGCCCCGACGTCACTTTTCTGCAATACGTCAACCCGATGGCGATGAATTGTTGGGCCATTAGCCGGGCGACGAAGATCAAGACCGTGGGCCTGTGCCATAGCGTGCAGGGCACGGCCGAGCAACTGGCCTGGGACATCGGCGTGCCCATCGAGGAGATCAACTACCTGTGCGCCGGCATCAACCACATGGCCTTCTATTTGAAATTCGAGCGCAACGGCGAGGATCTCTACCCCCGCATTCGCGCGGTATTGAAAGCAGGCAAGCAGCCGACGTGGAATCTGGTGCGCTACGAGGTGTTCAAGCACTTCGGCTACTTCGTCACCGAGTCCAGCGAGCACTTCAGCGAATACGTGCCCTGGTTCATCAAACGCGACCGCCCCGACCTGATCGAGCGGTTCAACATCCCGCTGGACGAATACATCCGCCGGTGCGAAGCACAGATCGCCGGCTGGCATGACATGCGCGCTCGCCTGGAAGCCGGCCAGGATGTCGAGGTGCGCCGCAGCCACGAATACGGTTCGCTGATCGTCCATAGCCTGGAGACCGGTCAGCCGCGCGTGATTTACGGCAACGTGCCGAACGATGGCCTGATTGATAACCTGCCGCAGGGGTGCTGTGTGGAAGTGCCGGTGCTGGTGGATAAAAACGGCCTGCAACCCACCCGAATCGGCAAACTGCCGCCGCAGCTCGCTGCACTCATGCGCACCAATGTCAACGTGCAGGAGCTGACGGTTGAGGCTGCGCTGACCGGCAAGCGAGATTACATCTACCAGGCCGCTTATCTCGACCCGCACACTGCCGCGGAGCTGGACCTGGAGCAGATTCGGGCTCTAGTGGACGAATTGATCGCCGCGCACCAGGCGACCGGTCTGTTGCCGCAGTTTAACTGATGCCCTCGGCTTGCGCTCGCCGATATTCCGCCTGTC
>JAIMBB010000020.1 GCA_023511655.1 Anaerolineae bacterium
CTGCGCCTTTTGGGGCGGGGCGGCCGGGCTGGGGGGGGCTAGGGGGGGGGGCGGGGGGGTGGGCGGCGGCCCCCCGCGGGGGCGGGGCGGCCACGGCGGATCGCGGGGGCGCTAAGCGACCGCGGCGGGGCGCCGGGCCTCCGGCGGCGTTGTCGCGCGAGCCGTCCCGCTGCGGAGCGCCTCCTGCGCCACCGCCTCCGCGACGGCGTGGACCACGTCGCGGTTGAACACGCTCGGCACGATGTAGTCCTCGTCGAGCTCGTCGTCGCCGACGACTTCAGCGATGCCGCGCGCGGCCGCGAGTTTCATCTCGTCCGTGATGCGCTCGGCGCGAACGTCCAACGCTCCGCGGAAAACGCCCGGGAAGGCGAGCACGTTGTTGATCTGGTTCGGGTAGTCGGAACGGCCGGTGGCCATGACGCGCACGTAGGGGGCTGCCTCCTCGGGGCGCACCTCCGGCTCGGGGTTGGCCATCGCGAAAACGAACGGCTCGGGATTCATCTTCTGCAAGTCGCGCGCGCTGATGATGCCGGGGCCGGACAGCCCGATGAAGAGGTCGGTGCCTTCGATCACGTCGCTCGGTTTACCGGCCCGGCACTCGTGGTTGGTGTTCTCGGCCAGCCAGCGTTTGGGTGCGTTCATCTTGCCGGCGACGTAGTCCTCGCGTTCGCGGTGGATAGCGCCGAAGCGGTCGCAGGCGACGATGCGGGTGACGCCAGCTTGCATGAGGATCTTCGCCACCGCTACACCGGCCGCTCCCGCCCCGACCATGCACACCGACAGGTCGCTCAAACGGCGGCCGGTGAGCCGGCAGGCGTTGATGAGCGCGGCCAACGTGACGATCGCGGTGCCGTGCTGGTCGTCGTGGAAGACGGGAATGTCGAGCTCCTCGACGAGGCGCTGCTCGATCTCGAAGCAGCGGGGCGACGAGATGTCCTCGAGGTTGATGCCGCCGAAGGTGGGCGAGATCCGCTTCACCGTCTCGACGATCTCGTCGACGTCTTTGGTCGCCAGGCAGATCGGGAACGCGTCGACGTCGGCGAACTCCTTGAAGAGCATCGCCTTGCCCTCCATGACCGGCATCGCCGCCTCGGGGCCGATATCGCCAAGCCCGAGCACGGCCGTGCCGTCGGACACGACCGCGACGGTGTTGCCCTTGATCGTGTACTTGAACGCCTTCTGGCGGTTCTCGGCGATCGCCATGCAGACGCGTGCGACGCCGGGCGTGTAGGCCATCGACAGGTCGTCACGCGTCTTGATCGGGTGGTTGAGGCCGGTGTGCAACTTGCCGCCACGGTGCACCTCGAACGTGCGATCGGTGATCTCGAGTACGCGCGCCTGGCGGACCGCTTGGACGGCCGTGATCACCTCGCCGCGGTGTTGCGGGCTCGTGCACTCGACCGTGATCTCGCGAACGGTCGAATCGCCGCTCGCCTCGACCGTGTCGACCGCGACGATCGCCCCGCCGGCGCGCGATATGGCGGCGGTTACCTTGCTCAGCACCCCGCCGTGTGGCAGCTCGACGCGGAGTGTGACGGAGTACTGAGCGGAAGGTGTGGCCATCGGCGGCAGGATACTTGCGCGACGCGGCTTCTCCTCCCGTGTTTGCGCGTTTGCCGCCCCGAGCGTCGCTCGCCGCCTGCGCCGGCGCTCGGGGCGGCGAGCGACCGACCGGTCGGCGGGGTGCGGCGGTACGGTTCGCGGCGTGGCTGCGAACGGCACGCGCGAGCTTGTCCTGATCGACGGCAACAGCCTCGCGTACCGTGCCTTTTTCGCCTTGCCCGAGGATCTCGCAACGTCGCGCGGCGAGCCAACCAACGCGATCTTCGGGTTCGCGTCGATGCTCGTGAAGCTCGTCCAGGAGCATGGGTTGCAGCCGACGCTGGTGGTGTGGGACGCCGGCACGTCGGGACGCGCCGAGCTCTACGACGACTACAAAGCGCAGCGCGAGGAAACGCCGGACCTGTTGCAACAGCAGCTGCCGGCGCTGCCCGAGATCGTCGAGGCTTTCGGCTTTCGCAACCTGCGCGTCGACGGTTACGAAGCCGATGACGTGATCGCGACGATCGCGCGGCGGGCGGCTAGCGCCGGTCTCGACGTGCTGGTCGTCACCGGCGACCGCGATCTCTTCCAGATCGTCGACGACCGCATCCGCGTGCTCGCCACCGCGCGTGGCATCACCGATACCAAGCTCTACGACCGCGACGCGGTGGTCGCGCGCTACGGCATTCCGCCCGAGCTGGTTCCCGATTTCGTGGGTCTCAAGGGCGACACTTCCGACAACATTCCGGGCGTCCCAGGTATCGGCGAGAAGACGGCCGCCGAGCTGTTGCAACGTTTCGGCAGCCTCGAAGAAGTGCTCGCGCGCGTCGACGAAGTGTCCGGTACGAAGCGGCGCGAGAAGTTGCGCGCTCACGCCGAAGACGCGCGTGTCTCGAAGCAGCTCGCGACGGTCGTCGACACCGTCCCGGTCGAGCTGGACCCAGCCGCTCTCGCTCCTCCCTAGCCCGACCGCGGTCGCCTGCGCGAGGCGTTCATGCGCTTCGAGCTGCGCGAGCCCCTGAGGCGGCTGGAGGAGGCGCTCGGTCCGCTGGGGGAAGGCGCGGCCGGCGACGCTGCGCAGGACGAGGCCGACATCGCCGTCGCCACCCTGAACGCCGCACAGACCGGTGTGGATTTGAATCGCATCGCCGCCGGCACGATCGCATTCTGGTCACCGCGATAAACATGAGAAGAGCGAGCAACCGTTACCTCCTTTCCGCCGCACTGGCCGCGTTCGCGGCCACGGCGCTGAGCGCGTGCAGCCTGGGGATACCTGAACAACAAAAACCGCGCGTAGAGCTGCCCCAGGAATTTCGCCTGCCACAAAACGATCTGGTCACGGCATTCGAACGCCGCGTCGGGCGAATTGCCGTCGTCGCCGAGGACGGCAACATCCTGGTCATGGATCAAACCGGCGGTGACGTCATGCGCATCACTCGCGATGGCAACCGGCTGATGCCCGGAACGGATGAGGCGTTGTTCTACAGCCTTCCGGTGTGGTCGCCGGATGCCAAGCAGATCGCACTGGTCGAGTTGACCGCTCGCCGCACCGCCTCGAACGCCACGATCGAGATAAACCCGGAGGCCGTGGTGATCCAGCGCGGGCCGAACAGCATGGTGATCCAGCAGACGGAAGAGGGCCAGATGGTGCAGCCCGTCGAGCCGGGCATGCACATCGAACGCCGGCCGCAGCGCGTCATCATCCAGCGCGGTTCAGATGGCAGCGAGTTCGTTTCGAGCGCGGTGTATCTTGCCTCGGCCGACGGCAAACGCCCGCTGCGCGAGATCTTCCTCTCCAAGACGGAGGATATTCCTTATCTCGACTGGGCACCCGACAGCTCTCACATCGCCTTCCTGACCCAGGACCTGGAAGATCAAACCTTCGGCCTCAACCTGGTTAACACCCAGGATGGCGCCCGCCCGCGCAAGCTGTTCGAGGGCGCATCGGCTTTCTGGAGCTGGAACCCTGACGGCAAAACGTTGATCGCCAAGGTGGGGGCATCTCGTGGCGGCGCCGACCGCCTGGCGCTGGTGGACACCACCACCGACCAGACGACGCGCATCCCCACCAAGAGCCGATTGGCTTTTCAGGCACCCCACTTCTCGCCGGACGGCGGCTATATGCTGATCACCGAAGCGACCGACAATTCCGACCGCCACAGGCTAATTTTGGCCGATCGCACAGGCAAGCCGGTGCGGACGCTGACCGAATTCGAGGGGCGCATCAGCTTTGCATGGTCGCCCGCTGGCGCCAAACTCGCCTATGTCGTGCAATCCGATCAGCAAGAGCCGGGCGGCCCGCTCACCGTGATGGATGTGAACACCGGCAGCAAGAAGGTGATCAGCAACAAGCCGGTAGTGGCCTTCTTCTGGTCACCCGACGGCCAGCGCATCGCCAGCTTCAGCCGCGCCAGCAGCACCGACATCGCGCCCGATTTCAAAGGGTTCGACTTCACCCCGCCGCTCTCCGTGCCCTACATGCTGCTGGAGACGATCAACCCGGAAGATGGCAGCGCGCGCGGCCTGTTTTACTTCGCGCCCACCCAGGCCTTTCAACGCCTGGCTTCCGAGTTCGACCGCTACAGCCGCTCGGTCAACATCTGGTCGCCGGACAGCCGCAAGTTGGTGTTCACCCTGACCTACGGCAACAGCAACGGCACCCGCGACTACGTGCTAGAGACGGAAGCCTCGGGCAGCATCAACCCACGCGTGATCGGCAACGGGTCGCTGGCTTTCTGGTCGCCGAAATGACGACGGCGCGATGCGCGCACCTTTCGCGCCGGCCACTCACAGCTCGGGGTAGATCGCCTCGGCGCCGCGCAGGAGCACATACATCGGCGTGCCGGACTTTTGCCACGACGTGACCGCATCCTGGAAGATGTCCATCGCGGTGGCCCAGGCGCGCGGCTGGCTCAACTCAAACTGGCCGGCCCGGTCGAAGAGCACAACGTAGCCCTGCGCCGGCGCCCAGGATAGATCGTTCAGGCACTCTTCGAAGGCGTCCCAGTTCGCCCGGAAGTAGGCCGGGAAGTCCATGGCCGCCGCGCACGCTTGCAAGAACGAAGCTTTGTCGCGAACCTCGCGCCCATCCAGATGGAACAAGCGCCAGCCGGCCTTCTCCAACGCGCGTTTGAGGGTGATGGGAGACGCGCGCGATCGGAAGCAATATACACCCGGCTCACGCGCCTTCGAGAGGACGGCTTGGATTTTGCTCATGGTTCGATCACCCGCACGAAGCTATCGTAATGATCGGCGGTGTAATAGATCTCGCCCCCCTCGCCCATCACAATCCGGCGTGCGCCGCGGTCATTTTCGCCCGGCGTGCGCACGGTGTATTCACGATAGTAGCCAAGGGGTTTGATCGGCAACCGGCGCTCGCGATTCTGAAAGACGCTGCCGTCCTGGCGATAGGGAAATGGGCCGCCGCGCCGGATCAGGGCAATCGTCTGCTGCGCCTCGCGCGGCAGCTCATCCGCGAAGACCACCGCCAGGCCGTCAATGCGATCGGGACGCGTCCGAGTCACGACGGTCGGCTGGACGGCTGCAGCCGGCGTGGCCACTGAACGCGCTTCTGGCGTGGCCGGCGGCGCGCCGCTGCAAGACGCCACCGTCCCAATCACGGCCAGACACACAAGCGCCAGCGCGACGACTGCGATCCAGCGGCGGCCCGCTCCGGCACCATTCATCCCAGGCGCTCCCTTCCGCGATGCGCGTTGCACGATCACAAGATATACACGCGACGCTGCACTATCGTCAAACGCGCCGAACGTTCTACAATTCCCGGCCAGATGACACCTTCACCTGCATTGACCCAACGCACGATCGGCGACGCGCTCGACCATATCGCGCAAGCTACCCATTGTCAGGCCGGCGCCGTCATCGCGCTCGGCGGCGCATTGGCCGCCGGGCTGGCCCAGGCCACGGCCAACGTCAGCCTGGAGGAGGGCGGATCGGATGAAGCGCTCCACGCCGCCGAACACATGCAACGCACCATGGCCCAGGTCCGGGCGCGCTTTCAAGCGCTGGCCGATCAGGATGCCGAAGCGATCGCCGCTTTCGTGGCCCTGCGCAGGCGCGGCGAAGCACTCAAGGGCTATGAGCTGTTGTGCGATGGCCCGCGCGAGATGGCCGACCTGGCCATAAGCGCCGCCCACGCCATGCAGGACTATCGCGCCCACGTGTGCGAACGCACAAAGGACGACCTGGAATTTGCGCTCGTGCTCATGAGCAACGCCGCACGCGCCGCGATGCTCCTGCTCGACAGCAACCTGCGCATCTGGCCGCTGCCAGCACTGATCGCGCAATACGATCCGCACGTGGCGCGGCTGGCCTCGGCGATCAACCTGCTTCGCCCGGCCGATCGCATCCGCACCTGCTGATGCGGTCGCCGCTCGTCGGACATGCGAGGCTCTCATCCGAAACATCCTCTCGGCAAGTCTGGGTCACAAATCACACACTTTCACAGCCGGAATCGCTCTGTGCAGCGATCCAACAAGCATCATGAGAATCGAAGAACTGGACACACCCGCACTTGTGGTAGACCTCGACAAACTCGAGGCCAACATCGCCAAACTGCAGTCCTATCTTTCGTCGCACGGCATCGCCAACCGCCCCCACATCAAAACGCACAAGATCCCTGAGATCGCACACATGCAGATCCGCGCCGGCGCGGTCGGCATCACGTGCCAGAAGTTGGGCGAGGCCGAAGTGATGGCCGACGCCGGCATCCGCGACATTTTCATCCCCTACAACCTGCTGGGCGAGCAAAAGTTGGCGCGCCTGGCCAGGTTGATGCAACGCGCGACGGTCAGCGTCGCAGCCGATTCGGAGGTCACCGCCCGCGGCCTATCCGAAGCGGCGCGTCATGCAGGCCGACAGTTGACTGTCCTGGTCGAGTTCGACGCCGGCGCGCACCGCTGCGGTGTGCAGTCGCCTCAGGAAGCGGCCGCACTGGCCAAGTGCATCGCCAACCTGCCGGGGCTGACCTTCGGCGGACTGATGTGCTACCCGAACACGTCGCAACTCGACCCGTTCGTGCGCGAGACGCGCACACTGCTTGAAGCCGAAGGCCTGGGCATCGCCCGCGTGAGCGGCGGCGGAACCGCCTGCATGTGGCAAGCCCACACCCATCGCGAACTGACCGAACACCGCGCCGGCATGTATGTCTACGGCGACCGCGCCACCGTGCAGGCCGGCGCAATGCGCCTCGAAGACTGCTCATTCACTGTGATCGCGACCGTAGTCAGCCGACCGACTGCCGATCGCGGCATCCTCGACTGCGGCAGCAAGACGCTCTCGTCCGACCTGCTCGGCTTGCAGGGACACGGCTTGATCTTCGAATACCCCGAAGCCGTGATCTATGGTCTGTCGGAGGAGCACGGCCACGTGGACTTCTCGGCCTGCCCGAAGAAGCCGGCCATCGGCGAGCGGGTGACCGTGCTGCCGAATCACTGCTGCCCGGTCAGCAACCTGCTCGACCGGGTGTTTGCCGCGCGAAAGGGCAACATCGAGCTGACGTGGCGCGTGGCAGCCAGGGGGCCGTGCAATGAAGCGCCTCAGGCGCTGCACTCGGGCACATGCCGGCACAGCGCTTGCGCCAGGGCCTCCAGCTCAGCCTCGGTGGTATAGGCTTGGACCGACAACCGCGCCAGCTTCAGATGGTGCCAGTGGATCAGCGGCATCTCGATGCGGTAGCGCTCGCGCAGGATCGCGCCAAGCGCTGTCAGGTCGGTGCGGTCGGGCAGGCGGATGGCAACCATCTGGCTGAACCAGTCGAACGACTCCGGGCAGACAGGCTCGACTCCGAAGTGTGACTCGACGCGCCGGCGCGCCTGGCGCGCCAGGTGATGGCAGCGCATGCGCACAACGTCCCAGTTGTGCTGCTCCATGAAGGCGATGGCCGCCGGCACGGCCAGGAAAGCCGCCAGATCGCGCGTGCCGAATTGCTCCACGTAGTCCTGCATCGGCTTATCGGAGACGGCCTCGGGCCGCCAGCCGTGGCCGACGATGAGCGGTTCGATCAGGTGCTGGACGTCGCGCCGGGCGTAGAGAAAAGCGCTGCCCTTCGGCCCCAACATCCATTTGTGGCAATTGCCGGTGTAAAAATCGGCACCGATTTCGTCGAGGAAGAGTTCGCGCTGACCGGGGACGTGCGCGCCGTCCACGATCGAGAGGATGCCGGCCTCGCGCGCTCGGCGGCACACCTCTTGCACCGGGAAGGTGAGCGCCGTGGGCGAGGTGATGTGACTGAGATACACCACGCGCGTGCGCGGGTTCACGCCTCGCCAGAATTCTTCGACCCATGCTTCAGGCGTGCTCACCGGCAGCGGCATGTGGCGGCGGATGTAGCGCGCGCCAGTCTTGCTGCAGACGTAGGCCCAGGCGTTGTTGCACGCGCCGTATTCATGGTCGGTGGTCAGGATCTGGTCGCCCTCGCGCAGCCACGAACGCAGCGAGTGCGCCACCACGTTGACGCCCATGGTGGCGTTGGTGACGAAGGCGAGCTGGTCGGGCGTGGTGTGCAAGTAATCGGCCAATGCCGCCCGCGCGCAGTCCATGTTTTCCAACCAACGCTCGACGTAGCCGCCCGGATGGCACTCGAACTCACGCTGCCAGCGCTGGTATTCCTCGAAGACAGGGGCCGGGCACGCGCCGAAAGAGCCGTGGTTGAGAAGCACGATGTCGCGGCGCAGGAGGAAGAGGGAGGATAGGTCGGTCGGGTTGGTTGGGTCGGTCAGGTCGGTCAAGTCGGTCAGGTCAGTTGGGTCGGTCAAGCCGGTCGGATCGGGTGAGCTGTGTTGTGTATTGTGCATGAGGCGAGTCTATCGCATCGGATGGATTCGCCCTCTGTGCATGCCCCCGGTGTGTCTCCGATTACCAGACTTTGTCCCGCGCCGAGGAACAAGTGAGGCAAGAGAGCAGGCGCCTGCAGCACGACGCTCATCCTGTTAAAAGTGCTCCCTTGTCGCTGAGATACAATTTGAATACTCACTTTGTGAGTATTGGACACCTAAGACTAAGCAATCATGGTCGCCCGCCAACTCCCCAAACGTTCTCTCTGCGCCGAACAGGTAGTGCTGGGTTTGCTGAACGAAGCGCCAGCCCACGGCTACGCCCTCTTCGCGCGTATCCGTAGCGATCTGGTGGACGTATGGCAGGTGGGTATGAACCGGTTGTATGCGTTGCTCGAGAGCATGGAAGACCACGGCTTGATCAAAGGGCACATCGAGCAGACCGGTAACCGGCCGGAACGGCGCGTCTACCACATCACTGCCAAGGGCCGCCGGCAGTTCGAGGCCTGGATGCATGCGCCGAGCCAGAGCATGCGCGACATGCGGGTCGAGTTCCCGCCCAAGCTGTACTTCGCCCTGCATCGCGGCCCCCAGGACGTGGCAGAATTGATTCAGGCGCAGCGCAACGCCTGCCGGATGGAGCTGGCGCGCATCACCGGCCGGCAGCGAGACGCCGGCGACCGCGACGCCTATCGCAGCCTGGTCTACGACTTTCGCTTGCGCCAGATTCACGCCATCCTGGAGTGGCTGGACGCTTGCGAGGCGCAGTGCGTCTCCGGGCCTGCACAACAACCCACCGCTCGACCCACCCGCTAAGCCATGCACAAACCCATCGTGCCCCTTGCCATCTTTGCCTGCGCGCTCGTCGCTTGTGCCGCGCTGCCGCTTCGCGCTGCCCCGCAAGGCGCGCCAGCGACATCCGCCACCGTCGCCATCACCGTCGCCGGCGCGGCGGATCTGCAATTCGCCTTCACCGAGATAGCCGAACTGTTCGAAGAACAGACCGGCCACCAGGTGACGCTAGTATTCGGCTCCACCGGCCAACTGGCGCAGCAAATCGAGAACGGCGCACCCTATGACCTGTTCGCCGCCGCCAACATCAAGTTCGTGGACGACCTGGCGCAAAAGGGGCTGATCGTCCCGGAGTCGGTGGCGCTATATGCGCGCGGGCGCATCGTGCTCGTCGTCAACAAGCAGTCCGGCGTCAAGGCCACGAGGCTGCAGGACTTGACCGCGGCTGAGGTCACGCGCATCGCCATCGCCAACCCCGATCACGCCCCCTATGGCACAGCGGCCAGGCAAGCGCTGGAGAGCGCCGGGCTATGGGAGACGCTCAAGCCCAGGCTGGTGTTAGGTGAGAACGTGCGTCAGACGTTGCAGTTCGTGCAAACCGGCGACGTGCCCGCCGGCATCGTCGCGCTCTCGGTGGCCGACGTGCCGGAAGTCACCTACACGCTGATTGACGATGCCCTGCACCGACCGCTCGACCAGGCGCTGGGCGTGGTCAGCGCGTCGAAGAATCCAGCGATTGCGATGGACTTCGCCAGATTCATCAACGGCGAGCGAGGCCGGCCGATCATGCGTAAGTACGGCTTCCTGCTGCCTGACGAGATTCGGTGATCTGCGGATGCGCCTGCCATGCTGTTCAACCGAGACTGGACACCGCTCGAACTCTCGCTTTGGGTTTCAGCCTGGGCCGGCGTCCTGGCGCTTGTCACAGGCACAGGGCTGGCGTGGATCTTCGCGCGCCTGAACTTCCGCGGCAAGTGGCTGCTCGAGGGCACGACCATGCTGCCGCTGGTGCTGCCGCCCACCGTGCTGGGCTATTACCTGCTGGTCGCGTTGGGGCGGCGCGGCATCGGTCCGGCCTTCGAGCAGGCTTTCGGCTTCCCGCTGGTCTTCTCGTGGCCCGGCGCCGTAGTCGCTGCCATCGTCGCTGCTTTGCCATTGGTGATCCAGGCCGTCAAACCCAGCATCCTCGATCTCAGCCGCGAGACCGAGGATGCTGCGCGCGTGGATGGGTGCAGCGAATGGCAGGTGTTCCGTTTCGTCACACTGCCGCTGATCCGCGCCAGCCTGTTGAGCGGCGGCATCCTGGCTTTTCTGCGCGCGATGGGCGAGTTTGGCGCCACGCTGATGGTGGCCGGCAACATCCCCGGCCGCACCCAGACGCTTTCCATGGCCGTGTATGACGCCGTGCAGGCCAACAACCTCGACCTGGCAAACCAGCTGGTGCTACTGCTCTCGGTCATTACCTTCGCGCTGTTGTTCATCGCCTTACGCATCGGCGATCAGGTGCGCCGCGGATCCGAGGCATGAGGCTCAGACTCCGCTCCGCGCCTCCTGCCCACCATGGCACGCCTCAGCGTTGGATAGAATCGCGGCATGCCTGCAACCAAGAAAGCGACGAGCAAATCCTCTGCCAACGGCGCGACCAACCTGCGCGCGGAGTTGCAACGCAAAAAGAAAGAGCTGACTGCCATTCGCGAGATTTTGCTCTCGGTCAACGCCACGTCCGACTTGCGCTCAATCCTCAACGGCATCACCCAGACCACCACGCGGGTGATGCGGGTGGACTCGACCTCGGTCTATCTACTAGACGAGCAATCGCAACGGCTGATCCTCAAAGCCACCACCGGTCTGTTTCCCCAGGCGGTAGATCACGGCTACTTGAACATGGGCGAGGGGCTGACCGGCTGGGCTGCACAGTACCGCCAGGTAGTGGCCGTGCGCGATGCACAGCGCGACCCGCGCTTCCATGAGGTGCCCAACACGCGCGAACGCTCGTTCAAGTCGCTGATGGCCGTGCCGCTGATCAGCCAGGACCGCGTGGTTGGCGCGATGAACGTGCAGACGCATCGGCGTCATACCTGGACGGCAGGTGAGATCGAGTTTGTCTCGCTCATCGGCGAAGTAGTTGCTGGCATTCTCGAACGAGCCATTCTGCAGGAAGAAAGCGAGCGCAAGGTGCGCGAAATGCAGACAGTGGCCGAAGTCAGCCGCGCGGCTATCTCGCCGCTTTACCTGGATGAGACGTTGCGCGTGGTGGCTGAGATGGGCGCGCGCGCGGTCAACGCGCGGCACTGCTCAGTCCTGTTGTTGGACGAGACGATCAATGCTTTCATGCCGCGCGCCATCTATGATCAGAGGCCGAACACGGCACCGGAACCACCCTGGCGATTGGACGACCTACCCTTGCTGAACATCGAAAAGCTCGGCGACCCTGTGTTGGTGAACGAGACCTGCTGCGAGCTGCATTCGGCGCACGCCCAGTGGGCCGCACAGGCGCAACTGGGCGGCCTGATGTGCGTGCCGATGAAAGTGCGCGACCGCACCATCGGCCTGCTCAACATGTGGACCGAAGGCGCTGGCGAGTTTACCGAGGCGCAGGTCGAACTGTGCACCACGCTGGCCAACCAGATCGCGCTGGCCATCGAGAATGCGCACCTGATCGGCAACGCCGCCATCGTCAAGGAAATGAACCACCGCGTGAAGAACAACCTCCAAAACGTGGTGATGCTTCTGCAGATGCAATTGCACGAAGCCAGCGACAAGCTCACGGCCAAAGAAGTGTTGCATGAAAGCATCAATCGCATCATGAGCATCGCGGCAGTGCACGATGCGTTAGCGCAGGAAGGTTTCCGGCTGGTGGACGTGAAAGACGTCATCCTGCGCGTGGTCGGCCTGACGCACGCCAATATGGCGCGCCCCGGCCTCGACCTCGCCATTCACGTCGTGGGCGATTCGCTGCGCATGAGCTCGCGCGCGGCCACGGCGCTGGCGCTGTGCGTCAACGAGCTGGTGCAAAACGCCATGGAACACGCCTTCGTCGGCCGGGACAAAGGCGACATCACCATCAGCCTGATAGATTGCGGGGGCATGCTCGAAGTGGAGGTCAGAGACAACGGGCTGGGCAAAGCCGCAGGCAGCAAGGATACACCCAGCCTCGGGTTGAACATCGTCAGCATGCTGGTACACGAAGACCTGCGCGGAACGTTCACCTTGAAGCGCACCGCGCATGGCACCACGGCTACCATCAAGGCACCGTTCAGCTACACGGATGTGGGGGGATGAGACAGGACGAGACGATCCTCTACCAACTTGCCTTCGCGTAGTCGAAACACGCGGTCGGCTATGCCCACAACTTCCTCGCTATGGGTAACCATGATTAGGTTTTTGCCGGCCCGGCGAGTGAGGGTGTCCAGCAAGTCAAGCACCAGCTTGCCCGTGTCGTAGTCAAGGTTGCCGGTCGGTTCGTCGGCCAGCACCACCAGTGGATCGTTGATCAGTGCGCGGGCGATCGCCACGCGTTGCTGCTCGCCACCGCTCAGCCGATCCGGGAAGGCATCCATGCGATGCGCCAGGCCAACCTGATCGAGCAGCGCTTCGGCTCTGCGACGCGCCTCCGGCGAGAGACGACCAGCCAGCTCCAGCGGCAGCATCACGTTCTCGCGCACGGTCAGGGTGGGAATAAGGTTGAAGGCCTGAAAGACGAAGCCGATGTGCCGGCGCCGGTAGAGCGTGCGCTCCGCATCGCTCATGCGGGCGATCGCCTGGCCGTCAATCCACACCTCGCCGGACGTTGGCGCATCAATGCCGCCGATCAGGTTGAGTAGCGTGCTCTTGCCACTGCCGCTCTTACCCAGCAGCACGGCAAATTCGCCGCAGCCGAACTCGATGCTGACATCGCGGAGGATGGTGCGCTGCACTCCCCCTTCCTCATACGCCTTGGTCACATGATCGAGCTTGACCACGCCGACGCAATCGTTTGTAGCAACCATGATTCCTAGGGGCAAATGCTACAGGCACGACTTGAGCGCTTGCTGAGAGAGCCGGTGCGCGGAGCCCTGAAACGAGAGAACCCCGGTTTCTTGGAGAAACCGGGGTTCCGCATTAAAATCACGCGTGCAGGGCGGTTAGCTCAGTTGGTCAGAGTGCCTGTTTTACACACAGGAGGTCGGGGGTTCGAGGCCCTCACCGCCCATCCTTCTTTCTTTACTCCAAGCCTTCCGGCACCGTCACCTTCATCGTCCCGGCATCTGGGTCTATCTCGCGGATGACGCCCTCCAGCGCTGGCAGCAGCAACTCGCCAGCGCCGGTCTTTACAACGTAGACATCGTTGCTGCCCGTACGCAACACCTCGCTGATTTGACCAAGTTCCTCACCCGACTCACGCACGACGCGCAGGCCGAGCAATTGATAGGCGTAATATTCCCCGGGCGGCAGCGCGGGCAAATCCTGGGTGTGGACGATCAGGCGCGCGCCGCGCACTGCCTCGGCTGCGTTGCGGGTAGCGATGCGCTCTAGCTTGAGCAATATCCCGCCCTGATGCGGGCGTCGCGATAATATTCGATGCGGGTGTTCGGCGTCGTTGAGGTAAATGCGCTCGATGCCATCCAGGATGCCCACGTACTCGGGCGCCAATTGCACCTTAATCTCGCCCGCAATGCCGTGCGGGCGAGACACCTTACCTACGACGAGGAACCTTCGCGACGATCCCGCCATTGTGCGCGAAGAGGGCGCGCCCCTGGTGCATCAGTGCGCGCTTCACTCGGTGATGTCCAACACCACACGCTTGCGAGACCGGGCAGCGGAGATGCGCAGCAGCGTTCGCACTGCATTGGCCAGCTTACCTTCACGACCGATCACCCGCCCTGCCTCGCCCGGCGCCACGTGCAGCTCAAGAAAGATCGTGCTGCGATCAACCGATTCGGTCACCCTGACCTGGTCGGGGTGATCCACCAGGCCCTTAGCGACGTATTCGACCAGCTCTTTCATCGTTCAGGGATGATCGGTTCATTCGGCAGCAGCTTCGGCCGGCTGCTCGGCCTTCTTGGGTTTGGGGGCAGGCTTGCGACCGATGCGCGTCTTGGGGTCAATCGCCGGCGCGGCGGCAGCCTGAGCAGCAGCTTCGGCTAGAAGCGCTTCGAGGGATTCTCCCTTGCGCAATCGCTCGTAGCGCGCCAGGGTGCCCGTCTTCCTGAACAACTGCTGGACGGCATTGCTGGGTTGTGCGCCCACTTTCATCCAGTGCAGGGCGCGCGCCTCCTCCACGATCACTGTCTCCGGCTCGGTGCGCGGATTGTATTTGCCGACGACTTCGATGAACGCGCCGTCGCGCGGCGCTTCTTTATCGCACACCACGATGCGGTAGGTCGGCTGCTTCTTGGAACCCATACGGCGTAGTCGAATTCGAACCATCGTGTCTCCTTATCATCTCCTTCTGGCGCCCATTAACCCACTCATCATGCGCAGGCGCGGGTTGTTCGCCAGTTGCTTCATCATGCGTTGTGCTTCGCGGAACTGCGACAGCAATTGATTCAACTCCTGCACGCTCGTGCCGCTGCCCTTGGCAATGCGGCGTTTACGCGATGCGTTCAGGATATTCGGGTTGCGGCGTTCTGCCGGCGTCATCGAGCAGATGATCGCCTCTACCCGCTTGAATTGTCTCTCGGTCATGTCGGGCGAAATCTGCTTGGTCAAATCCTTCATGCCGGGTATGAGAGCCAGGAGTTCGTTGAGCGGCCCCATTCTCTTGATCTGGCGCATCTGAGACAGGAAGTCCTCCAAATCGAAAGTGGCCGACATCATCTTCTCGGCCGCCCTGGCAGCCTCCTGCTCGTCAAACTGCTGCTGCGCTTTCTCGATCAGAGTGAGCACATCGCCCATGCCCAGAATGCGCGAGGCGAGGCGATCGGGATGGAAGGGCTCGAACGCGTCGGGCTTCTCACCGGTGCTCAGGAACTTGATCGGCACACCAGTGACGGCGCGCATCGAAATGGCCGCCCCACCGCGCGCATCACCATCCACCTTGGTGAGGATCAGGCCGGTCAAGCCGATCCGCTTGTTGAATGCATCGGCGATGTTCACGGCTTCCTGGCCGGTCATGGCATCGGCGATGAGCAACACTTCGGCCGGCCGGGTGCGCGCCTTGACCTCTTCCACCTCGCGCATCATCGCCTCATCTATTTGCAAGCGACCGGCCGTATCAATGATCACCACATCGAGCGCGCTTTGGATGGCCTTCTGAATGGCGTGCTGCGCAATCTGCGGCGGCGGCACTTTGTCGCCTTCCGAAAAGACCGGGATGTTGATTTGCTTGCCCAACGTCTCCAGTTGGGTAATGGCTGCCGGCCGGTAAGTGTCGGCCGCCACCAGCAACGGCTTACGGCCATCGTTGCGCAAGCGCAGCGCCAGTTTGGCCGCCGTCGTGGTTTTGCCAGAACCCTGCAGGCCCACCAACATGATCACCCGCGGCGGCGGGCCGCCGAGATCGAGCTTGCCGCCTTCGCCGAGCGTCCTCAGCAGCTCTTCGTGCACGATCTTCACCACGGCCTGGCCGGGGGTCAGGCTCTTGTGCACCTCGGCGCCGATGGCTCGCTCGCGCACGCGGGCGAGGAATTCTTTGGCTACCTTGAAGTTCACATCGGCTTCGAGCAACGCCACGCGCACCTCGCGCAACGCAGCGTCCACATCCTGTTCGGTCAGGATGCCGCGCTTGCCGAGGCGGTCGAAGATGGCCTGCAGTTTGTCACTCAGCGATTCGAACATATCTTCGTGCTCAGGTGAATTACACGCGATGGCATGGCTGTTGGCCGGCAACTAAGCCTGTTCAACCTGGCATCAACACCCAAAAGCGGGCTATTGTACCTTAAATCCGCACAATTCTCGCGACCCGTGCGGCGTGGCCATGCTGTGAACGAAGCAGCACGCCTTCGTGCGCGAATGCGCTGCGCAGATAGGCTAGCGCAGCGCCGTGCGTCGCGCTCGTCACCTTGCCGGCTATTTCGCCGCCTTCGGTCCGCAAGTCCGCACCGATTTCCAACAGTCCGGTTTCATCGCCGGTCAGGTATGCCAGCTTCCTGGCAATCTGCCCACGGCTCTCCATGCGCGCGATGATTTCCTGGCCGGTATAGCATCCTTTGTTGAAGCTCACGGCACCCCACAGACCCGCTTCGAGTGGGATGTAGTCCTCGTTGATTTCGTTGGGGAAGAGCGGATATCCCCGCACGATGCGCCATGCGTCGAAATCCTGCCCGTCGGCTACTTCGCCCAACCATGCCGCCGGATCGAGGTCGCGGCCGATCACGAAGAAGCTCAGTCCGAGCGCCTGTGGTGCGCGCACGAAGGTTACCTCGGTCCTACTGCCAGGGGACAGCGGGACCGTGCGATGGGCATGTTCCGGCAGCGAGAGCACCGCCGCATCGGCACCCAGGCGCGCGATCAGGCTTGGGCCGACGTCATCACCCAAGCCGAACATGCACGTACCAGCGGTCTCGTCGCTCACCTGCACGTCGTCGTTGAAGAAGATGTACTTGCGCAGCCAGCGCATGACCTTATCCTGGTTGCCGCCTCCACCAATCAGCAGAGTGGAATCATCGAAGGCCAGCACGATGAGGTAGTCCACCATCCGGCCAATCGGCGTGGTAAGCACGGTCGTCTTGCCCTCGCCCGGCTGCAGGCCGCTCACATGGCCGGTGGACATGCGGTGTAGAAAGTCCAGCCGCGTGCTGCCGAACAATCGAATGCGGCTGAAAGTCCGTGACAGGTCGAAGAGTGGCATGCTGCTGGTTGCGAAGAACTATGCGATTCGGCTGGCCAGCCACGCCTCGATCTGCGCACGGTGTTCAGCCGAATGCGCGCCGGTGTAATTCCACACCACTTCCGCCAGCGAACGCCCCTGTAAGGCCGGGTAACGTCGGGTATCGAATAGCGCAGCCTCGTCTCGCCAGGCTTCTAACCGCTTGAGCAATTGCCGGTGCGCCCCGTCGAAGTCAGCCAGGACGCGATCGAGCGGACGATCTCTCTGCGACTGATAGTCTTGAGCGTTCACGTCCGCCCAGTCCGGCACATTCGAACGCGGCAATTGCAACGGCTTGCCACGCTCGGCCTGAAACAGCAACGTGACAGCTCGTGAATACCACATGGCGACATGGGCCAACACATCCTTCACCGACCACGGGCCGACGACGCCGGGGTTCAACATCTCTTCACCCGTGATCCGATTCAGCGTCGCCATCAATCGGCTGCGCTCCGCCTCGATGTTTGCCATCAGCTCGCGCAGGCTCAACCCGGTGCTTCGTTCGAGAGCCACTCCAACACCCCCTTCAGCCGGACACAAGATCAGTCCTGTGCTGCGTTATGGCTCGTTACTGTGGCGTTCTTCTATCCAAGCCAGGATATCGGCCATCTGCTGAGGGCTGAGGAGTGCTGCGTAATTTTGTTGCATCAGGCCAGGCTGATACCCCTCGACGACGTAGGCGTTGGGATCAACGATGCTTTGATAGAGATACTCCCGCGCACTCATGCCGGGAACGCGCGTCGAAGCGGTGTCCCACAGATTGTAGAACGAAGGCCCGACCAGGCGTTCGCCTTTCTTCTGGCTGTGACAACCGACGCAGCCGGCGGTGTTAAACAAGCGCGCTCCGTTCTCTGGATTGCCTTTGGGCAAGCCATCGGTGATCTTGCCGAAGTCACCCTCTTTGGGAAGCGCACTAGTCTCTGTCGCTTTGGCCCCCTCGCCGTGGGGCATCGCTTCGCCGCGCACCGGCTGAGGCACCGCGCTCAATGCCAGGCTGAAGATGATGAGGCAGGCCACGAACCCGATCGCCGAAAAGACAAACGGCTCGGCACTCGGGCCGATCTCAAGGCGGATTTGCCGTGGCCATCGCCGATCCGTCTGGAGCAGCTCGGAGCGCAGCTCGGCCATTTCTTCATCGGTGGGCAGGTTGCGGCGAAAGAAACGGCTGACGCTGTTGGCCAGCACGGCGATGACCACACCACCGGCGACGCTGGCCAGCAGCGCCATCAACACGCCGCCGATCACCACAAAGATCAGGTTGTCGAACACGGCGCTGCCGCCCGTCTGAGCTGGCGAAGCGGCCAGCGCGACCTCCGTGCCGATCAGCGTCGCAACGGCAGCGGCTGCAAACGCACAAACTCTCGAACCAATCGAAACACTCATGGGCAATTCCCGGATTGCTGAACGATTTTGCGCGGATATTCTAACCGCGGCTGTTTGCGCAGGCTTCGACGAAGGAGCGGAATAGCCGCATCATATCTTCGCGGTCGGCAGTCATTTCTTCGGGATGCCACTGAACGCCGATGTAATGGCGCTTGCCGGGGAATTCGACCGATTCAACGACGCCATCCGGCGCGCGCGAGGTGACGATCAACCCCTCGGCAACCCGCTTGAGCGCCTGATGGTGAAAGCTATTCACGCCCACATCGCCGGCGCCCATGATCCGCGCCAGGCACGTCCCGGGTTCAATGCAGACAGTATGGGCAACTTCATGCCTCTCCAAGCCGAGCTGGTTGCCGTTGTGCGAAATGGCATCGCCCCACTGCGACGGCAGGTCCTGGATGAGCGACCCGCCCAACGCAACGTTCACGGTCTGAATGCCACGACAAATGGCAAACATCGGCTTGTCATCCTGCAGCGCCCAGCGCGCCAGCGCCATCTCCACCTCATCGCGCTGGCGATCAATACCATCCGTCTTCTCATGTTGGGGTTCGCCGAATAACGCGGGATCAACATCACCTCCGCCAGACAGCAACACCCCATCGGCAGATTCATACACCGTCCGCCAGGTCTCAAGCGCGACGACCGTTGGCACCAGAATGGGAATTGCCCCACAGGCGACCAGGCTGTTCACGTAGTTCTTTCCCAACGAGAAGCGTCGCTTCTCGGGGTCCTGGATAGGAACTGGTATAAGCACGCGTGGGCTTTCCATTTTCAAGTGAGTCCGAGACGTCGAGCCGACGGCAAAGAAACTCCCGAAGCAGCCACTTCGGGAGTCCTCGGGTTCACTCTTTGTCCGTTTCGGCGGATTCGGCTGTCGGCGCGGACTTTGCTTTGGCTCCTCCAGAAGCCGACAAGCGCTCCTTCAAGCGAGCCGACTTGCCGCGCAGGTTGCGGAAGTAATACAGTTGCGCGCGACGCACTTTGGCGTGGCGCAGCACCTCCACCTTGTCTATGCGGGGTGAGTTGAGTAGATAGGTGCGCTCGACGCCGATGTTGTTGCTGGCGATTCGGCGTACGGTAAAGCTGGCATTTGCGCCCCCTTTGCGCAGGCGGATCACCGTGCCCTGAAATACCTGAATGCGTTCGCGATCGCCTTCGATGATCTTTTGGTGCACGCGCACCTGATCGCCCGGCCGGAGGGCCGGAATTTTCGCGTTCGGCTGCAAGCTCTTTTCGAGCGATTCGACGAGGTTCATGGCTTATCTCCCACTCAGTCGCCCACTGGGCACTAGCGTTTGGTATAGGTTGGGCCTTTGCGGGCGCGTTTCAGACCGGGCTTCTTGCGCTCCTTCTCGCGCGCGTCGCGGGAGAGATAGCCGGCCGTCTTCAACATCAAGCGATATTCCGGATCCACCTCCAACAACGCGCGGGCGATCGCCATGCGCGCAGCGGTGGCCTGCCCCGTGATGCCGCCGCCATTCACCTTTACGCTCACGTTAAAGCGCGAGTCGGCACCGGTCAGCTTGAGCGGCGCATATACTGCGAGCAAGTCCACCTCGCGGCCGAAATACTCGTCCACGGGCTTATCGTTGATCAGCACACGGCCGCTGCCTTGCGGATACAGCCTGGCGCGGGCCGTGGCTTCTTTACGACGCCCCACACCCTCAAAATACTGCTGAATCTCTGTCATGATTGCCGTTCCCCGGCAACGGCGAGGAGGCTCATTTAGGAGAGCCCCTCGTCATTGGCCGGCCAAGTCTTTAGTCCCGGATCTCCAGTGGCTGCGGCTTCTGCGCGCCATGTTCGTGTTCGGGACCGCCGTACACTTTCAACTTTTTGATCATCCTGCGGCCCAGCCGCCCATGCGGGATCATGCCCCACACTGCGTCGCGGATGACACGCTCAGGCCGGCGCGCCAACAGATCGCGGAGGCTTTCCTCTTTGAACCCACCGGGGTATAACGAGTGCCGCTGGTACTTCTTCTCGGTCATTTTGTCACCGGTAACGCGGATCTTCTGAGCGTTCACTACGATGACGTAGTCGCCACAATCCACATGCGGCGAGTACATTGGCTTGTGCTTGCCCTCGATGATTCTGGCGACCTGGCTGGCCAGCCGCCCCAGCGTGACGCCTTCGGCGTCCACGACATACCATCGCTGACTGGCCCGCGCCTCCTCCGGCTTCGCCATGTAAGTCCTGATCGTCCTCATTTTGCACCTTAGTACTTCACATCCACGAGGCACAGCCCACATGCAGGCGCCAGGCCTTTGATCCGCTGTGCATCTCTGCTGTTCAGAATGTTTTCAATTTCATCCGGGCCGTATTCGCCCCTGCCCACGCGCACCAGCGCCATCACGATCCGCCGCACCATCCGAAACAAAAACGCGTTCGCTTCGATAGTGAAGCACAAACGGTCATCCGCCTCCTGCCACTCCGCCCGATACACCTCGCGAACGGTGGTCTCCTTCGACCGACCGGACGGCGCGCGGCCAAAGGCGGCGAAATCGTGCGATCCGATCAATCGGCCGGCTGCATCGTTCATCGCCTGCACATCCGGCCGGCGTTCGAGTTGCCAGGCGAAGCGTCGCAACAAGGGTTGCCGCACCTCGCTGACGTAGGCGGTGTAGACATACGTCCTGCTTTTCGCGCTGTAGCGCGGGTGAAAGCTTGACTCGCACACCGCCAGGTCACGCATGGCCACGTCGTCTGGTAGGGCTGCATTCAACGCCCGCCCGAGTGCGTCGAGCGGATGGTTCCAGTTCACATCGAAGGCGACGACCTGGCCGGTGGCGTGAACGCCGGCATCGGTGCGTCCGGCGCCGACGACCACGACGCGCTCACCGCAAACCTTCTCTAAAGCCGACTCGATCTCTCCTTGAACCGTCCGCCCGCGCTGGCTGGTCTGTCGCTGAAAACCGACGAAGTCCGTGCCATCGTAGGCGACTCGGGCACGCACTCTCAAACCCACTCGATGATTGCCATTGGCGCATTGTCGCCCTTGCGCGGGCCGAGCTTGCTGATGCGCGTGTAACCGCCTTTGCGATCCATGTAGCGCGGCGCGATGTCCTGGAACAACTTGCGCACGGTGGCCGCACCGCCGTTCACCCGCGCTGCGACGAGCCGCCGGGCGTGAACCTGTTTGGCCTTGTCATCCACCAGGCCAGACTTCGCGATGGTGACCAACTTTTCGGCTTGGTCACGAATGGCTTTGCACTTTGCCTCGGTCGTCTGGATACGACCGTGCTCGATCAACTCGGTCACCAGGCTGCGGCGCAGCGCCGTGCGCTGTCCTGTTGGGCGACCGAGCTTGTAGCCCGATACCTTATGCCTCATGTCACACCTCGTCCGCTTCTTCCGCTTTCTCTTCCTGCGGGAGCAACCCCCTGGCGCGCAGCTTCTCTTTCAACTCCGCCATGGACTTCTCGCCGAAGTTACGCAGGTTCGTCAGGTTCCCGCCGCTCTTCTCCATCATCTCGAGCAATTCGCCGACGGTGCTGATACCGGTGCGCTTGAGCGAGTTATAGACGCGTACGCTCAATTCGAGATCCTCGATGGGTTTGTCACTCCACTCGCTCGGGATGCCCTTGCCATCGCTCTCGCTCTCGAGCATCACTTCTTCCAGGCTGACGCCGGCGATCAGGCGCAGGTGCTGCACCAGGATCGCCGCCGCTTGCAACAGCGCATCTTGCGGTCGCATCGTGCCGTCGGTCCAAATCTCCATGATCAGCCGGTCGTAGTTCGTGGTCTGGCCGATGCGCGCCGGCTCGACGGTGAAATTCACCCGACGCACCGGGCTGTAGATCGCGTCCACCGGCAGCTCGCCGATCGGCAGCTTGCCGCGTTGTTCGGCCGGCGAATAGCCGCGTCCAGCCTCGACCTGGAACTCGATGTCCAGGCGCGCCTTGTTGGAGTCGGTGGTCAGCAGATACAGTTCCGGATTGACGATCTCGATTTCCGGCGGCGCCTGGATATCGCCGGCAGTGACCACACCCTCGCCACGCACTTCCAGCCGCATGCGCATCGGGCCTTCGCCGTGCATGCGCAGGCGAATCTGCTTCACGTTCAGCATCAACTGAGTAACATCCTCCTTCACATCCGGGATGTCGGAGAACTCATGATGCACATCCGTGATGCGCATCGAAGTGATAGCGGCGCCGGGAAGGGAACTTAACAGCACACGACGCAGTGCATTACCCAATGTGATGCCGTAGCCGGGTTCCATGGCGCCGATAATGAAGCGGCCATAGTCACGGGTCAGGGCGTCACTCTCGACTTTCGGAAAGACAGGTGCAGATAGCATGTTCTTCTCCCTCGTCCGGAATTCGAACGGGCAGTTCGGACTCCGGCACCAACTGCTATCGCGAGTAATACTCTACGACGAGCTGTTCCTTCAATTGCACATCAATATCTTCGCGCTTCGGCAGTGCGTTGACAACACCAGTCAGCGTGGCGCGATCGGCCGACAGCCAGGTCGGCGTCGGCGGCGCATCCTTGTCGGCCGCCAGCTCCTTGAAATACGTAAGCTTGCGGCTTGCATCGCGCACGGAGATTTTGTCGCCGGGTTTGACCAGATACGACGGCACGTCAATCGGATGATCATTCACGTTCAAGTGCGCGTGATTGATCAACTGGCGCGCGGCGGCGCGCGAGGGCGCAAAGCCCATGCGATAGATCACGTTGTCGAGTCGGCGCTCCAACAAGATGAGCAGCTCGGAACCCGTCACGCCGCGCCGTTTAAGGGCCTCGCGGAAGTAGCGCCGGAACTGCGCCTCAAGCACGCCGTAGATGCGGCGCATCTTTTGCTTTTCCCGCAACTGCAACGAATAATCGCTCGCCTTGGTACGGCGGGCACGCATGTTCGGGCCGTGTTGGCCAGGAGCGATGCCACGCCTCTCCAACGCGCATTTGGGGGTGAGGCAGCGGGAGCCCTTCAGAAAGAGTTTTTCGCCTTCGCGGCGACACAATCTACAAACTGGTTCAATATGTCGAGCCATAGTTCTCAGAAACCTGAACGTTCGATTTGTTTACAACGGGCCGTCTTCCTCCAAATCGAGCGTTCAAAACCAGACGTTCGGTCAATCGCCGGAGGCGCTCACACGCGGCGGCGTTTCTTGGGCCGGCATCCGTTGTGCGGCACTGGGGTGATGTCGGTGATGGATTTGACGCGCAGGCCGGTGCCCTGTAACGCACGCACGGCTGCTTCGCGCCCAGGGCCAGGACCTTTCACGTATACGTCCACCTCCTGCATGCCGTTCTCCACGGCAGCGCGATAGGCGTTTTGTGCCGCGATGCGCGCCGCAAAGGGGGTGCTCTTGCGATTGCCCCTGAAACCGGCCGAGCCGGCACTTCCCCAGCAAATGGTGTTGCCAGCCTTATCGGTGACCGTCACAATGGTGTTGTTGAACATGGCATGGATGTGCACCACGCCCTGAGCCACGTTCTTGCGCGCGCGGCGCGGATTGGTCTGGCGACGCGGACCGCGACTGCTTCCTGCTTTACCCATGTCTCTTCAAAAACTGCTCCAGAGAACGAGGATCGGACCGATCGGCCCGTTCCAGGTCCCCAACCCCTTACTTCTTCTTGGCGCCGCGCCGGCGACCGCGCCCGGCCACCGTCTTCTTCACACCTTTGCGCGTGCGCGCGTTCGTGCGCGTGCGCTGGCCGCGCACCGGCAGGCTGCGCTTGTGGCGAAGTCCCCGATACGAGCCAATCTCGATCAGGCGTTTGATGTTGAGCTGAACCTCGCGACGAAGGTCACCTTCCACTTTGTATTCCTTCTCCACGATCTCGCGCAGGATCGCCGCCTCTGCCTCGGTCAGATCTTTGACTCGCGTCGCCGGGTTGATGTTGGTGCGAGCCAGAATCACCTGAGCCAGTGGACGACCGATGCCGTAGATATAGGTCAAGCCAATATCAATGCGCTTATTGCGCGGCAAATCCACTCCAGCGATTCTTGCCATTGCCGTCTCCTAGCCCTGCCTCTGTTTGTGCTTCGGGTTCTCGCAAATGACGTATACGCGCCCGTGTCGTCTGACGACCTTGCACTTCGGGCAGCGCTTCTTCACGGACGATGCCACTTTCACGTCTCACCTCTCTTTGACCCACCGTGCCTCGCGCGGATGCGGGCCATTCCTAAACATGTATACATGCAACGTCCGACTCGTGCGCTTCGCGCGAGCCGGACGCCAGCCAATCTCCTCAGCTTCTAATCGAGTTTCGTCAGTATTTCAGCTTCGCCATCGGTGATGGCCACGGTATGCTCAAATTGGGCGGAGAGTTTACCATCAATTGTTACGACTGTCCAGCCATCTTTCTTCACCCGCGTTTCGGCGCGCCCTTCGTTGATCATTGGTTCAAGGGCGATGGTCAGGCCAGGCCGCAGCAACATGCCGCGCTCGGCCTGGCCGGTGTTCGGCAGGCCGAACCCCTCATGCAATTCGCGACCCACCCCGTGGCTGGTGTACTCGCGAACGACCGAATAGCCCTGCGGCTCGGCCACGCTCTGGATGGCTGCGCCAATGTCGCCGAAGCGGTTGCCTTTGCGCGCCGCGGCGATGGCTGCGGCCAGGCAATCCTGCGTCACCTGCATCAACCTTTGTGCGCGGGGCGAGATGCGGCCCACGCCGACCGTGATTGCCGAATCCGCATGATAGCCCTTATACAATGCGCCGACGTCGAGCTTGACGATTTCCCCTTCCTTGAGACGACGCTGGCCAGGAATGCCGTGCACCACCTCATCGTTGACCGACGCACAAATGGAAGCCGGAAAGGGATAGGGCGCCCCATTCGGTTGGTAGTTCTTGAACGACGGCACGGCACCGCATTGAGTGATGATCTTTTCAGCCACACGATCCAACTCGATCAAACTCACCCCGGGGGCAACGCGCTCCTTCAACTCCGCAAGCACAGCCGCCACGATCTTCCCCGCCTGGCGCATCAGGGCAATCTCCTGCGCCGTCTTCAAAACGATCATCGCTGCTCCCTACTCAAGATACTATCCTGCCCAATTTCTCAATCACACTCATTGCCGGTCATAATCAGCTGGCGCAGCAGATGATGCACGTAGGGAATGGTGTGCTCTCCGTTGACCTCGCGCAGCAGGCCCAGGTTGCGGTAGTAATCAATCAGCGGGGCTGTTTGTTCCTGGTAGACGCGGATGCGACGAGCCTGAGTTTCAGGGTTATCGTCGGATCGCTGGTATAGCTCTCCGGTGCAGACATCCTTTTTGCATCCCTCGCGCGGCGGCAGAGATTCGTAACTGAACACGGCGCCACAGTCGCGGCACGTCCAGCGGTGCGACAGGCGCTCCATCAGCATGCGCTCGCGAACGCGAATATAGGGCACGATGGTGATGCACTTGCCCAGCTCCCGCAGCAATTGGGCGAGCGCATCGGCCTGCGGGATGGTGCGCGGAAAACCATCCAGGATAAACCCGCGCGCGGTGTCCGGACGGCTCAGCCGCTCGCGCACCATCCCAATCGTGATCTCGTCCGGAACAAGTTCGCCGCGATCTAGATATTGCTGGGCCAGCTTGCCGAGCTCGGTTTGGTTCTTGATATTCTCGCGAAAGAGATCACCGCTCGAGATGTGCGGGATGTGCAAGTCCTTCGACAAAAGGACAGCTTGAGTGCCCTTTCCTGCTCCCGGCGCGCCAAGTAGCACGATTCCTTGCATCTTCGTTAACCCCGCCTCCTACCCTTACGCGCTCGACCTCGCATCCGCGAGTCAGTCCAATACATCTTGGAACTCAGGGAGGCCCAGGCCATCACTTGATGAATCCTTCGTAGTTGCGCATCAAGAGCTGAGCTTCGAGCTGGCGCATGGTATCCAGCACCACACCGACGACGATCAACAGCCCCGCGCCCGACAGCAACAGGTTGTTGTTGCCCACCGGTCGAAGGAACAGGAATCCCGGCACGTGCGACAGGAAGTTCAGCAGATACGGCAGGATGGCCAACAGGCCCAGGAACAACGCGCCAACCAGCGTGAGCCGACGCATCACACGGGTGATGAACACTTCGGTCGTCTTCCCAGGACGGATGCCCGGGATGAAACCGCCTTGTTTCTGCAGGTTTTCGGCCAGGTTCTGCTGCTGCATCATCACATCGGTATAGAAATAGGTGAACCCGATGACGAGCAGGAAGTACATCAGGGTGTAGAGCACCAGGCTCCACGAGAGCGCGTCGGAGCTGGCCTGGCCAGCGCTGAACAGGCTGACCACGTCTTGAGCGAAACGCTGCACACCCGCATCGCTGCTGTTGACAAAGAAGCCGGCGATGATGGCCGGGAAGACCAGCATAGCCTGCGCGAAGATCAAGGGGATCATGCCAGCGGTGTTGACCTTCAAGGGGATATGCGTACCTGCCCCACCTAGCATGCGACGGCCGCGCACCCGTTTGCCATACTGCACGGGTATGCGCCGTTCGCCTTCTTGAATATAGACGATCCCAATCACCGTGATGACTGTGATCGCCAGGAACGCCAGCAGGGTGATGAACGCGGTGGTGGTCGCTGCGATCTGAGCGAGGTTGCTCGGAATGCGGGCGACGATGCCGCCGAAGATAATGATGGACAGGCCCTGACCGATGCCCTGTTCGGTGATGAGCTCACCGAGCCACACAGCGAACATTGTGCCGGCGGTCATGGTCACGATGGTGACGATGGTCGGCAGAATGAACTCGGGCCGGTCTAATCCCCACTGCGGCAACACGCGTTGACCGCCGGTCACCTGCGCACCGATGCTTTCGAAGATGTTAACCTGGCCGATCGCGTTCAGCGCTGCCATCGGCACTGTCAGGAAATAGGTCAGCCGGTTGATCTTGCGGCGGCCCTGATCACCCTCCTTGGCCAGCTCCTCCAGGCGTGGGACAACCGGGATGAGCAGTTGCAGGATGAGCGAGGCCGTCACATATGGATACACACCCATCGCCAGCACGGAGAAGTTGAACACGGCCCCGCCCGACAGCAAGCTGAGCAAACCGACGATACTGCCCAGACCACCCGCCTGCCCTTGCTCCACAGCGGTGCGGATTTGCTGCAGCACTTCCGGGTTCACACCGGGCACCGGCACATGAGCGATCAGGCGATAGATGACCAGGATGAACAGGGTGAAGACGATCTTGTTCCTGATCTCGGGTAGCGCGATGGCGTTGCGTAATGCTTGTAACATCTGTTCTATGCTTCGCCTCGAGTTCGTATACCCGGCCCGTTCGGTCGTGTGCGAACAACCTCGGCCGGGAACGTCAAACTCATCGGGTGCGGTAGCCGCCGCGCTTCACGTCGAGCTTTGTCACCGTGCCGCCGGCTTGTTCGATCTTTTGTCTGGCCGCTGCGGAGAATTTATGCGCTGACACCTTTAGCGGGACGTTCAGATCACCGACGCCCAGGATGGCAATGTGCTTATCGCTCTTGCGCGCCAGGCCGGTGGCCACTAACGCTTCGGGAGTGACTTCGCTGCCCGCTTCGAACTTTTCTGCCAGCAAGCCGACGTTGACCGGGCGATAGACGATTCGATACGGATTGTTGAAGCCGATGCCGCGCATGAACGGCAGCTTACGCACCATCGGAAACTGGCCACCCTCGAAGTAGGGGCCCTTCACGCCGCCGGAACGGGCCGCTTGTCCTTTCTGGCCGCGGCCGGCAGTCTTGCCCTGACCTGCCGCAATGCCGATGCCTTTGCGCTTCTTGCGCTTGCGCGACCCCGGCGCAGGTTTGATTTCATGCAGTTTCATCTGACTTCCACCAAGTGCTTTACTACATTCAGCATACCGCGGATCTGCGGTGTATCGTCATGTTGTACTTCTTGACCGAGCTTGCTAAAGCCGAGCGCTTTGAGCGTGCGTTTCTGTCGCACGTTGTAGCCGATTGCGCTCTTGACCCACTTCACCGTGATTCGCTTGATCTGGCTTGCAACCTCGGTATCAGTTGTTGTCGTTGCCATCGCCTCGCCTCCAGAACGGCTGGACATCCGCGACGCTCTTACCGCGTCGCGCAGCCTCCTCGTGGATGTTCTTCAACGCCAGCAACCCTTCGAACGTTGCATAGGTCGAGTTGAGCTTGCTTTGCGAACCGAGCGACTTGGTGAGCACGTCCTTCACACCGGCCGCCTCCAGCACGGCGCGCACGCCGCCACCGGCGATGACGCCGGTGCCGGGCGAAGCCGGCTTGAGCATCACCTTGGCCGCGCCATATTTTTGAATCACCTGGTGTGGAATGGTCGTGCCGACGATCTCCACACGCTGCATGTTCGCCCGCGCGCGCTCGGTGGCTTTGCGGATGGCGTCTTGCACAGCCCGAGCTTTGCCCAAGCCCACGCCGACGCGTCCGTTGTTGTCGCCGACCACGATCAACGCACGGAAGGCAAACCGGCGACCGCCTTTGATCACCTTTGCCACGCGCGTGACATCCACGATCCTGATGTCCAGTTCAGGACCTTCGCTCTCTGGCCGCGCCGAAGGGCTGCGTCGCGTTTCACGCTCCCGACGTTGCTGCTGATTTCGATTCACCATGTGTGTTAGAACTCCAGGCCGCCCTCACGCGCACCGTCGGCGACCGCTTTGATGCGCCCGTGATAGCGATAACCGGCGCGGTCGAACACCACGCGCTTGATCTGCTTTTCCTGCGCGCGTTGCGCAGCCAGCTTGCCCACCAACGCGGCTTCCTCAGTCTTCTTCAAACCCGCCTGGTCCCTGACTGCCTTCTCCAGGCTCGACGCAGCGACCAGCGTATGACCGGCTTCGTCGTCAATCAACTGCACGTAGATATGCTTCAAGCTGCGAAACACGTTCAGCCGGGGGCGGCTGGCCGTGCCGGATATCTTAGCGCGCACACGGCGCCGGCGTCGCTCTCGCGCCTCTTCTCGATTCTTTGCCATTGCTTCAGACCTCTGCCTCGCCGGCGACTCATCACCTGGGTCAGGCCCACGGACGCTCGCCGGCGATCCTCGTTACGATCACTTGCCGCCCTTGCCAGTCTTGCCGGCTTTGCCCGCCTTGCGCCGCACCACTTCGCCCTGATAGCGAATACCTTTGCCCTTGTAGGGTTCCGGTGGGCGCAACTTGCGCACCTGGGCAGCGACCTCGCCAACCAGCTCTTTGTCAATTCCGCTGACAGTGATGGTGCGAGTTTTCGCATCGGCAGCAAAGGTAATCCCAGGTGGTGGCGGGAATTCAATCGGGTGCGAGTAGCCAAGATAGAGCATCAGCTTGTTGCCGCTCATTTCGGCGCGATAACCAACGCTCTCCGCACCGATCTCCAACACCTTCGAATATCCCTTCGAAACACCTGTCACCATATTGGCCAGCAGCGCGCGCGTCAAGCCGTGCAGGGCACGCGCTTCGTCTTCGTCGCTGTCGCGCCGCACGCTCAGCACAGCGCCTTCTTTTACCACCTGGATCTGCGGTGGGATGGTGCGTTTCAATTCACCTTTCGGGCCTTTGACCGTGATCAGGTTGTCTTTGATCACCACATCCACACCCGCAGGTAACTCGATGGGCTTCTTTCCAATTCGCGACATGGTTTGTCACTCACTCAATACACGTAGCACAGCACTTCGCCGCCCACGCCCAACCGGCGCGCCTGGCTGCCGGTGATCACGCCCTTCGGCGTCGAAAGGATGGCAATGCCTATGCCGCTGAGTACGCGTGGGATTTCCCGCTTCGGCACGTAAATGCGCTTACCGGGCCGGCTGACGCGTTCCAGGCCCGTGATGGCCGGTTTGCGCGCGCGGCGCTCTCCGCTATAGCGGATGGTCAGGTTGAGCACCTTCTTGCCATCTACCTCGACGACTTGGTAGGCATCCAGATAGCCTTCTTCTTTCAAAATTTCCGCCACGCGCTCATTGAGCTTGGAAGCCTTCACCGCCACCGAAGCATGGCCGACGGCCGCCGCATTGCGGATGCGCGTGAGCATGTCACTCAACGAATCGTTCGCCATATCTGCTCCACCAGCCAAACGCCAGGCCCAAAACCATCCGAGTTCCGGCGTCCGGCATCTTCATCACCATGAGGCCTTGCGAACGCCAGGAATTTCACCACGCAGCGCCATTTCGCGAAAGACGATGCGCGACACGCCGAACTTGCGCATGTAACCGCGTGCGCGGCCGCTGACGGCGCAGCGATTGCGAACGCGCACCTTGTACTTGCGGCGTTTCTCACGATACATCATTGCTGTTCTTGGCGTCTTTGCCATATGCTTTCCTCACCTCGTTTCATCGGCGATAAGCCTATCGGGCATTGCCGACTGCTTATGACCTGTTGTCCCCTGGTTTGCTGAATGGCATCCCGAATGCACGCAGCATGGCCCGCCCTTCGTCGTCGGTCTTAGCTGTGGTGACGATGGTCACCTCCAAGCCGCGCACCTTATCAATCTTGTCGTAATCAATCTCTGGGAAGATGATCTGCTCGCGCAGGCCAAGTGTGTAGTTGCCGCGGCCATCGAAGGCCTCGGGCGACACACCACGGAAGTCACGCACGCGCGGCAAGGCGAAATGAATCAGGCGATACAGAAAGTCGTACATGCGCTTGCCGCGTAGCGTCACCTTCACGCCGATCGGCCGACCTTCGCGCAGCTTGAAGCTGGCGATGGACTTGCGCGCTTTCGTGACGATCGGCTTCTGGCCCGTGATCGCTGTCAGATCATTGACGGCGAAGTCAACAGCCTTTGGGTTGTCGGCCGATTCGCGCCCCACGCCGATGTTGACGACGATCTTCTCGATCTTCGGCACCTGCATGATGTTCTTGTAGCCGAACTCTCTCATCAGCGCCGGTCGAATCTCTTCGAGGTATTGCTTGCTGAGATTGGCCATGGCTAATCCAACACCTCATCCAACTGATTCGAGTAGCGCTTCTTCACGCCGTCCTCGATGCGATAGTTCACGCGCGTTGGCTTGCCGCTGGGCGCGATGAGCTTGACGTTGGAGACATCAATCGGCATCTCCACGTCAATGATGCCGGTCTGCACCACGCGGCGTCCAGCGCGGCGCGGTTTGGCGTGCTTTTTAGCGATGTTCACGCCTTTCACCACGACCTTGTTTTCTTTCGGGATGGCGCGCACTACCTCCCCGCGCTTCCCTTTGTATTCGCCGGTGATCACCATCACCGTGTCACCCTTTTTGATCTTCATGGCTGCTTCCTCATCTGCGAGCCGCTGGCTGGTCCAGGCGGCCTCTTCATCTCATCTACGTCTCTACAACACTTCAGGCGCAAGCGAAATGATCTTCATGAATCCTTTGTCGCGCAGCTCACGGGCAACCGGACCGAATATGCGCGTGCCGCGCGGGTTGACCTCATCATCGCTCAAGATCACCGCGGCGTTATCGTCGAAGCGGATGTATGAACCGTCGGGCCGGCGATATTCTTTTGCCACGCGAACGATCACCGCCTTGACGACCGCGCTCTTCTTCACATCAGCGGTCGGGCTGGCCGACTTGACGGTCGCCGTGATGATGTCACCGACGCGGCCGTAGCGCCGCCGATGTCCGCCGTGGATGTGCATACACAACAACTCCTTGGCGCCGGTGTTATCCGCCACCTGCAATCGCGTCTCCTGCTGAATCATGGCTCATCCTTCCCTTTGTCGGATCACCTTCTCCAACATCCAGCGCTTGGTCTTGCTGATGGGCCGGTGCTCGACGATCTGCACCAAGTCACCCTCATGTGCCTGATCGTGCTCATCGTGCGCCTTATATTTTTTGCTGCGCGTCAACACCTTCTTGTATAAGGGATGACGCACGGTTCGCTCGACGCGAACCACGATGGTCTTCTGCATCTTGTCGCTGACGACCAGACCAGTCAGACGACGTCGTCGCTCCTCTGCCATTCTTCTACCTCACCTCTCGGCCTGACGTTGCGCCGTGATCTGTGCCGCAAGCTCGCGCTGACGCAGAATCGTCTTGATGCGCGCAATGTCGTGCCGCACGCGCTTGACGCTGCTGGTATCGGTCAACTGTCCCTGGGCGCGCTGGAAGCGCAGGTTGAACAGCTCACGATAAGCGTCGTCCAGCTTGGACTCCAACTCCGGCGTAGACAACGTGCTCAGTTCACGTGCTTTCATGTCTCATCCTTCCAGTTGCGACTCGGCTACCACCTGGGTCTTCATAGGCAACTTATAGGCAGCCTGAGTCAGCGCTGTGCGGGCGACGCTTTCCGGCACGCCCGACACTTCGAACATGATGCGGCCGGGCTTGACCACGGCTACCCAGTGATCCACCGAGCCTTTGCCCTTACCCATCCGGGTTTCGGCCGGTTTAGCCGTAACCGGCTTGTCGGGGAAGATGCGGATCCACATCTTGCCACGGCGCTTCATCTCGCGCACGATCACGCGGCGCACCGCCTCGATCTGCCTGGCCGTCACCCATGCCGGCTCCAGTGCCTGCAAGCCAAATTCGCCCGACTCGATGGTCGCGCCGCGAGAAGCGGTGCCTTTCATTCGCCCCCGCATCTGCTTGCGATATTTCACTCTCTTTGGCATCAACATGATGTCTCACCTCGTTAGCTATCGTCATCGGGTCGCGCCCACCGGCAGGCTGATAGCCAGACGGCACGCGCGTCCTCAGGCCCATCACCTGACCGACGACGCAGATCAGGCAGGCGCGATGCCGTCGCTCTTCTCCGCAGCAGTGGGAGAGACGGCAGACTGGCGATCGCCGCGTTCGCCGCCCTCACGGCGCGATCCGCGTCCACCGCGTCTTTCGCGCCGATCACGTGGCCCCTGCTGCTGGGTGCGCGACGGACGGGTGACTTCCTCCTGCGGCATATCGGGCAAGATATCGCCCTTGTAAATCCACACTTTCACGCCGATCTTGCCGTAGGTGGTATCGGCCTCCGCCTTGGCAAAGTCAATGTCGGCGCGCAGCGTGTTGCGGGGAATGCGCCCCTCCATCTGCTTGTCGGTGCGCTTCATGTCGCTGCCGTTCAAGCGGCCGGCGCATTCGATCTTGATCCCCAACGCGCCGCGCTGCATGGCGCTCTGGATAGCCTTCTTCATCGCCCGGTTATGCGGGATGCGCCGCTCGATCTGTTGGGCGATGTTATCGGCCACCAGTTGCGCCACCAGATCGGGCTTGACGATCTCCTCGATATCGAGCTTGACCCGCTTGCCGGTCATCTTTTCGATGCCTTCGCGGATCTCCTTCACGGCGACGCCCTTGCGGCCGATTACCACGCCGGGCCGGGCCGTGTGCACAACCACATGCAACTGGTTGGGCGGGAAGCGCTCGATGGTGATGTCGGACACGCCCGCGTTCTCGGCATCCATCTTGCTGCGCAAGTATTCGCGCAACTGCATATCTTCCAGGAGCAGCTTGGTGTACTCGCGCTTGGGCGCATACCAGCGGCTCTTCCAGTCTCGGATGATGCCGAGTCGAAACCCGTATGGATGAACTTTTCGTCCCATGTCGTTTACCTTCGTTCCAGGCCTGCCTTGCGCGTCCTGGCAGGTCGAAACGTCACCCTGTCATTCCTCATCCTCATCCAGCACTTCCCGCAACACCACCGTGATGTGCGAGCTTTTGCGCTGGATGGGGCGAAAGCGCCCACGCGCGGCAAAACGCCGCCACTGTCGCGTCGGCCCACCGTCCACGTAGATCTGGCTAATGACCAGATCCGCCTCGGCAAATTGTTTGTTCTCGACCGCGTTGGCCACCGCCGAAGCGATCACCTTGCTCACCGGCTCGGCGGCAGCCTTCGGGGTGAAGCGGAGGATATCGAGCGCTTCCTTGGCCCGCTTACCGCGCACCAGGTCGGCCACCAAGCGCACTTTCTGCGGCGACATGCCGACATAGCGCGCCACGGCGCGCACTTCGTTACCAGCCAGCTTTGCCATGATTGACGTTCACTCCTTAGCCCCCGGACTTCTCTTCCTTGGTCACATGTCCGCGGAAGGTGCGCGTCGGCGCAAACTCGCCCAGCTTGTGCCCCACCATGTTCTCGGTGATGTA
>JAIMBB010000207.1 GCA_023511655.1 Anaerolineae bacterium
GCCTGGAAGACGTGGGGGTGCTGAGACAGCGTCAGGTAAGTGAGCATAACACCATTTTATAGGCGCTGCTGATTATCTGGAATGTTAACTACTGGATGTTCGAAACCGCTGGGTTCGATCCTATCGTCAGCCAAGAAACGCCGGTGGCCGTTCGCTACGATGACAAGGAACTGAAAGTCATCAATGCGTTCGCCACGCCGGAATTCAAGGCCTCGGTCGAACTGGCGCGGAAGTGGTACCTGGCCGGCTACGCCCCAAAGGACAAGATTGAATCGGCGGATCATGAAGCGATGTGGCGGGCGGGGAAGTTTGCGCTGAGGATGGCCGGCGTCGTCAAGCCGGGCGGCGATATTGAGTATCGTCAACGATTCGGCCAGCCGGTGTACCAAAAGTCGATGATGCAGCCCTTCCTGACCACTGCGGCTGCCAGCGCCACCATGAACGCCATCTGCCGCACCTCCAAAAACCCTGAGCGAGCAATGATGGTGCTGGAACTGATGAACACCGACGTGGAGTTCTACAACCTGATCAGCAAGGGTATCGAGGGCCGGCACTGGGAGTGGGCCGACAAGGAAAACAAGGTGATCAAGCCAGGCCCGAACAACGTCGACTACAACCCCAATACCGACTGGATGTTCGGCAACCAGTTCAATGCCTACTACATCGACCCAGAACAGGCGGCACAGAAAGCCTGGGAAGCCACCTACAAGTTGAACAACGAGTCCCCACCCTCGGTGGCGCTGGGCTTCAACTTCAATCCCGATCCGGTCAAAACCGAGCTGGCCAACGTCTCGGCAGTGTTCAAGGAGTTAGTGTTTCCGCTGACGGAGGGCAGGGTGGACCCGGAGACTGCACTGCCGGAGCTTCTGCGGCGTCTGGACGAAGCCGGCCTGCAAACCATTATTCAGGAGGCACAGAAGCAGTTGAACGAGTGGGCGAAGAGCAAGTAGTAACTCCTGCGCCCAACACACTTCGTCGAAGCCGGGACGGCCGTAGCCCGTCCCGGCTCACTTTCTGCACATGCAAGCAGTCACCGTTCGCTCCCGTTATTCCAGGCCGCACGATTAAATGCAGACTCGCCGTTAGTCATCCCTCAGCGGGCTTACCGCAAGATTATTTGCCGTGCTCAAGGTGCGTGGCTCAGCAAGCAGGGCATATGAACACGATGACTTGCCGCCCCCGCTGCGCCTTTCGATCCAGGTTGGTGATGCGCGCCTTGATTCCAACGGACGCTTATCCTAATAAACAGACCCTGTTTCAGCATGAAGATCGTTTCCCGACGCCAGTTATTGAAGGCTGCGACGTTTGCAGCCGGCCTTGCCTCCTGTGCTTACCGGGACAGGCCCGCAGCTCCTTCCGTCTCAGTTAGGACAACCCAGACACCCCAACCCACCCCAACCATGGACGAGATCCTTGCTTCCGCCGAATCCCGCATCCAGTCCCATCGCACTGCCGAAGTCACGCTCTGCTTCACCGGGCCGGATGGTCAGCCGCTGCCGCGTGCAGAAGTCCGGGTCGAACTCACCCGCCACGCCTTCAAGCTGGGGGCCAACGGCTTTCAGATTCGCAGCATCGCCGACCCTGACTTGCAGCAACGCTATGAAGAGCGTTTCGCCGCGCTCCTCAACTACGCTACCCTGCCGTTCTATTGGGGCAGTTACGAGAGCGCGCCGGGCCGCACGGACTCAGGCCGGCTGGAGCGCATGGCCAATTGGTGCGCACAGCACAGCATCGTTACCAAGGGCCATCCCCTGGTCTGGCATGAGGTGTTCCCGCGATGGGCCAACGCGCTTGACGACGAGGCAGTGCTGGGCCGGTTGCAGGCGCGCGTCCAGGCTATCGTCGCGCACTTCAAGGATCGCATCGCTATCTGGGATGTGGTCAACGAGGCCACCGTCGGCTCGACGGCCGACAATGCTATCGGGCGATGGATGGCTCGCAATGGACCGGCGGCATGCACAGCCGAGGCGTTGAACTGGGCGCGCGCGGCGAACCCATCGGCCACGCTGCTATACAACGACTTCAACGTCTCGCCGGCCTTCGAGCAATTGTGCGCCGACCTGGCGGAGCGCGGCGCGCCGGTTGACGCCATCGGCATTCAGAGCCACATGCACAAGGGGGCGTGGCCGGTCACCAGGAGCTGGCTCGTTTGCGAGACCTACGCCCGGTTTGGCCGACCGCTGCACTTCACCGAAGTGACCATCCTCTCCGGCCCGCTCAAAGCTGCTGACGACAATGACTGGTTCTCCACCCGGCCCGACTGGCACAGCACGGCTGAAGGGGAGGCAAACCAGCTTGACCAGGGCAGCAAGTTCTACACCGCTTTGTTCAGCCACCCGGCCGTTGAGGCTATCACCTGGTGGGATTTCTCCGATTTCGGGGCGTGGCAGGGCGCGCCGGCCGGTCTGCTGCGCCGGGATATGACCCCCAAGCCGCTGTACGACTGGTTGATGGACGCCTTTCACCACCGCTGGACGACGCGCGCCCGGCTCGTAGCCGACCAAGCCGGACGAGTCACCTTGCGCGCGTTCTTCGGCGACTATCAGGTGAGTGCGCGCACTCCCTCTGGAGATGTGCTGCACGGCCAGTGCTCGCTTCAGCGGTCGGGGCCGCGCGAGACCGGCGTGACGCTGGCCTGAGTCGGCGCCGCTTGCCCAATCAAAGAGCGCTGGCTGACTTGCCAGATGACCACAATCACCAACAACAACCCGGTCAGCATCAGCCATGCACCGCTTGCGCCGGCAGCCGTTGCATCCATCACCACGCCGGTCAGCGCCGGCACGAAGAGCGCGCCGACCGAACCCGCGCTGGTCAACACGCTGGCGATCATCCGCACGGCAAACGGGAAACGCTGGATGCCGATGGCGATCAACGTCGGGTAGATTGGGCCGAAGCCGATGCCAACCAACCCAGCGCCCAGCCAGGCTGCGGTGCTCATCCAACCTGCTGCGATCATCGTGGCCAGGCCGGCGATCGCCATGCCAAAGAGCAATGCGATCAGTGCTACGGACGGCACGCGACCGACGACGACGTTCGCGAAGTAACGACTGATCGCCAGCGCCGCCCAGAAGATGCTGACCGCGATGGCGGCTTGCGCTGTACCCACGCCCGTCGTGCGGCTGGTGAACTCGGTCGCCCAGCCGCTAAAGGCGACCTCGCAGCCGACGTATAGCGCCATCACCACGCACAGGATCCACGCCGCCGGCGACGCAAGCAGGCGTCGCGCCGCAGCTCCACCCTGCGCAGGCGAAAGCTGGGCGGGAGACGGCCGCCACCCATCGCGCATCAGCAACGCGCCCAGCGTGAGCGGTAGCGCCATCGCCGCCGCGATCCAAAACGCCAGCGTGCCTTCGCCGATCACGGCGTAGCTCGCCGAGACCAGCAGTGGCCCGATGAGCGCGCCAACCCCGAAGAAGGCGTTCAGCCGATTGAGCACGGCCGACGCGCGTTCGCGCTCTTGTTGCATGCCGAACATGGCGTTGTAGGCCACCTGCGTGCCCGATTGGCCCAGCCCGAGCAAGTATCCGCCGGCGAAGAAGGCCGCCAGGTGCGCGCCGAGCGCCAGCAAAGCCATGCTCAAGATGACGATCAAGGGGCTGACGACGAGCATCCTGCGCGTGCCCATGCGCGCGCCGACTGTGTTGATGATCGGCGCCGAGGTGAGATAGCCCAGCGACATCCAGACGAAGATCAGTCCGACGCGATCGAGGCCGACGTTTGCTCTGGCTGCCAGGGTGGGCAGCGCCGGGCCAAGTAAGGCCGCACTTACGCCCAGGCTGACGAAAGCATAGCAACCGAGGACGAATAGCGGGGATGAAGTGTTGCGCATGGTGGCGCTCGCAATTCTAACCACATGCTTCTTGCGTTTTGCATTGGTGAATCTGCATCGGGTGGCAAGCGACAATCGCTAATCTACAATTGGCCGCGGGGTTATAGTTGCCCTATGCCATTCTCGAATCAGCAGCTCGCCGCTATCTTCAACGACATCGCCGACCGGCTGGACATCCAGGGCGAGATCGTCTTCAAGGTGCGCGCATACCGCACAGCAGCCGAGAACATTCTGAACGCGTCGCGGCCGGCCGCCGATTTGTGGCGGGAGGGGGCGCTCGACCAGATTCCGGGGATCGGCAAAGAGATCGCTGCCAAGGTTGACGAGCTGATGCGCACCGGCCGGCTCGCCTTCTACGAGCGCCTGCGCAGCGAAGTCCCCGACGGCGTGGTGGCCATGTTGCGCGTGCCGGGCGTCGGCCCGAAGCGGGCCAAAGAATTTTGGGACCGGCTGGGCATCACCGATGTGGATCAACTGGAAGCCGCCGCCCGCGCCGGCAAGCTGCGCGAGCTGCCCAGGATGGGCGAGAAAGCCGAGCAGAAAATCCTGGCCGGCATCGAATCGCTGAAGCGCCGCGCCACCGGCCGCATGCGCCTGGGCGATGCGCTGCCCATCGCCCAGCGCATCGTGAGCAGGCTGAAGGACGTGTCGGGCGTGCAGAAGGTGGAGTGGGCCGGCTCGCTGCGGCGCGGCAAGGAGACCATCGGCGACATAGACATCATCGTCGCCACCACCGACCCTACGCCGGTGATGCAAACCTTCCTGGCGATGCCCGGCATCGCCGAAGTGCTCGGCGCCGGCGAGACCAAAAGCAGCGTGCGGCTGGCAGATGGCTTGCAGGTGGACGTGCGCACCGTCGAGCCGCGCGTCTGGGGCACCGCCCTACAGTACTTCACCGGCTCGCAGTTACACAACATCAAGGTGCGCGAGATTGCTCAGAAGAAGGGGTTGACGCTCAACGAGTATGCTGTGTCGAGGTTGGGGGGTACCCCCCACGACGCCATCGGGCGAACCGATGTCGAGACGTTCGACAACGAGCCGGCTCTGTATGCCCGCCTCGGCATGGCCTACATCCCGCCCGAGCTGCGCGAGGACCGCGGCGAGATCGAGAAGGCATTGGAGCTTGGCCCGATGCGCATAGTCATGCCCGACTTGATTGACCTGAAGGACATGAGAGGCGACCTTCAAATGCACACCACCTGGAGCGACGGCGCAAGCGACGTGATGGACATAGCGCGCGCCGCGATCGCGCTCGGCTACGAATACATCCTCATCACCGATCACACCCACAGCCTGGGTGTAGCAAACGGGCTGACGCCGGAGCGCGTCAAGCAACAGCGCAAGGAAATTGACCAGGTCAACGCTCAGCTCAAGAAAGAGGGCCACAAGTTCCGGGTGTTGCAAGGCGCAGAGGTCGAGGTGAAGTCCGATGGGGCGCTCGACCTGCCAGACGATGTGCTGGCGCAGTTCGACCTGGTGCAGGCGTCGGTACATACGTCGCTCACGCAATCGCGCGAGAAGATCACCGCACGCGCCATCCGGGCCATGCAGAACCCGCACGTGAACATCCTCGGTCACCCCTCCGGCCGGCTGATCAACGAGCGCGAGGGGGCCGACTACGACTGGGAGGCCCTATTTCGTGCAGCACTCGAGCACAACGTGGCGCTGGAGATCAACGCCGACCCGCTGCGGCTGGATTTGAACGACGTGCTGGCACGGCGCGCGGTCGAACTCGGCTGCAAGCTCAGCATCAGCACCGATGCACACTCGCCCGGCATGCTGAACAATATGATCCTAGGCGTAATGGTAGCGCGCCGGGCGTGGGTGACGCCCGCCTCGGTCATCAACACCTGGCCGCTGGCGAAGCTGCTGAAGTGGGCGGCGAAGAAATAGGGTGCTACGGCCCTTTGGCCGGTTATGCCGAATCCAGGCGCACTCAGGTGACGATACTGCTGCGCTGGCCCGGCGCATGGGGTCGCCCGGGCGATCGCAGACACCGCGCAGAGCCGATAGTCGCCGGCGGGATCGGCGACCAGACACCCATCCCGCGCCTGCCGGGCGTGCATAAAGTGGTACGCAGCGCGTTTATCATCGCAACCGTAACTGCCTACCATTCTACGGGAAGTGCGGTAAATTATCGTCGTGGCTGAGCAACTGCCAGAAATAGAAGTCCTGCTCAAACAACTGACTTCTCTCGAGGCCCAGATTGCCCGTCTGCAGGCGGAAGTGGCCGATCTGCGAGCGGCGAACACCCGCCTACAGGCCGAGAACACCCGCCTACAGGCCGAGAACGCCCGCCTACAGGCCGAGAACATCGAGTTGAAACGTCGGTTGGGACTGAACAGCCAGAACAGCCACAAGCCACCCAGCAGCGACGGGTATCGGAAGAAGCGAATACAGCCGGCGCT
>JAIMBB010000208.1 GCA_023511655.1 Anaerolineae bacterium
TTGTCCCCGCGAAGGCGGGGACTGCGCGGGCATGACGATCTTGGCAGCGGTCATGATTAATTCAAGACTCGATAGCTTGGCCGTGGCGGCATCCGATGGGCGAAAAGCCTCTGACTCAGGGCACTGCCCCGACTGTTTTAGAATTTCTGTTGCTGAACGCACCATGAACAAGGTGGCAATGATCGAGCGCCTGGAGCGCGCCTTTCCGGAAGAACAGGCCGTCGTGCTGGCTGAGGTCATCCACGACGCCTATAACTCGTTGGTCAAGGCCAGCGACTTTAGCGAGCTCAAGGCGATCGTCGCTACACTAGCCGAGGCGCAACAGCGCACCGAACAGCGCGTCGGTGAGCTGGCCGAGGCGCAGCAGCGCACCGAACAGCGCCTCACTGAGTTGGCCGAGGCGCAGCAGCGCACCGAACAGCGCGTTGATGAGCTGGCCGAGGCGCAACAGCGCACCGAACAGCGCCTCGCCGAGTTAGCCGAGGCGCAACAGCACACCGAACAGCGTCTCGCCGAGTTAGCCGAGGCGCAGCAGCGCACTGAAGACCGGCTTGGCCGGCTGGTAACCGTCGTCGAAGGGCTGGCACTGGAAGTCGGCGGCCTGTCGCGTGCGGCAAGCTACGCCCTCGAAAATGAGGCCTACCGCATGCTGCCTGCCTTGCTCAAGGAACGCCTCGGCCTCGAGCTCACTCAGCGCTTCGTCCGCACCGAGATCAACGGGGAAGAGGTCAACCTCTTCGCGCTGGCCCGTCGCAACGGCCAGAGCGTGATCATCGTCGGCGAGACCAAGCTACAGCTCGACGAGCGCCGCGCGCGGCGCGCCGAACGCCGGCGCGTGCTCGATCAGCTTGAGCGAAAAGTGGAGGCGGTGCGCAAGGCATACCCCGATCAGGAAGTCGTGCCCGTCCTCATCACCCACTACGCGCGGCCGGCTTTCTTGCAGGAAGCGCAAGCGCGCGGGGTGATGGTGTTCCAGAGCTTCGAGTGGTGAACGCAATCACCGGCGCAGATCATGGCAGCCCGGCCGGCCTCATGGCAATGGGTGCCACATCAACGACAGGGCGAACGCCAGCGCCGCCAGCAACGCGCCCAGTGCGGCAAAGACGAAGCCGATCTCCTGCGCCTCGTATTTGGCGATCAGATACGTCGGTAGCTCGCGAAAGGCGTTCATCAATTCTTCGGTGCTCTCGGCGGAGTAATACTCAGCCGAGGTTATCGCTGCAACACGTTTGAGCGCCTCTTCGTCAATGCCGCGTCGGAACTGTCCGCCGCCAAAGCCGCTGAAGCCACTGCCCATGCCAAATCCGCTGTAGGGCTCGTTGCCCACATAGCGCGGATTGCAGTTCGGCATCTCGCCGCCCTGCTCGGTGCCGAAGCCGATCGTATATACGCGGATGCCGCGGTCGGCGGCTTGCTGCGCAGCCTCCTCGGGCAATGGGCCGGTGTTGCTCGCGCCATCGGTGAGCAGGATGATGATGTGAGGCGCGAACTCGCCGGGCGCGACCGGAGCCACTGCCACCGATCCATCATCCGCAATCGGCGCGACGTCGGGGTCTATCTCGGCGATCACGTCGAGCGACTTGAGAATGGCGCTGCCGATGGCCGTGCGGCGTCCGGTGGTCAGGCTCAGGATGGCTTCGCGCAACGCGTCGCGGTCGGTAGTGGGCGGCTGAATCAGCTCAGCGAAGTCGGCGAATGCCACGATGCCGATCTGCGTGCCTGGCTTCTGGCTTTCGATGAACGCCAGGGCGGCATTCTGTGCCGCTACCAGCCGATTAGGTTTGATGTCGGTCGAGCACATGCTGCGCGACACGTCCATCGCCATGATGATGGTGGTCTTGTTGGTGGGCACGGCGAAGACGGCCACCGGCCGAGCCAAGGCGAACACCAGGCTCGTCAACGCCAGCAGGAACAAGGCCGGCGGCAGATGGCGGCGCCAGCGCGACGCGCCGGGCTGCGCCTGGCGGATCAACGACAGGCTGGAGAAACGCACCGTAAAGCGCCGTCGCCGCCGCCGGAGCCAGACGTAGGCCGCGATGAGCAGGGGAATCGCCCCCAACAAAATCAGGAATCCCGGCCAAAGCAAGTTCACTGCTTACCTCCCATGTTTCAAGTTCGATCCATCACGGCAAGCGGTTGAACCACGCGAGCGACAGTCCGCCGCCAATCAACAAAACGATCGCCCCCAGCCCGGCGAAGATGGAGGTGATTTCGGTCTCCTCTGGCTTGACCACCAGTTGCAGGCCGATGCTGTCGTAGATCGCGCGCAGGTCATCTTCGGTTCGGGCGTTGTAATACGTCCCGCCGGTGCGCTGCGAGATGTACTGCAATGTCGCTTCGTCGAGCCGGGTGTATACCGTGAAGCCCTCGATCTTGAGCGGCGTTCCCTGCGGGCTGCCGACGCCGACCGTGTGAACGCGAACGCCGCGATAAACGGCTGCTTCGGTCGCGGCGATCGGATCGGGGGAGACGGTGTTCTCACCGTCGGTGAGCAGCACGACGACAGCAGGTTGATAGACTCCTGGCGGCATGGGGGTCGGTGTAGGCGTCGGTTGCGGCTCGCGGTTGCTGTAGTAGTTGGTTACCTCGCTTTTATCCAGGTCGTCAATCATGGTCAACGCCGCGAAGATGCCGTTGGCCAGCGAGGTGCCGCGCGCCGGCGTCAGCCGATTGATGGCAGCCACGATGGCTTGCTGATCGTCAGTCGGGGGCTGCACAGCCAGGCCACTATCGCTGAAGGCAACCAGGCCGATGCGCACGGTGGGCGGCTGGCGTTGCACAAACTCGCGTGCAGCGGCTTTGGCCGCTTCCATGCGCGTCGGTTGGATGTCGTCGGCGGCCATGCTGCCCGACACGTCGAAGGCGAGGATGACCGTGCCCTGAGCGCGCGGGAGGCTGAGCACGGCTTGCGGTCGGGCGAGGGCGATCCCCAAAATGGCGAGGGCGATCATGAACAGGGCGGCCGGAATGTGGCGCTGCCAACCGAGCGACCCTCCGCCAGCCGGTTGCACGAAGCCCAGGCTGCCATAGCACGCAGCCAGTTGTCGGCGCCGCGCCTGCGCGCGCACATACAGCCATGCCACGAGCGGCAGCGCCAGCAGGGAGAGCAACATCGCAGGCCAGATGAACGACATCGGCATCACCTCCGGCGATACTGTCGGCGCGTCGCGAAGCGCACCAGGGCGCTCACCAGATCTTCGTCGGTCGAGAGCGACAGCGCATCCACGCCGGCGCGCCTGAAAGCCTCACTCAGCGCCGCCTCGCGACGACGCGCCGCCTCCTCGAAGCGACGACGGAATCGTTTGTCGCGCGTGTCTACGTAGATCTGCTCGCCCGTCTCGGCGTCCTCCATCACCACCAGTCCGAGGTCGGGCAGTGTTACCTCGCGCGGGTCCCACAAGCGGATCGCCAGCACCTCGTGGCGCCGGTTGAGCAGATGCAGCGGGCGCTCCCAGCCGGGAGCACTGATGAAGTCGGAGACGACGAGGATGAGCGACCGGCGCTTGAAGGTGGCCAGGGCCGTTTCGAACAACGGTGTGAGATCGGTGAAAGGCGCTTTCGTCAGATGCGGGTGCTTGAGCAAATCGTTGATGATGCGCAGCACGTGGATGCGACCGCTGCCCATCGGGATGGTGCGTTGGTGGCGACCATCGTAGAGGACGACGCCGATGCGGTTGCCGAGCCGATTGAGCAGGCGCGCCAGCGTAGCCACGAAATCAATCAACACCGAGCGCTTCTGACGCTGCATCTGGACGGTGCCGAAATCTACCGAGGGACTGAGGTCGAGCAGGAACCATGCCGCGATGTCGCGGTCCTCGAGATACTCGCGAACGTAGGGCGCGTCCATTCGTGCGGTGACGTTCCAGTCAATGTAGCGGATATCGTCACCAGGCTGATACTCGCGCAGATCGGCGAAGTCTACGCCGTAGCCGCGCAGCAGGCTGCGATAGTCGCCCTGCAGCAGGCCATCCAGCCGGCGCACGACATGCCAGTCCAGGCGGTGCAGGATGCGCTCAGGTGTGCCGTCAGGCAGTGACCCGGACGTTGGCGTGCTCATGCAAAGGCACCACGGGAATCGGGATGCGATCGAGGATCTTCTTGATCAGCTCGTCGCTGGTGATGTTTTCAGAGAGGGCTTCATAGGACAAAACGACGCGGTGGCGCAACACGTCGAGCGCCATATCCACGACGTCATCCGGTAGCGCGTAGGTGCGCCCGCGCACGAAAGCCAGCGCCTTGGCAGTGAGGATTAGGTTGATCGAAGCACGCGGGCTGGCACCGAACATGATATAGCGCTCCAGCTCCTTCAAACCGACATCCTTGGGTTGCCGCGTCGCGTTCACCACCCGGATGGCATATTCGATGAGCGCCGGATCCACATACACCTGATAGGCGCGCTTTTGCAGGTCGAGCAACTGATCGGTGGTGAGCACTTTCTGCACGGCGTCGAGGTAGCCGGTCATGCGTTCGACGATGACGAACTCCTCGGTCGGCGTGGGATAGCCGACCAGCACCTTGAGCATGAAGCGGTCTACCTGCGCTTCCGGCAGATCGTAAGTGCCCTCCGACTCGATCGGGTTCTGCGTGGCCATGACCAGGAAGGGGTTGGGCACTTTGTAGGTCTCGCCGCCGATGGTCACCTGGCGCTCCTGCATCACTTCGAGCAGGGCGCTCTGCACCTTGGCCGGAGCGCGGTTGATCTCGTCGGCCAGGAGCAGGTTGGTGAAGACCGGGCCGAGTGCGACGTTGAACTCGCCGGTCTTCTGATTGTAGATGCGGGTACCCACTAGGTCGGCCGGGACGAGGTCGGGCGTGAACTGGATGCGCTTGAACGTGCCGCCGATCGTGTCGGCCAGCGTCTTGATGGTCATCGTCTTGGCCAACCCCGGCACGCCCTCGACGAGGATGTGCCCGCGCGCCAGCAGCGCGACGGCCAACCGCTCCAGCAAATGATCCTGACCGACGATCACTTTCTTAACCTCGTAGAGCAAACGCTCGATCGTCGTCCTGGGTTCGACCATCTTGTTCGAATCCATCGTCGTCTTTCTCCTTAACAGTTTCTCGGCGCACGGCGTTTGCCGCGCGCCCGGTGTTCCTCGTCGTACCCGTTCCGGCTCAGTACGATGGCATCCCCGCAGCGCCGCCGGCCACATCTATCGGCACGGCGAAGCCGATGCCGCTGAAGGCATCCTGACCGCTTGGGTTGGCGAGCGCGGTGACGATGCCGACCACTTGACCGTAGCGATTGAGCAGCGGGCCGCCCGAACTGCCAGGGTTCACCGCCGCATCGAACTGGATCAGGTTCTCCAACTTCTGACCACGGCCGGGTGGTGTAAACGAGCGCTTCAGTCCAGAGATCACGCCGGCGCTCAGCGAGCCGTATAAGCCGAGCGGGTTGCCGATCACATACGCCTCATCGCCGACGCGCAACGCGTTTGGATTGCCGAGCGTGGCCGGAACAAGCAGCTTGGGCAACTGGCTGGGTTGCAGCACGGCGATGTCGTTCTCCGGCTGCTCGGACATGACCCACGCATAGGCTTGCGTGCCATCGGCAAACGTCACCTGGATCTCCTGCGCATCCTCGATCACATGTAGGCTGGTGAGGATGAGGCCCTGGTCGTTGACTACTACGCCACTGCCCAGCCCGCTTGCATTCCGCTCATCGGAACCGGCGTTCGTCTGTCTGGCGGGCTTCTGCGCTTGAATGAGCACCAGCGCAGGCGCGACAGCCTGGTAGGCGCCGACCGAGAGCGCCGGACGCGGCGTAGCCGATGCCATGGCCTGCGCAATCGCGGCATTCACCTCCTGGGGCGTCAGTGGGGACGGGCGAGGCATAAGTGCGTTGTAGAGCGTAATCGCGATCAGCGCAGCCAGCACGCCGGAGGCGAATAAGAGGGGCGTGCGCAAGCGCCGGGGGACATCTCTCAAGCGAAACCGCCGCGCGGCAGGAAATTCGATTTGTTCGTTCGCGCTTCGTTCGCTCATAAGCTCAGACCGGCCCACCTTCGATCTCGCCCCTTCGGGCAGCGATCGCCCTAGCTCTTACGATGGGCATATCTTTAGCACGCCTTTCTGAGGAAGGCGTGAGATGCCGCTAAGCCGCAGGCCCAGCGGATTGAGTGCGAGCTGTGCCATAGACATTAGTTAACATTCGCAATAGGGAAAGTTGACGGATGTCCCCATTCCTTCATCAGGAAGGTTTCAGTTTATGGTTCTGA
>JAIMBB010000209.1 GCA_023511655.1 Anaerolineae bacterium
GCCGCGAGGTTCGCCTCCTTCGTCGCACGGTCGTAGTACGGGGTGAAGCAGTCGATCCCGACCACCTCGTCACCGCGCGCGAGCAGTGCCTCGGCGAGGTGGCTCCCGATGAACCCGGCCGCACCGGTGACGAGCGCGCGCACGACGTCGGACCCGGCCGCGCGGTCAGTAGGCGGCTTCGGCCAGCGACTCGGCGAGCGCGGGGTGCACGAGCAGCGAGTCCACGATGTCGGTGACCTTGAGGTTGTTGGTGACCGCCACCGCGATCACCGAGATGAGCTCGGCCGCGTTGCGCCCGACGATCGAGCCGCCGAGCACCACACCGGTCGCCGGGTCGGAGAGGATCTTCACGAAGCCGCGGGTGTCGCCGTTGATCAACGCCTTGGGGTTCGCCGAGAACGGGACCTTCGTGACGCGCAGCTTCCGCCCGGCCGCGAAGGCCTCCGCCTCGGCCACGCCGACGTCGGCGATCTCGGGATCGGTGAAGATCGCGGAGGCGGCCTTGTCGTAGTCGAGGTGCCGGTGCTCGCGCGCGGTGAGCCCCATCACGTGCTCGGCGATCTTTCGGCCCTGCATCGCCGCGACCGACGACAGCGGGAGCCGCCCGGACAGGTCGCCCGCCGAGTAGATGTGCGGGACGTTCGTCTGGCAGTGGCGGTTCCCGGGCACGAAGCCGCGCTCGTCGACGTGCACGCCCGCCGCCTCGCAGCCGAGCCCCTCGCTGTTGGGCACGAACCCGATGGTGAACACGGCGTGGGAGCCCTCGGCGCGGCGGCCGTCGGACTGGGGGCCCTGGCCTATGAACTCGCGGGCCCAGGCGAACAGGCGAACCATCCGGCCGCAGCGCTGCTGATGTGGGCGGCGTCCATCGCGCTCGCCCTGGTGGCCTGCGCGCCGCTCCCGATGCGCGCGGCCGAAATGTTGCATCGGCCGCTGCAACTCAACAGATCTCGCCTGATCGAATGGTCGGGCGTCGCGGGGTTGTTCGCGCTCGCCTTTGCGTTGCGCGCCTTGCAGAATGATACACTGCCGCTCGCCCTCCACGGCGACGAAGGCAGCGCGGGTCTATCTGCCGTTCGCATCCTGCGCGGCGAGCTGACCAACATGTTCGGCGTGGGTTGGTATTCCTTCCCCGCCCTGTTCTTCGCCATCCCGGCCGTGCCGATCGGGTTGCTCGGCCCGAGCTACGGCGCATTGCGCCTTCCTTCTGCCTTCGCCGGAGCGCTGACCGTGATCGGGTTGTATGGCTGGATGCGGTCGGCGTTCGGGTGGAAGGTCGGCTGGGCTGCCGGGTTGATGTTGGCCTGTTCTCACTATGCTATCCACTGGAGCCGGATTGGCCTGAACAACATCTGGGACGGCCTGTTCGTCGTCTGCGCCGGCGGACTGTTGTGGCGCGGCTGGCGGACGAACAGTCGTTGGGCATATATCGGCGTGGGCCTGCTCACCGGCATCAGCCAGTATTTCTACACCGGCAGTCGTGCGTTGCCCGTCATCATCGCCGGCTGGCTGTTGGGCATGCTCGTCTTCGAACGTGACCGACTCATCCGCCAGTTGACGAACGTCGCCGCGATGGCTTTTGTCTCCCTGGTGGTGTTTTTGCCGCTGGGTCTGTATTTCAATGGGCACCCCGACCAGTTTCAAGCCCCCGCTGTGCGGGTGAGCTTGCTCAGGCCCGACTGGCCTGAGCGCGGCAGCAACTGGTTCCAATACATGGCGCGCACCACCGGTCGCTCGGTTCCCGAGGTGTTCATCGGCAACGTCAGGGACGCAGCGCTGGGTTTCGTATGGTTGCCGCTGCGGTCGTGGTATGCAGAGGCGGGCAAGCCGGTGCTCTTGCTCGTGCCGGCCGCATTCGCCATGTTCGGCCTGGGATGGTTGATCGCCGATCTGAGGAATGCGAACGCGCGCTATTTGCTGCTCGTACTGTTGACCACAGTCGGCGTCGCGGCGATCAGTGAGAGCACGCCGGCCGGGCAACGCTATGTGGCCGGCGCGGTGGCGGCGGCAGCTTGCGTCGGCCTGGGTTTTGCTCTGCTTGGTCGGCTATTGGCCGTTTTTCTGCGTTTCTCCAGCCGATACGGCTATCTGCTCGCCGCATGCGCGCTCGTCGCCGGCTGTGTGGCCGACCTCAACTTCTACTTCCGCGAATATGCCCCGCTGGCCAGCCGAGGCGATCCCAACACCCAGGTCGCCACCGCAGTGGCCCGCCGGATGGTGACCTATCCGGCCGGTGCACAACTGTATTTCTTCGGCGCGCCGCGCATGAGCTACCAGGGGTTCGCGACCATGGCATTCGTTGCCCCACACGTCGCGGGGACCGACGTGCTGGAACCGTTAACGGCGCCGCCCGACTGGCCGCTCGGTCGCACGACCACGGCTTTCGCGTTCACACCCGAACGATCGGCCGAGCTCGCGTTCATCAAACAGAGCTATCCGAATGGGCACGAGCGTTGGATCGAGACACCAACGGGCCAACCCCTGGTGCTGCTCTATGAAGTCAACCCTTGACGGCGTGGGGTTGTCAACTCAAATGGCAACTTGTCAACCGCAGGGAGGCGATGCAAGATGCGCCGGCGGATGATATAGTCTTCCAGGATGTCGGAGATATTCTCGGTTCAGGATAATCTGGACTTTCGGCGTGCGCGCTCGAAAAGCTTCCTGCGCCGCGCCTGGTCGCTCCTCTCCGGCCGCAACACAGATCTGATGGCCTGGGACGAGGTGCGCGACAAGCTCAAACTGCGCGGCTTCATCCGACGCGGCATCCAAACGGTGCCGGTGGACAAGATCAAAGGCAGCGTCGGCCGCTATCGCGACTTCGATAACGCCTTCTTGCCCACCAACGACGGCAGCAGCGGCCGCTGGCGCAAGATCAATCGCGCCTTCTACGACGACATCAGCCTGCCGCCGGTCTCGCTATACAAAGTTGGGGATGCCTATTTCGTGCTGGACGGCAATCATCGCGTCTCGGTGGCGCGCGAACACGGCGTGAAGTACATTGACGCCGACGTTCAAGAAGCCGTCACCCCTGTGCCGGTCACCGCCGAAGACATTGACGCCGAATCGCTGGTGTTGCTGGGCGAATATGCCGAGTTCCTCGAACGCACCCGCCTGAACGTGCTGCGGCCAGAGCAGAACATCCGCTTCTCCATCGGCGGTGGATACGCTCGCCTGCTCGAACACATCGCCGTGCATCGCTACTTCATGGGCCTGGAACTCAAACGCGAAGTGAGCGAGGACGAGGCGGTGACGGATTGGTACGATAACGTCTACCTGCCCATCGTCGAGGCTATTCGCAAAGAGGGCATCCTGGAAGACTTCCCTGGCCGCACGGAGGCGGACCTGTATCTGTGGATCATTGACCACAAACACTACCTGAAAGAGAAGTGCGGTTGCGATGTGCCTGCGGAAGAGGCGGTGGCCGACTATGCCGAGCACTATGCCGAGAAGCCCCCGCTCCGCCGGGTGCAAGAGGCGTTCGACCACCTGGCAGGTGCGATCGGCGCCATTCTCCCGCATTGGTCTCACAGTGGCATTGACCCCGTCGAAGCCGAATCCGCCGGCCGGTAAGCGATGAACTGTGGGCCAGCGCTCCACTCAAACTTGCAGCTTCAACCCTCGCGCAAGTGGCAGCGGTCGTTCAGGCTGCGCAGCCGCCAGCGGCCGTTCTCGTAGCTGGCTTTGGTCACCGCAGCATTGCCGAATGCAAAGGGGTGGCGCCGCATCACGGGCAGCCCCAGCATCGTTCCGATGAGCGCACCCAGCGTGCCGCCGTGCGAGACGGCGACGATCGTTTCGCCCATGTGGCGCATGATCCAGTCCTGCAGCAGCGATGCTACCCGTCGGTGCATGTCTTGCGCGCTCTCACCGTTCGGAATGGCGAGGTCGGGATCATCCATGCGAAAGCCCGGCGTAATTGCGGCGATCTCCTCACCGGTCAGCCCGGTCCAATCGCCCATGTGGTATTCACGCAGGCGCTCATCGAAGATCACCTCGCGGCCGCATGCCTGCCCAATGGCCCGGGCCGTGTCTGCCGCGCGCCGGAGTGGGCTGGAGTAGATCGCCTGGATGGGCTTTGCGCTGAAGCGCTGTGCCACGCGCTGGGCCTGCAGCAGACCGGTGTCGTCCAGCGGCACGTCCAACCAGCCCTGAACGCGGCCTTCGGCGTTGAACGCGGTTTGCCCGTGTCGGACGAGATACAGGGTGAGCATGGTCGCGATGATCTCAGCGGGTGGGCTGCGAGGCGCCGGCGTTCAACGGATCGGTGCCTGGTCTTGCCCGCGCGACAGGTCATCCAGCAGGGCGCGGGCCGCGTCGTCGGGGTGCAGCTCGCGGGCGATGCACGCCTCGACCAGGGCGTGGTAGCGCGCCGGCGCGATCTGTTGCAGCGCCTGTTGCAACAGCAGATCGCGCAGCCGGGTCGTCACTTCGTGTTCTATGCGCCGTGCTCGGCGCTGCGCGCCGGCGCCCTGTTCCAGATGCTGCCCGTGGCGCTCGATGGCGTCGAGCACGGCTTCGACGCCGCTGCCCTCGGTCGCAATGGTCTTCAAGACGGGGACGCGCCATCCGCCTCCATCGGCGTTTGCTGCGGCCCGGCGCAGAGAACCCGGTCCGTGATGGCCACCGGTCGCGCCGGCGGATGGGGCGCCCAGGTCGAGCGCGGCCTGCAGCGCGCTGGCGGTGCGCTCGGCGCCTTCGCGGTCGGCCTTGTTCACCACCAGGATGTCGGCGATCTCCAGAATGCCGGCCTTGATGGCCTGGATGTCGTCGCCCAGGCCCGGCGCTTCGACGACCACCACCGTCTCGGCCACGCGCGCCACCTCCACCTCGGCCTGGCCGGCCCCCACCGTTTCGACAAAGATTAGTTCATAGCCCGCCGCATCCAGCACGGCGACCACGTCGGCCGTCGCGCGGGCGATGCCGCCCGGCGCGCCGCGGTTGGCCATGCTGCGGATGAACACGCCTTCGTCTTCGAACAACTCGCGCATGCGGATGCGATCGCCCAGGATCGCACCACCGCTGAACGGGCTGCTGGGGTCCACCGAGACGATGGCCACGGTTCGGCCTCGGCTGCGCGCCAGCTTGGTCAACGCGGTGACCAGCGTGCTTTTGCCGCTGCCCGGCGCGCCGGTGACCCCGACGATGCGGGCGCGTCCACTCCGCCCATACCACGCGTGCAACGTGCGCAGCGCGTTGGCGTCGCCGTTCTCGATGCCGGTGATCAGGCGCGCCAGATCACGCTTGGTGAGCGTGGGTATTGGGGTCGCCGGGGGAGGTGAGTAGGGCATCGGTCTGTGTGGCTGGTCGCCGATCATCCGCATCGGTCGTCGCTCGTCAGCTATGCCGAGGGGGCGTATGGTCTCGGATGAACTGGACGATCTCGGCCAGCGGGGTGCCGGGGCCGAAGACGGCGGCGATGCCGGCTGCCTTCAAGCCCGGGATGTCCTCGTCGGGGATGATTCCGCCGGCGAAGACGGGCACATCGCCCAGGCCGTTCTGGCGCAGCAACGCCACCACGCGCGGCAGCAGGGTGTTGTGCGCGCCGCTCAAGATGCTCAGGCCGACGGCGTCCACGTCTTCCTGCAGAGCTGCTGCGGCGATCATCTCGGGCGTCTGGCGCAGACCGGTGTAGATCACCTCCATGCCGGCATCGCGTAGCGCGCGGGCGATCACCTTGGCGCCGCGATCATGCCCGTCCAGCCCTGGCTTGGCGATCAGGATGCGCAATGGGCGTATGGCCTCCGGTGTTTGCGTCATATCCAGATTTTAGTCACAAACGGTAACTGCCTACCCTCTGAATAGTGAGTGAAATGCCAACTTGATTCGCGCATGGAACAGAGTCCGTTTTAGCCAGTAGCTGGCTGATCTTCTCTGCCTGTCTCGGCGGGAACTTGATTCGCGCATGGAACAGAGTCCGTTTTAGCGCCTAACGCGCTTTGAGCGCGTTAGGCGCTGAGCTATGCTCCGATAGGGTAGGCAGTT
>JAIMBB010000210.1 GCA_023511655.1 Anaerolineae bacterium
ACCCTGCCAGTCTTGACCTTGCGCCTCAGCCCATTCCAACTCGCCCCCGCTTGGCGAAAGTGTTAGCTACTCAGGCGTTTTAACAACTTTGCGCTACTATCCTCGCCAAACGCACTTTTCCTCGGAAGGATGCCCTTATGATGCTTCACAGATGCGCTGCCGGCGCGCTGGCGGCGCTGGTGGTGATGGCCGGCGCGAGTGGGACGACCGCTGCCGGGTCAGCTGCAAGCCCGTCCAGCGCCACAGCACCTCCGCCGGAATGCATCACGCAGACGAGACTATCGCCGCTGCTGGTGCCGGCCTGGGCGTTCGTGATGAACTTCGACGTCATTCGCACCCGGAATAACGGAGCGCAATATCCGGTCGGCTGCCTGATTGCGTGGCGCGCACCGTTCACCCCGACGGACTACGTGAGCATCGAGACGTGCGAAGTATTCGGCCAGGTGACGTTCGGCGGCGGACAGGCGCAGTTCAACGGCGGCGACGTGCGCTGTGCAGTGAATGTGAAGGCCGCCCTGGAAGCGCTGAATCCGCCGTTGATCATCGCCGCCGAGGAGCCGTATCCGCCCTTCGAGATCATCGGCGTTGGTCGCATCATCCCGCCGACGACGCCTCACCCTTATAGCAACCCGATCGCCTATTACCGACCCTACGCCGTCAACGCCCTACCGGCCGGGCTGTTCGTGCCGGCAATAGCCGGGAACGACGTTTATACGATCAAGTCGTACTTCAACGGCACCGATAACCTTGATGTCAACGTTCGCTTCCTGGCCGGCCCGAGCACCGAGACATGGACGGCCAAACACCAACCGCTGCCCAACGGATATCAGGTGCAGCACACGCGTGACTGGAACACGCTCAGCACCTTCTTCCCGCGCCCACTGGTTTTGCTGCGGACGGATGGGGCGACCATTTACATCGGTGGATCGCCGCTTGGCCCTGGCTTCGACGGCACGCTCGACGAAGCCATTGTGGATCCGCCCGATCGGAGCGGGCCGACCGGCATGGCCGACCACGTCACCTGGGTGCCGGTCGCGATGCGATAGATGGCCTGCGCTTGTGGAGCGCATGTCGCAGCCGCTCAGGCGCGTGCGGAATACCCAACGACGAGTGCGCCCGGGCGGTTCGGTGAAAGCAAACCGGCCAAATGTGAAAGTTGCCGGCGTGGGGCCGCCGCTAACCTCTCGCTCACCGATTCAATGCGCAGACGAAGCGGTCGGAGCTGGCATGGCCGTCACCCGGTGCTGCCGGCGGCGATCAACGCCAGGTTCGCCTGTTTCGTGCATCAGGAGCGAGTCAACATGAAAGCACATACACACAGATGGTTAGCAGTAGCAGGAGCAGCAGTGATCGTCAGCGCCGGATTGGGCTCCCCCGGCAAGCCGATGAAACGGGCCATGGCCATATCGGACGCCCCGCTCGACACGCCCTATGTCATGGTGAGCAGCGGCGCGGTCTCTTTCTCGATCGCATCGCCCAAGTTGTTCTGGAACACCAGCCACGACCCCTGCCCGCCTACCCTGGCTATGGCGGAGACACCTCCGCCGGATAGGTCAGGCGAAGCCACGCTCCCGCTATCAACGGCGGAGCAGCCATCGGTGAACACCCCCGACGCGCCGGCTGCGCCCGATGCACCGCACATCCCCGACGCCGAGACAGTGAATCGCATCGCCGTGCAAGGCAGCGAAGTCCGCAAGTTGTTCACGGTGGACGAGACGTGCGCGCAATACGAGATCTTGTCCAACATCGTGGCCGATAGCAACCACGTGTACTGGACGAACAACAGCGGGCTGGTCAGGCTCTCGGTCGAGGCCAATCCCGGCGATTCAACCCAGCTCGTGACAAATCAAGTTGGCGGCTACACCGAACTGGCTATTGATGGGAACTATGTCGTGGCGCTCAGGGTACTGGGCAGCGGCCCCTATACCTCGCAGATCTGGCGCATCAACAAGGCGACGGGCGCCGCAACCTTGCTGCAGACGCGCAACAACATCTACGCGGCGCGCATCGCATCCAGCTATTCGTATAGCATCGCCAACGGCGAACGCTACTACGTGTACTGGCTGGAGGGCAATAACCTGTTGCGCTACGAGCCGGCTACCTCGTCGCTGACCACCATCGCCACGGGCGTGACGGGTTACTACGCCGAAGGTGGCCGGATGGTCTTCGCCGGTGGGTTTCCCATCTTCACCGACCTGGTGTTCGTCGCGCAGAACGCGCAGGTGCGCACCTACAACAACTACAGCAACACCCTCAACCCACCGGTCTATACCGCCAGCGGCGCGAACAAAGTTTTCGGCATCGTCACCGACAAGGACTACATGCTGATGCTGGAGGAGTACTTCGTGCCGTGCTCGCCGCAGCCATGCATCGGCGGCACGTATACCCACTACGTGACGCGCGCAGCGCGCAACGGCAGCAACCCCGGCACGCTCTACAGCAGCACCGCGTCGGGCATCGGCGGGCCGATCCAAAGCATCGGCGCCGCCAGCGACTACGTGTTCTGGTTAGAGGGCGGAAAGATCAAGCGCCTGCCGAAGAACGCCAGTGCGTTGCCGCTCACCAACATGAAGATCACCGGCATGATGATCACGCAGGGCATTCAACGGCCGGACAACTCGGTGATCTTGATCGCGGGACGGCGGACGTTCGTGCGCGTCTTCGTCCAGTCCGACGGCCCGGCGGTGCCGGGCGTGACGGCGCGGCTGGAGCGGCTGGATTCGAGCAACAACGTGATCGAGACGGTGCTGCCGGTCAACAGCGTGGGCACCAACCTCACCGTGCGGCCCAGCCCGGTGCGCACGAACCTGAACGACAGCTTTCTGTTCGAGTTACCGTGGAGCTGGCTCTCCAGCGGGCTGCGGCTGCGCGCCCGGCTGAACCCATACCACGCACCGCCCGAATCGAATTACGGCGACAACAATTGGTCGCTCGGACCGCTCACCTTCAACACATCGGCCGCGCTCAAGGTGCAGTTCGTGGCCTGGGGCTATGTGCTCAACAACCAACTGTGGTATCCGCGCTTCCTCCAGGACATCATCCAGACCTACTCGTGGTTAATTCGCGCCTATCCGTTGGCCAGCAAGATCATCTTCGACGGCGCGACCGGCAATCAGCCCGGCCTGCACCCCAATCTGTGGTTCGTCGGCGACAACACGCTCGGCTCGCTGGTGGATCAGACCAATCAGTCCTGCCAGGACCTGTTGATCAAGAACCCCAACGGCACAGTGAAGGAGGACAATCGCAGCCTGTGCGCCAGCCGCTACACCAACAACCAGATGGGGGCTATGCGCAAAGACAACGGCCTGCCCCAGAACCGCTTCTTCTACGGCATGATCACCGACGCGGCCGGCTTCTTCCCGCGCGGCCAGGCCTGTTGCCAGCCTAACGTCTCGACCGGCCCGGTCGGCAGTGGCACGTGGGGCTGGGACAACGACGGCAGCTATGCCGACTGGTATGCTGCGCACGAGATCGGCCACACGCTAGGGCGCGGCCATCCCGATTACAAGGTGACCAACGAGGTAGCCACCAACAACGGCTGCGGCTTGTACGACGGCAACACGACCAACGGCGGTGACACGAGCTACCCGTGGCAGTTGGCGCGCATCGGCCAGACCGACGACACTGAGGGGTTTGACACAGGCGATCCCAGCCTGGGCATCCCGCGCGCGGTGTATCAGGGCACGGTCTGGCGCGACGTGATGAGCTATTGCGTCAATCAGTGGATCAGCGACTACACCTACAAGGGCATATACGATTACATGAAGGCAAACCCATCGCTCAACGCGATGGCGGACGCACCGGACGCTGAGGCTTTCACCGCCCAGGTGAGCGGCGACTTTCTCGACATCCAGGGCATGATCATCGCCGATAGCAACACGGCGACCATCCAGCGCCTGCGCCGTGTGAGCAGTGCTATCGTTCCACCGCTGGTGCCCGGCCCATATGCCATCCGCCTGTTCGACGCGGGCAACGCTCAACTGGCCAGCTACGCCTTCACGCCGGAAGCCAGCGACGAAATCCCCAGCCTGCTCAGCTTCGATCAGGTCGTCAACTTCGTCGCAGGGACGCGCCAGGTGCGCATCGTGCGCCTGAACGACGGCCAAGTGCTCACCACAGCGAACGTCAGCCCGAACGCGCCGGTCGTGAGCAATGTCGCCCTGCAGGGCGCGCCGAACCCGGTCACCGGCACGGTCACGCTGAGCTGGAGCGCCAGCGACGCCGACGGTGACCCGTTGACCTTCGACATCCTTTACAGCGGCAACAACGGCGCCAGCTACCAGACGGTGAAGACCAGCGTGAGCGGTGCCAACACGACGATTGATACGGTCACGCTCGGCGGGGGCACGGGTATCCTGCGCGTGATCGCCAGCGATGGCGCGAACACCGGCCGGGCCGACAGCGCGCCGTTCACCATGGCCAACAAGCTGCCCATGCCAATGATCTTCGTCCCACAGAACAACCTGCGCATCCACTACGGCCAACTGATCAACTTCAGCGGCGCAGCAATGGACTGGCAGGACGGCGGCGTGACCGGCGCGAACCTGGTGTGGTCGTCAAACCTGGACGGCCCGCTGGGCACAGGGGAGTTGATCTCGAGCCAGACGCTGAAAGTGGGCACCCACACCATCACGCTCAAGGCGACCAACAGCAAAGGGCTGATGGCGACGACCAGCATCACCGTGATCGTGGACGATAACCTCGATCTACTCGGCCCGACGATGACTGCTGCGCCGACGCAGATCAGCTTTTCGTTCGCCAAAGGCGCCACGGCGTCGAAGACGGGCACGGTCTTCATCGGCAATGCCGGCAGCGGCGACCTAAACTGGACGGCCAGCGCCAACGCCCCCTGGCTGACGCTCGGCGCGAGCAGCGGGACCGCGCCGGCCAGCCTGACGTTGACGGCGAACCCAACCGGCATCCCCGACGGCAGCGCGCTGAGCGCGACGCTGACGCTGGTCGCCCCCGCGACGAGCAGCCAGCCGACGCAGACGCTGACGATCCCGGTGACCCTGGGCAAGGGCGTGGCGATGTATGTGGGAACGGGCGGCGGCCCGGCACAACGCAAGGTATATGTGCCCGTTGTGGCGCGTTAGGGAGGATTCAACCAATGAAAACCAGATTAGCTTCGATTTTTCTGACGTGTGTGATGATCATGATGACCGGCTGCGGCTTCGTCGGCTCGCTCGTCGGCGGAAGCACGACCAAGGCCGCCGCGTTGTGGGCCGATGTGCCGGCCATGGAGGGAATGACGCAGGAGAACATTGATCTGCCGTTGCCGATCAAGCTGGCTGCACAGGGGCTCATCAAGGCGTCGGGCGCGAGCGAAGGCGTGCGCGTGGACAACTTCGAGGTCGTCGCCTTTACCTCAGCAAAGACGCCCAGCGACGTTCAGGCCTTTTACACCCAGGAACGTATGAAGGCTGCCGGCTGGAACGCTTCGGACCAGCCCGGCTGCCTGGGCGCGACCGACCAACAGCTCGCGGGTGGCATGTTCTGCATGTTCGGCAAACAGGGCGCGACGAATGAATCGTTCCTGATCATCGTCGCAACGCGCGACGAGAACAAACCGCAGATGGATTTGTTCTTCCTGCGCTTCGACGGCGCCTTGACGGGCACGCCGACCGGCAGGTAATTCCTCGCCTGCAATAGGCGTTATCGGAATCAAGGATTTGGCATGCTGAGCTTGTCGAAGCGTACCAAATTCGCCCTCAAGAAACGCTTTCTTCGACAAGCTCAGAGTAGCGCCTAACGCGCTCGGAGCCTGTGGGGCGCTCAGCCCGTCTTGACCTGGCAATTGGTATTAGATCTGGGCTAGGGCCTGATCTGTGGCCTGGGTGGAGGGTCTTCAACAGTAGTGGACTCTCCGCCGTACCCTCCCGATTTCCCGATTCACCAAGCGCTTATGGATATTTTGTGGTACATCCTGGTGCCGCAAGTGATCGTTCT
>JAIMBB010000211.1 GCA_023511655.1 Anaerolineae bacterium
GCTTCATCTACAACGCGCATCGCTAACTACATCTCCATCCAGTCAGGTTTTCAACTGAGCAGCGCTCTTTCCTTAATTTGAGAGCGATGGACTTACATCCCCATCGGGCAACTTCAACCTCGGCACGTACGAGTTCAGCGACAGATTCGTATTGAAATACGGATCGCCTGCTGCGACGATTGCGTGCATGCGTTGGCCGATCAAGGCATGATCCCCGTGCGGCACGTAGTTCGCCCGCGTCGCCCCTTCCTCATGGCGCAGCCGGGCGAAGGGCGTGTAGACGATGCGATAGCCTGCTTTGGCGATCCGCAGACACAAGTCCACGTCGTTGAACGCGATCGCGTAGCCCTCGTCAAACCCCCGCACTTGCTCGAACACCTCGCGCCGCGTCATCAGGCATGCGCCGGTGACTGCTGAGAAGTTGCGATAGGCGTTCGGCCCACCGAACAGGCTGGCATTGTAGTCCTCCGGCGCACCGGCGAAGAGATGGCCCAGGCCGAGCACGACGCCGGCGTGTTGGATGGTGCCTTCAGGATACAAGAGCTTCGCGCCGACTGCGCCCACCTCGCGCCGCTGCGACCAGCGCAACATCTCCTCCAACCAGTCCGGCTCCAGAACTTCCACGTCGTTGTTCAAGAAGAGCAGGTGGTCGCCCATGGCGTGGCGCGCGCCGAGGTTGTTGACCGCTGAGTAGTTGAACTCGCCCTCAAATTGCAATATCCGCATGCGTGGCTGGCGAGCCAGCTCCGAATAGTAATCCAGCACGCGCCGGTCGGTGCTGCCGGTATCCACCACCAGCACTTCGAAGTTTCGATATGCCGTGTGCATCAGCAACGATCCGATGCAGCGTCGCAGCAGTTCGAAGTGATCGCGGGTCGGGATGATGACCGAGACCTTCTCGTCGCGCACCGGCCAGATTAACTGGAAGTGGCCCGGAGCGAACAACTTCGCCGTGACGTCCGCCAGGCCGATGCGCTTCAAGTGGCCGGCCACCACGCGCGGCTGAACGTCAACCGCCCACGGCTTGCCGGCCGCTACGCCGGTCGCCGCCGAGCTGGGGAGCATGCGCCAATGGTAGAGCACCTTTGCCACGTGTCCGATGCGATCCGTCTGTTCAGTGCACCGCAACAGCAAATCCCAGTCCTGTGCGCCTTCGGTCGCCGGATCGAACCCGCCGACCCGTTCGATCAACGCGCGGCGAACTGCGGCGTGCATCAGATAGTTGGCCGAAAGCATGAATTCCGGCGACCAGCGCGTTGGCTTGAACATAGGCTGCAGGCGCATCGCACCGTCAGGCGAAATCTTGTCTTCGTCGAAATACACGATGTCAAGCTGCGGGTCCTCGTTCAGTCGGCTCACGATCTCGTGCAAGGCAAAGGGCGCCAGCGCGTCGTCGTGATCGAACAGCAGGACAAATTCGCCGGTCGCCATGCGCAGCGCCTCGTTTGAGTTGCCGGCGATGCCCAAGTTCGAAGCCAGGAAACGGACGCGAATGCGCCCATCTCCTCGGGCCGCTGCCTCGATCAGCGCGCGCACTTCGTCGTCCGTCGAGCCGTCGGCCAGGCACCACTCCCAGTTCGAGTAGGTTTGTGCCTGCACCGATGCGATGGCTTCGCGCAGTACGTGCGGCGGCGGGTTGAACACCGGCGTGATGATGCTGATGCGCGGGCTGTAGGCAAAGCCATGCTGGCGCTGCCGCTCCAGCTCGCTTGCATTCGGTTCGTTTGCTGCGATCCAGGCTGCGTAGTCGGCGTCCTCGCGATGTGCGAGCGCGGGTGCAGGTTCGCTCGTTTGCGTCTGTGCCCGTCTGGCCGTCAGCCCAACTCGGTGCCGCATTTCGTGCAGCCTCCGCATGAGGCGCATGAAACGGCCCGCTTCCAACTGCGCAATCCGTTCGGCCAGTTCGCGCTGACGCCGTTCGTAGGCCCAGACCACGCCGACGATCGAGCCGTGCAACTTGCGAAAAAGCATCGCACCTGGAGCGACGAACTGTGCGTCGTAGTACACCTCATGGAAGAAGTCATGCTGGGCGAACAGTCCGATCCAGTGCTCGGCGGGCGGCCATGGTTGCGTGGGAGTAGCCTGACGTTTGTCCGCATGCGCCGGCGAAAGCAGCAACGCCTCGGTATGCCTGCACAGGTTCGCGATGGCTCGCTCCAGATCCAGCTTGGGTAGTCCTGTCAGTGCGCCCAGGCACACGATCAGGTCATACTGGCGCGGTAGTGGCTCGAACAGCGTGCCGGCCGAACAATGCTCGCGCAGCTCCGGCCTTACGCCGGCGAGCGCCTCATCCGGCAGGATGCCCCACGCGCGAATCTCGCGTCGGCGCAGCTCGGCCACCACATCCGCATCTCCCCGATCGCATCCGACGACCGCAGCAGTCAGCGGATGGAGATCGCGCGCGATCCGGCCGGCAACGACGGCAGCCTTGTTCTGCGGACTGCGGTCAGCAAGATCGTCTCTCACGATGACAGACACAATCACCCGTTTCGAACGACGCGAGGGGCCCGTGCTTCAGCGCGTGCACCACGGCATATGCTACGGCTCGGATGCCTCGCCTGCAAAACCGCCCGCAACGGCATGATCGGGCTAGTGCCCACCCTTGATCCAGCGCATGAAGCGCATGAACTTGCCGCGTTCGTAGCGCTGCACCAGGTCGCGCAACGCGTCGCGCTCCGCGCAGAGCTGAGTAACATCTTGTGTTGATGCGCGTATCTCGTGCAGCGCGGCCCGCAACTGGCGATTCTCTTCCTGCATGCGCGTCAGCCGCCGCTCATACCTGCGCACCAGGCCATGCACCGGTTCGTCGCTGCGCCGAAACCGCATTGCCCAACGCGTCACGAACGACGCATCGAAGTCGAGATCGTGGAACAGGCCATGCCGGGCGAAACGCTCGGCCCAATACTCTGGTGGCTGGACATTAACGTGGGTTGCCTCGGTGAAGTCATCCGGGCTGGACGAAAACAACACGTCGTCGGCGTGGGCGCACAGGTTGGCGATGGCGCGTTCTCCTTCGGCCGCCGGCATGTGCTCCAGCACCTCGATGCATACGATCAAATCGTAGCGGCGCTCGAACGGTTCGGCGATGGAGCCGACGCGACAAAATGCGCGCACGCTGGGGTGCACCTGTCCGATGGCGTACTCGGAGACATCTATTCCCCAGGCCTACACGCCGCGCTCTCGGAGCGCCTCGACCAAAAAGCCCATCGCGCAGCCGGCGTCGAGCACGGTGCGCGGGCCGATCTCGTCTACGATGCGGTCGGCGATGGCGGCGAAGAAAGCGAGCCAGGCAGCGTTGCGTTCGTAGGGGATGCCGCAGCCGGTCGCATAGTAATTGGCATCGAAGCGCAAGACACTGGGCGAATCCAAGGATGAACTCATGTGCGGCTCGTCGGTGCGAACTTCATGGCAGCATAGGAGACTCCATCCGGCTGTGCGTGCAGTGCCGATTCGGCCGTCAGCGGTGTGTGTGACCAATCGCCCCCCAGCGCGACGATGCCATAGCGCTCCTGGGTGCCGCCCGGAGCCACTTGCAGGCGCGCGCAACCGATCCAGGCATCGTATAGGTGTGCGCCGTCGGCGTCGTAGATGGCCGAATTGATCGTGTATTCGCCGGGCAGGAACGGCAGTCGCTCGATGTGGTAGTCCACATATCCGCTACCTTCGATGTGTGGGATGTCGTACTGCGCGATGCCGTTGTTCGGTCCGGCCAGGTGCGCGCCGGTCTGTGCATCGTAGAACGCCAGGCCGAACAGTGGGTGTTCGATCCGTTGCGTCGCCCGATAGTGCAGGCGTATCACGAGCGAGTCGTTCGTCTGCGCCATGATGATTGGGCGCAGGTCGGCGTCCAACAATTCGACGCGTACTGTGCGCGCCTCGCCGCTGCCGAAGCGGTTGTCGCCGTTCGCCGGCGTAGTAGCGCGCGTCGCACCTTGTTCCAGCACGTGTTTGTAGTAGGCGTCGGCCACCTGCTGGGTGTCGCCCTGCGCTTGCAACCGGCCACGGTCCAACCAGATCGCTTTTGAGCAGGTGCGCACGATCGCGTCCAGGCTGTGCGACACGAACAGGATGGTGATGCCGCTCTTGCGCATGCGGGTCATGCGCTCGTTGCATTTCTGCTGAAAGGCCTGATCGCCCACCGAAAGCACCTCGTCCACCAGCAGGATTTCGGGATCGAGGTGTATGGCGACCGAGAATCCCAGCCGGGCGTACATGCCGCTGGAATAATCTTTCACCGGCACGTCAATGAAATCCTCCAGCTCGGCAAACTCGACGATCTGGTCGAGCTTGTAGTCCACCTCTCTGCGGGTCAGTCCCATCACCGCGCCATTCAGGTAGATGTTGTCGCGGCCGCTGAGTTCCGGGTGAAAGCCGGCGCCCAGCTCGAGCAGCGCCGTCACCCGGCCATTGACCTGCACCAGCCCGGCTGTCGGTTGAATGATGCGGCTGATCAGCTTGAGGGTGGTGCTCTTGCCGGCACCGTTGGTGCCGATCAGGCCGACGCTGCTGCCGCGAGCGACGGCGAAGCTCACATCGCGCAGCGCCCAGAACACATCTCCTGAGCGTCGGCGTGTGTCTTGTCGGTCGCGCTGGAAGAGTTGAATGAATAATTGCTGGAACGCGCGCGGCCGGTCGCGGTCCATGCGAAAGAACTTCGAGACGTTGTGAAACTCGATTGCGTTAGATGTAGTCGTTGCCATCGGTTCGCAGGCGATTGACCTGTAAGTCTAACAGCATGGGTAGGCCCGCGCCCGACGTTTGGTGACCGACTCCCGACTGCTCACTCCCCATACCGCGCTGGGGGCAGCGAGGGGCGGCAATCGAAAGCAGGCTTTGTTCAACTACGCGCCATTTTCAGTGCGATGTATTCCGCCAGCGCCTCGCGCCAGGGGCGCATCTGATCGATGCCCAGCATCTTCAGGCCGCGATTCTCCAGGACGGAGTATGGCGGGCGGCGGGCTGGCGCGTTGTACTCCGCGCTCGTCACCGGTTGCACATTGGCCTGCACACCGGCCAGATGGAAGATCTCGCAGGCGAATTCGTACCACGTGCAGGCGCCGTCGTTGGTGATGTGGTAGGTGCCGTAGGCGTCGGTCTCGATCAAGCGTGCAATCTGCCGGACGAGGTCCTGGGTGAAGGTCGGCGTGCAGGTCTGGTCATTGACCACGCGGATGGTGCGCCCTTCGCCGGCCAGCTTCAGCATGGTGTTCACGAAGTTGCTGTTGCTCCTGGCCGCACTGCCGCTGCCTCCGGCTTTCCCGCTCGCCCCGGCCAGCCCATATAACCCACAGGTGCGGATGATGTAGTGCTTTGGCCAGGCTGCCCTCAAGAGGAGCTCGCCGGCCAGCTTGCTCGCGCCGTAGGCGCTGAGCGGATTGGGCGGGTCGGTCTCGACATATGGCGTGCGTTTGGCGCCGTCGAAGACATAGTCGGTGCTGATGTGCACCAGCGCGGCGTCTACCTCACGGCAAATGAGCGCCAGGCGTTGCACTGCCAGCGCGTTCACCGCCAATGCCTGTGAGGCATCCTTTTCGATGTCATCCACGCGGTGGTAGGCAGCGCAATTGATCACGATGGCCGGAGAGAAGCTGGTGATAGTGGCGCGCACCTCGATGGCATCGCACACGTCGAGCGCAATAGGAGAGGGCCAGTCCGCCTCCGTCTTGACGTCTTGTATGTCCAACGTGCCGCGCGCCGTTCCCAATACATCGTGGTGGGCAAGTGTCGTCATCAAATCGCGGCCGAGTTGGCCGCTCGCGCCAATTAACAAGATCTTCATATTCGGGATTCAAATTCTGTAGTGGCCGTCGGGTGTCGGGAATGGGATTATCGCTGATTGCCTGCGGTATCATCATTTCGTATGTCCGCCAACAAGATTCCAGTCGCCATCCTGGGCGCCACCGGCGCCGTCGGAGGAC
>JAIMBB010000212.1 GCA_023511655.1 Anaerolineae bacterium
CCCAGAGGCAGGGGATCTTGTACGCCTCCGTATGCTCCAGGATATCGGCCTGGTTCTCGAAGACCCACAACTGCGCGCCGTGGCGCTCGTAGAGGTACTGGAGCCCGCAGACGTGGTCGTCGTGGTAGTGGCTGGGTAGGACGACCTCGACCCGCGCCAGGCCGGCCACGCGGCGGAGTTCGGCCAGGCTGTGCTCGGCGAAGCGGAAGTTGGCCGAGAAATGGCTGGGCGATGGGAAGCCGTAATCCAGGAACATAGCCGTGCCGTCGTCGGTCAGCAGCGTGTAGGAGTTGGCGACCGCGGCGGTGTTGGTCGCCGTCGGCGGTGGCACAGGCGTGTTCGTCGCCGTGGGCGGCAGCGGTGTTTTAGTCGCCGTCGGCAGTGGTGTGTTGGTTGCTGTCGGCGGCAGCGGTGTTTTAGTCGCCGTCGGCACAGGCGTGTTCGTGGCCGTCGGCGGCAGCGGCGTGTTGGTCGCCGTAGGCGGCAGCGGTGTCCGGGTCGCCGTCGGCACAGACGTGTTCGTGGCCGTCGGCGGCAGCAGCGTGGGTGTTGGCGATGGCAGCGGCGTGTTCGTCGGCTGTGCCGTATCTGTAGCCCTTGGCGTTGCAGTGGGCGACGGCGCCTCGGTGAGTTGAGGCGTGCTGGTAGGTTGTGGCGTCGCGGTTGGCTGCGGTGTGACGGTCGCCGGGGTCGTCGGCACCGCTGTGGTCGGCGGGGGCTGCGTTGCCGTCGGTGTTGGCCGTATCGTCGGCGCTGCGACAGGTGAAGTCGGCGATGGCGCGATAGGCAACGGAGGAATCGTCGCCGTCGGCGGACTCCCCCCCGGCCCAGCTGCTCCCGAGGAAGCATTCGTGGTGTCGGGCAACACAGGAGGTGTCGCTGTGGGGGTTGGCGTTAGGGTATTTGTCGCCGTAGGAGCCACCGTCGGCGTGCCCGTCTGCCGCGGCGTGCGCGTGGCTGTCGCGCGGACTTCGGGCGTCGGGCTCGGCTCTTCCGGCAATGCCGGCTCCAACGCCAACACATACGGCTGCGCCGACTGCGAATCCGTGGTGTGCACGGCCAACAAATAAGTCACCCCTGGAACGAAGGTCAGATCGAGCACCTCGTCGAACCGACCGTCGGCCCCGATCTCCGCGGACGCGCGGAAGTTCACCGACATGCGCGATTGCGCATCGCACTCGTCCGTCGTCACCTCGTAGATCAACACCTGTCCGCTGCTCGCATAATCGCTAAGCAAGACCCGATAGGCTGGTGCCGACGCGACGAAGCGATAGATGTTGAACTCGCGCTCGGGGGCCTGTGACACCGTGGTCGGTGGCTCGATCAACTGCGCCGCGCAGGCCGTGTGGTTGCCCGAGGATGCCCCGGCCGTCGTATCGAGCGGATTGACCGTGAGCGAATATGGCCGATCGGTCAACCCATCTGCAGTGTGCACCGCCAGCAGGTAGGACCTCCCGACAATGAACGGGAGATCGAACACCCTTTCCAATCGGTCATCGGCCCCAATTTCAGCCGAGGCGCGGAAGTTCACCGACATCTGGGATCGAGCGAGACATTCATCCTGCGCCACCTCGTAGATCAGGATCTGCCCGCGGCTCGCGTAGTCGCTGAGCAAGACCTGGTAGGCCGGCGCCGACGCGACAAAGCGATAGATGTTGAACTCGCGCTCGGGGGCTTGGGACACCGTAGTTGGCGGCGCGATCACTCGCGCCATGCAGGCGACGTGATTGCCGGATTGCTCATCCACCGGCCGGTCATTGGCCGGCGCAGTCGGTTGCTCTTCGACCTGCGCAAGACCTGAGGCAGCACAGGCGGCGATGCCGTCGGGCGCACGTTAGCGCTCTCCCCGAAAGGCAGCCGCGCATCGCCGCGCGTCAGCAGGAACAACGTGAACGCCGCTGTTCCGACCAACACGAGGAGGACCAAACCCCCGATGAGCAGCCCTTGCCCTCTTCCACGCCCATTTGCGTCGTTCATGTTCTCCCCTCGCATTTCGCTCTGTCCCTCGCTGATGCGGCGTGGAGTCCTTCTCGCCCCACGCACGAGGATTATTGCTCAGAATGCGGAATTGCGCCACGCAATGCACATCGCATTCAAGGCCGGATCGTGATCGCGTAGAACGCGTTCGTCAGCGCGCCTGTGGTGTTGACGGCAAGCAGATATTGCTGGCCCGGACTGAACGCATTCGCGAAAGTGGTCTGGAAAGTTTGTCCGGCGATGAGCGCCGAACCGATGAAGCTGACCGACATAGTGCCGTCAATCGCACAGGCATCATTGATGATGCGATAGAGCAACAACTGACCGGTCGTCGCGTAGTTGCTCAGCACCACGGTGTAGGAGGCCGTCACCGCCGTGAAGCGATAGATGTTGAAGGTGGCGTTGGCGGGCTGGGACACAGTTGCCGGCGGCGAAATCACAAATGCCGTGCACGCGGTGTGGTTGGCGAGCGGCCAGCCCTTCGTCGTCGTGGGCAGCAGGCTGCGATAGGGCGTGAACACGCCGGTCACACTCACCGTGCCGCTGGCCGCGCCGGCGTTGATGCTGGCGCGCACCAGGATGTTCGATGTGAGCGTCTGCGTCGGCGACTTGCGTGCGCTGCGCAGCACGGTCGAAGCGACGCTTTGGCCGTTCGTCACGCCGAAGACCGGGTCCAACTCACATGTCCCGGCGCAGCTCTCGATCGTGAACGTCACGGGCACACCCTCACCGACCGCGTTGCCGTGTTCATCCGTCACGGTTGCGGCGATGGTGCTGCTGCTAAGGCCATCGGTCTTGAGCGTAGTGGGCGTCGCACCGACCTGGACGAGCGCCGGCGGTCCCGGCCGGATGGTGATTGTTGCACTGCCCAGCCCTGGTGGGTTGGATGCCTGCAAACCGGCGGCGAACATCCCCGCTTTCGTCCCCGCCCGGAACACGGCGCTGTTCGCAGTGCTCGACTCGATCGTGCCGGCCACCGGTGCAGGGGTCAGCCACGTCACGCCCAAGTCGGGGCGAGGATTGCCGAACCGGTCGAACACGCTCGCGGTAAAAACCTGCGTCTCGTGGATATCGAGCGTGACGGCGCTGGGCGAGATCACCACGCTGGCCGGCGGGCCGGGCCGCAGAGCGACGTTAGCGGTTCCCACGACGCTGCCCGACGCGGCTCGGATCGCCTTCGGGAAATCCCCCGGCGTCGTGCCGGAGCGAAACGTCATTGTGGTTGGGCCGGTCTCCACGATTGTTCCAGCAGTCGGAGATACGGCCCAGGTCACGCTCAGTCCGCTCACCTCGTTGCCGAATTCGTCTCTCCCAATTGCCGTGAACGACTGGATCGCATCCAGCTCCATGTCCACAACCGGCGGGAAGATGGTAATCGAGACAAGCCCGGCCGGCCGCAGCGGCTTCAGTGCGCGCATGGCAACAAATCCGTCTTGCAATCCCCGGCCGGCGACCGGCAACGGGTCGGACGATGCCTGTGTGATGTTGGCGCGCGGGATGCCGAACACGCCGGCCAAAGTCAAACAGACGAGCGAAACGATGCGCTGAAGCATGTGCATGAAGGCCCTCTTGCGTCACGGTTGAATCGTCAGCGTATAAGGCCGGTTGCTCGCTGCTCCGGTGATGTTTACGGCAATCAGGTAGTCGTTGCCGGAGATCAGGTTGGTTAGCGTAGTCTGCAGAGAAGCCCCTGTGATCGGGATGGCCCCGACGAAAGACACGGACATGGTGTTGTTCGTGCGGCACCGGTCGTTGGTCACGCGGTAAAGCAGCACCTGCCCTTGTGTCGTGAAGTTGACCAACGAGAGGTTGTACGAGCTGCGCCGCGCGGTGATGCGGTAGATGTTGAACGGATTGTTGGGCGGCTGAGAAACGCTCGCCGGCGGCGTCAGCACCCACGCCGTACATGCCGTGTGGTTGTCCGGTAGCCCATTCGAGACCAGGGGAGCAAAGCGCTTGAATGGGCTAAACACCCCGACGACGGTGACAGAGCGCTGCAGGGTGCCGTTCGTGCTCGGCGTGCTCACCGTCACGGTCATGTTTGCCGTGGCGGTCTGCGTGGGCGATGAATAAGTGCCGCGCAGCAACGCCGTAAACACGCCCCGGCTGTCGGTATTGCCGGAAGGCGGGTCGAGCGTGCATGTTCCCAGGCATCCATCTACCGTCAGGTTGACCGGCGCGTTGGTGCCGATTGGGTTGCCGAAGCGATCGGTGACGGTGATGACGATGGTGCTGAACCGGCTGCCATCCAAAGGGATCGTTGTTGGGTCGGCCCTCATCTGGATGGCCGCTGGCGCGCCGGGTAGCACCGTCACCCGCACACGCTGGGAAACTGCGCCGTTCGATGCGATGATGGCAGTGTCGTAGGTGCCCGCCACGTTCCCCGCCTGGAGCACCGCCGTCAGGATTCCGGTGGACGTCAGCATCCCGCCCTCCGGCGCCTGCCAGGTCACGCCCAGGCCGGGGATGGGATTGCCGAATGCATCTCGCACGCTGGCGGTGAATAATTGCGATTCGTTTACCCGCAGCGTCGCCGAGGGCGGCTCGACGACGACGGAGGCCACGCTGCCCGTGCGCACGATGATGTCGGCCCCGCCGGTGATGCCGTCGGCCGTCGCTGTGACGCCGTCGAAGTAGGTGCCTGGCGTCGTGCCCGCACGAAAGGTCGCGGTGGTTGGCCCACTCGCCAGGAGCGTGCCAGCGGCCGGCTTGGCTTGCCAATCGAAGGTCAGACCGGACACGACGTTGTTGAAGGCATCGTAGCCGGTGGCACTGAACGACTGCTGCTGGCCAACCGACAGAGAAGGAGACGGGGGATTGAGCTCGATGCGCGCCAATGGGCCAGGCACGACGGTGATACTGGCAAACGCCTGGATGGTGCCGCTGAAAGCGCGGACGGCGCCAGGGTATGAGCCGGGCGTGGTCGTCGCCTGAAAGGTCGCTGTATATGGGCCGGTCGCATTGATCGCGCCGGCGCCGGGGTTGGCCATCGCCCAGCTCACGGAACCGCCGGTGATGACGTTGCCGTAGGCATCCCGCGCGAGGGCCGTGAACGCTTGTGTACCATCCGCCGGCAGGATCACCGCATCGGGTGAAACGACGAGCGAAGCCAACGGGCCAGGCGCGATGGTGAAAGTCGTGCTGGCCGAACCGCCGCCGGGGCCCGGATTAGCCACGACCAGGAGATACGTGCCTGCGGTGGTAAACGTGGCGCCCGTCACATCGAGCCGGGTGTTACTCACAAAGTTGACGGTGAGCGAGACGCCGTTCAGCGTCACCGTCGCGTTGCCGGCGAATTGCCCGCCGTTGATCGTGAAGCTCAGCGGCGTCCCGGCTGTGACGCTGGACGGGGTGACGTTGCTGATAAACGGCACCGGATTGTTGATCGTGTAGTTGCGCGAAGCAGAGCCGCCGCCGGGCGCCGGATTCGAGACCACCAACAGATACGTGCCGGCAACGGAGGAGGGCACGGTGACCACGAGCTGCGTCGCCGTGCGCGACGTGATGAAGAGCGGGATGTCGCCGAGCGTGACGGTAGTGGCCGCGTAATACCCTGAACCGTTAATTGTTAGTGAGTACGACATCAGAGCCGTGCCCGGATCTGGGCTGAGGCTGCCGATCGTCGGCGCCGGATTAGGTGTCGGCGTGCTGGTCGGCGTGTTGGTAGGCGTCGGCGTATTGGTCGGCGTGTTGGTGGGCGTCGGCGTATTGGTCGGTGTGCTGGTCGGCGTGTTGGTGGGCGTCGGCGAATTCGTCGGAGAGATTGTGAGCGTCTGCAAGCTGGAAGTCGTGTTGTTGGCTGTCGTTGCAGTATCATATAAAAATCTGACGCTGCCGACGATAGCATAAGTGTAGATCTC
>JAIMBB010000213.1 GCA_023511655.1 Anaerolineae bacterium
CTACCCTGCCAGTCTTGACCTTGCGCCTCAGCCCATTCCAACTCGCCCCCGCTTGGCGAAAGTGTTAGCTACTCAGCATCGCACCCTTGAAAGCGCCATGCAATCGTCCTGTCGTCCCAGCTTTAAGCTTTGGCCAGCGTCACAGCGCCCACGCCGGCCAGCGCATTCTCGTACAGGCCAAGCACGAACAACAACGACGACAGGCGATTCAGGTAACGCACCAACTCGACGTTCTCCACCAGGCCATCGTGCACCAGATGCACGACCAGGCGCTCAGCGCGCCGAACGACCGTGCGCGCCAGGTCGAGATAGGCCCCGGGCAACGAATCGCCGGGCACGACGAACTCTTTGGGAAGCTCGATCAGCGCCGTGACGGCGTCGGTCTGCTCCTCCAGCCATGCCACCCGCCGGCCATCTATCTTGCGAAACTGCGGCGCCGTTTGCTGAGTGGCCGCCAGTTCGGCCATCAGGTGATACAAGTCACGCTGTGCGGTCAGCAACAATTGACGCGTGCGATCGCTTTGGGCCGCCGCGCGCGCAATGCCGATGGCAGCACTGGCCTCATCCACCGTGCCGTAAGCTTCCGGCTGAGGCATGTACTTGGCCACGCGGCCTTCGCCGAGCAGGCTGGTGAAGCCATCATCGCCGGTGCGCGTATAAAGCTGATTGGTCATGACGCAGCCATTATATGTAGCCCAGGATCATTCCAGGGCTGTGCTACCGTATAATCTCCTCGTGTCGCCTCGGTCGTTAGGCACGTGCGCCATCTACCTGTTCGCTTCGATCGTCATTGCAGGCTGCTCGGGCGCGGTGAACGATCAGCCCCCTACGCCGCTCCCCACGGCGATCCTGCCGACGCCCCGGCCGACGCTCACGCCGCGGCCGACGCCGACGCTCACCGCCGCGACGCCTCCCCCACCCAGCCAGCCGATCGTCACACCCACACCGGTGATCTACATCGTGCAGGCCGGCGACACGTTGATCCCCATCGCCAACCGATTTGGGGTGAGCGTGGCCGACCTGATCGCCGCCAACGGCAACCTCGACGCCACGCGCCTGCAGATCGGTCAACGATTGATCATCCCTCAGTCCCCCCAATCGGTCCCCTCCGACGGCTCGCTGATCGCATCACCGACGCCCGTGCCATACGAAGTCCGCGGCTTGAACTCCGTGCGATCGCCCGCCGGCAGCCTGGATGTGCTGGGCGAAGTGTTTAATCCGGGGCCGACGGGGATGGGCAACGTGAAAGTGTTGGTGGTGCTCCAGGACGACGCCGGCAACGCACTGCAAAGCGCCGTCGCCAACATCCCGCTCGATGCCGTGCCGGTGAACCAGAGCTCGCCGTTCCGCGTGTTATTCACCGATCCGCCTCAGGGCTTCGCCAAGTTCAACGTCACGCCGCTGCGCGCAGAAGCGGTGGATCCGCGCACGCTGGTCGTCCCGCTCACCGTTAGAAGTGTGACCGGCCGCCCGGATGGTTCGCAGTTCCGCGTGACCGGCGAGATCGCCAATCCCACCGCCGAAACGGCCAGCCAGGTGCGCCTGCTGGTGACGATCTACGACGCCGAGCGGCGGGTGGTGGGATATCGTTACTTCACGCTGAGCGAAGCGCCGCTGGCGCCCAATGCCAATCTGCCCTTTGACGTGCTGCTGACCACGGCCACGCCCAACGTCGCCAGTTTCGCCGTGTATGCCGAGGGCGTGAGGTAATCCGCATTCCAGGGCCGGGCACGACAGATAGACCTGTCCATCATGCGGTGACGAGCGCAGCTCGGCATGCTGACGAACGCTCAGACGCATGAGCAGGGTGCGTTCACGCACTAGGCCTACGTGCCTGCCTGCATTTGGCGCGTATGCGGGCGGCCACGCAGGGCCGCCCCTACATCGCAGGGCTGCCCCCTATAGTTGTCCCGTGATGCACCCCGTGAGCGGCGCTTACCCGATAAACAGGTAAAATCATAACGCTCGCCTCGTTCAGCTTCCGTCCCGATCCAAGCGCGCCTAGGTTTTTGGCCGACGAGCCTTCCATTCTCATCGCACCTGCCCAGGGCTCTCGGCTCCGTAAAAACCGAATACCCGATGGGAGAACATGATCGAACGATGCGCCTTCCACCTGGTTTGTTGATCCTCGGAGCGTCCGGTGGCGTCGCCCACGCCCTGTTGCAACTCTTGCCTTCCTATCGCCACGAATTCGGCGAACTTGTCTTGTTGGATAAGCGACGTTGCGTCATCGCTTCGCCCTTCCTCGATCATCACGCCTTGCGTTACACCTTCATCGAGCATAGTGTAGACATCCAGCAAGCGGACGTCGGGCTGTCGCCCATCTTTGCACGACACGCGATTGACATCGTCCTCGACCTGACCGACGTGCGCACCCTGCCCATACTGACGGCAGCCCACCGCGCCGGCGCCGGCTACGTCAGCACCATGCTCAACGACGAGCGATTTACGGTTCCCGAACTGCATTCGCACCTCTTGTCGTGCAAAGCCGAATTCGAGAGCCGGCCTCATTTGCTCTGCGCGGGCATGAACCCCGGCATCGTCAATCACTGGGCCGACCTGGCCGTAATGCGACATGGACGCCCGCAGGAAATCGCTTTCTTCGAGTTCGACAGCTCCGCACCGGCCGGCATGCCCGCACACACCTGCGCGCCATTCATCACCTGGTCGCGCAAAGAATTTCTGCAGGAAGCAATGCGCGAACCCGGCGGCAGGATCGGACGCAACGGCGAGATCGAGTGGCTTCACCCCAACGCCCTGAGCCAACTGGTGGACATGCGACCGCATCTGGCACCGATCGTCGAACGCGTCGAATATCCGCGCGGTATGGCTTTATTGCACGAAGAAGTCGTCAGCCTCGGCCGACGGCTCAACGTGCCGACCTCATTCACCTATGGCATCCATCCGGCGTCGCTGGCTGCGCTCCGGTCGAGCTGGCTCAACAACGAACCGCTGACCGCCGACGACCTGTTGCTGGCCGACAACGTGACGATTCCCTTGACCGGCAGCGACCTGGTCGGCGTATGGCTGAAGTACGACGACAAAGACGTGCGGGTCTTCAACGTCATGCACAACCGCGACCTGCGCGGCACCAACGCGACCTACCGCCAGGTGGCAATCGGCGTGTTGGCCGGCATCCGCGCCATGGCACACGCCCAGGTGCCGCGCGGTCTGCACTTTGTGGAGGAACTGGACTCGCCGGTGTTCGCGGAGACCGTCCGGGCCCACATGATCGTGCAGGAACACATCCTATGGAAGGCATGGAAGCGAGCGCCAGAGCTGCGCCCTGCCCGGCGCAATGCACCGGTCGGGCGGCGCGCGTAACGCAGACATTTAGCCCGCTCGCACCACCAGCGCCTGCGGGTCGCTCTCGATCAACGCCCGCGCGCGCCGTTTGACGGGCAGGTGCTCACCCTCGCCATCGCGCAACGCCAACAGCAACACCGGGGCGATGCTGGCCGAGCGCAGAAAGATCGGGGAATTCGCTACCACGAGCGGTCGCGCCACCACGCCGCCGAACCCGACGAAGGTGTTCACGGCGTGCGCCGCCGCCAGGTCGCTCGCGCCATCGCCGACCAACATGGCCCGGCAACCGCGCTCGCGCAGCCGCCGAATGACCTCGGCTTTGCCGTGCTGCGTGGTGAGCGGCGATTCGTCATACATCAGGTATGACTCGTCGGGGTTGCCGATTTCGTTACAACGTTGATAGTCCCACCAGCGGCCGCTGAGCTGGTTGTACGACAGGCCGACGGCATGAATGCGCTCGCGCGGCACGCCCAACCACACGCCGAAGCCAATCACCGCATCGGCCAGGCCACCGCTGACGATATACACCCTGCGGCCCAGTTCGTGCAGCGCCGCGATGGTCTCGCGAGCATCGCGCACTACGGTGTGCTTATATGCCTCTTCGATCGCCCGCATGTCGGCGCGAGTGGGAGAGAGCAGGCGCAATCGCTCGGCATATACCTCCTGCAAGGGAATTCGCCCGTCCATGGCGGCGTTCGTCAACGCAACAATGCGTTCCTCTACGCCTTTCAGGCGCGCCAGCTCGTCAATGCCCTCGATTGCCGAGAGCGTGCTGTCACAATCGAAGAATACCTCGTCAACCGGCGGCGGACGACGTCCCAACATCCGGTTGATTGTATTCCCGAGCGGGATATCATCGGCAGCATCTATGCTGGCCAAGGTGCACTCGTGCGCGATCATCGGGCTGGAAGGCTACGTCGTCGAAGTCGAGGTGGATAGCAGTCGAGGCCTGTCGTCTTTCACCCTGGTCGGTCTGCCGGACGCCGCGGTGAAGGAAAGCGGCGAGCGCGTGCGCGCCGCCATCCGCAACAGCGGCCTGCTCTTCCCCACCAACCGCGTCACGGTGAACCTGGCACCGGCCGACCTGAAGAAGATCGGGCCGAGCTACGACCTGCCGATCGCGCTTGGCTTGCTGATGGCATCGGAGCAGCTCGACCCGAACTGCCTGAACGGCGCGATGGTGGTGGGCGAGCTGGCCCTGGACGGCACGGTGCGGCACGTGCGCGGCATCCTGCCGACGACGGCTTTCGCGCGCGAGCAGGGCTTCAGCCGCATCTTCGTGCCGGCGTCGGATGCGGGTGAAGCATCATTGATCAGCGGCATCGAGGTGATAGCCGTCGAGTCGTTGGGGCAATTGATCGGCGGGTTGAGCGGTTCGTTCCCGCTCAAGGTCGTGAAACCAAGCCTGCCGGCGCACATGTCCCAGCCCTCTCTCGCTGCTGTGCCGGTGACCGATTTTGCCGAGATCAAAGGGCAAGAAGTGGCCAAGCGGGCGTTGGAAGTCGCGGCTGCCGGCGGGCACAACGTGCTGATGAGCGGCTCGCCCGGCGCAGGCAAGACACTCCTGGCGCGCGCGTTGCCCGGCATCTTGCCGGAACTTACGCTGGAAGAAGCGCTGGACATCACCCGCATCTATAGCGTGGCCGACATGCTGCCGCCCGACACGCCGCTGATTCAGCAACGCCCCTTTCGCGCGCCGCACCACACCATCAGCCATGCCGGGATGATCGGCGGCGGCAAGTTCCCACGCCCGGGCGAAGTATCGCTCGCTCATCGTGGCGTGCTCTTTTTGGACGAGCTGCCGGAGTTCGACGCGCGGACGCTGGAGGTGCTCCGACAGCCGATGGAAGATAAAGTCGTCACCATCTCGCGCGCGTCGGGCTCGCTCAGCTTCCCGGCCAACTTCCAACTGGTGGCCGCGATGAACCCGTGCAAGTGCGGCTGGTACGGCGACCCGGTCAAGCCATGCACGTGCACGCCGGCCCAGATCAGCGCATATCAGAAGAAGATCAGCGGCCCGCTGCTCGACCGGATTGACATCCACCTGGAGGTGATGCGCGTGAACTTCGATAAGCTCAGCGACGCGCGAGCCGGTGAATCGTCGGCAGCCATTCGTGCTCGGGTGCAGGCCGCGCGCGACCGGCAGGCGCGCCGATTTGCGGGGACGACCCTGGCCTGCAACGCCGATATGAGCGTGGGAGACGTGCGGCGCTATTGTCAGCTCGACGACGCCGGCCGCAGCCTGATGAAGGCGGCCATGAACAGAACACCAGCCCTACACCCCACAACAGCCCCACAAGCGTGGCGCTCAGGACAGGCGCCGCGTTAAACGCGCCGAG
>JAIMBB010000214.1 GCA_023511655.1 Anaerolineae bacterium
GTTTTTGCTGGCTGTCACGACTTGGATGAGCAGCCTGCGGGAGGTTCTTGCCCCTATTGGTAAACGCACCCGTGTTTTGCGGTGCACGGGTATAAAAGTCACGATGGGCAAAATCTTGTTGATCGCCTGGCATGAATTCAAGCGTCAAGTCTTCCGGCGCCGCTTCATCGGCGTGTTGCTGATGCCGTTGATCGTCCTCGGCATCGCCACGGTGGTTGGCTTCGTCAGCGCGTCGGCTGCCAGCCGCTTCGAAAGCGGGACGATCGGCTATATAGCCCCCAACGACGTGCTCAGCCGCGCCGTGAACCCTCCGAATGCCGACTTCACCTTCGTCCGCTTCGCCAACCGGGAAGAAGCCGAAGCCGCCCTCGCAAAAGGAGAGATCAACGCCTTCCTCCTCCTAGAGCCGGATTTCCTCGTCAGCGGGAACGTGCGGCTGTTCTACTGGGAAGACGAACCCAGCAATAGCGATTTGCGTCGAGCCTTCGAGCGATATCGCAATACCCATCTACTGGCCGACCGACCACCGGAGGTGGCGCAACGGGTGATCGCCGGATCGAATTTCACATTCGAGACGCTGGATCGTTCGCGCGCAACTCGCGATGACGATTTCCCGGCGTTCATTCTGCCGCTCATGCTCACCATCCTTTTCATTATCGCCTTGTTTGGTGGCTCGCAATACCTCATGCAGGCGGTGTTGGACGAAAAGGAGAACCGCACGATGGAAGTGGTGATCACGTCAGTGACGCCCACGCAGCTAATGGCCGGCAAAGTGTTCGGCTTGGGAGCGGTGGGAATACTGCAAATGATCATCTGGCTGGCCGGCGCGGTCGTCGCATTGTCGCTGTTGCAACCGCGCCTGCCGTTTCTCCGCAGCGTCTCGCTCAAACCGGATTTCATCGCGCTGGCCTTGATGTTGTTCGCGCTGCATTACATACTGCTGGGCGCATTCATGGCGGCGATCGGCTCGATGGTGGTGGACGCCAAGCAAGGGCAGAACTACGCTTCACCCGTCACGCTGATCGCAATGATCCCGTTGTTCTTCTTGACGGTAATCCTTTTCGACCCGAACGGCGCGCTTGCGGTCATCCTTAGCCTGTTCCCGCTCACCTCGCCGCTCACGTTACTGGTGCGCTACGGCATGGTGAGCGTGCCGCCCTGGCAAATTGCGCTCGCTCTGGTGCTGCTGGCAGCCAGCGCCGCCGGCGCAATCTGGCTGGCCGGCCGCATCTTCCGCATCGGCATGTTGCGCTTCGACAAAGGCGTGAAATGGAGTGAGCTGGCCGCGAGCATTCGCATTTGACCCTCCGACCCTGTGCCCGCGATCCGCAGATCTGCTTGGCGAGTGAGCGGTTGGCGGCAAGATGGAAATCTAACGTAGCCATGAAACCATGTCCAAAATCTGGATCGTCCTGAAACACGAGTTCAAGACCATCGTCTCGAAGCCGAGCTTTTGGTTCGGCGTCATCGGCGCGCCGATTTTGGTGGGCGTGATCTTTGTGGTCGTCGGCCTGGTGAGCGGCGTCGCCACGGCGGCCGTGATCGCCCAGCGGACCGGCCAGCCTGGGGCGCTGCAAGGAGTGGTGGATCAGGCCGGCATCATCGGCGAGCTGGACGAAGGCTTTCAGCTTTTTGCCGACGAAGCAGCGGCCAGGCAGGCCCTGCAATCCGACGCGATCGAGGCATACTACGTCATCCCGGCCGGCTATGCCCAAACGGGCGAAGTGCGTATGGTGATGAGGGAACTCGACGACAGCCCGCTTGGCCCGCAGCAGAAAACTGAGGCCTTCCAGCGCCTAGTGAATCGCAATCTGCTGCGCGACGACGATCTGCAGGCGCAGCTCGATCGGCGCGTCACCATTGAGGAGAGCCAATCCATCGCCACGGTGCGAACGCGCACCGGGCCGTCGTTCGGCGGGTTCTCGCCGCTGGTGTACGGCGTCGCCATGCTCTTCTTCATCATCCTGATGCCGACATCGGCCTATCTGATGCAATCGGTGACGACGGAGAAGGAAAACCGCGTGATCGAGGTCATCATGTCCTCGATTACGCCCACCGAACTGTTGGCCGGCAAGATCCTCGGGCTGAGCCTGGTCGGCCTGATCCAACTGGTGCTGTGGTTTGGCTCGGCGATACTGGCCCTCACCCGCCTGCCGTTTCTGACCAACCTGATCGGCCCGATTTCGACCGGGGCGGTGCTGCTCACGGTGTTGTTCTTTGTGATGGGCTACTTCGTCTACGCCGGATTGCTGGCCGGCCTGGGCGCGCTGATGCCGGGTTCGCGCGAGGCTGCGCAGTATATCTTCCTGGTGATCCTCCCGCTGTTCATCCCGATCTACCTGAACACCGCCATCGCGGCCGAGCCGAACGGACCGCTGGCGGTGGCGCTGAGCCTGATCCCGTTCACGTCGCCGCTGGTGATGCCGATGCGCTTGTTCAGCACGACTGTGCCGCCGCTGGAAGTGGTGATCAGCCTGCTGCTGCTGGCCGGGCTGGTCTACCTGGCGATCATCGGCGCAGCGCGCACCTTTCGCGCCCAATCGTTGCTATCGGGGTCCAAGCCGACGCTGAAGCAGGTGATCGCCGCTTTTCGGTGAAGCATTCGGCAACGCGCTTACGCGATGCACATCGTGCTCGGCGCCTATTTGCTCAGCGGCACGCCCGGCTACCGCCAGGCCGGCGTGCACCAGTATGCCAGGCAACTGCTGCACCATCTGGCCAACGGCGACAGGCCTGAGGGACTGCGCTTTACCGCGCTCGTCAGCCCCACGGCAACCGCCGAAGCGCCGCGGGCGCGCGATCCGCTTTTCGCCGTGCGCACCGCCTCGCGCACAACCGAGCTACCGCTCAGCCGCATCGTCGTCGAGCAAACCGAAACGCCGCACACGTTGCGCGCGCTGCAGGCCGATCTGTATCACGGCCTGGGGTTCGTCGCTCCGCTGCGCGCGCCGTGCCCCACCGTCGTCACGGTGTTCGACCTGAGCTTCATCACCCAGCCCGGCGCGCACAGGCTGCTGAACCGCACCTACCTGTCGCTGTTCGCGCGTTGGTCTTGCCGGCGCGCTGCGCGCGTGATTGCCATCAGCGAGTGGACCAAACGTGACTTGACGCACCACTTCGGCGTCGCGCCCGAGCGGATAGACGTCACGCCGCTGGGCGTGGATCATCATCGCTTTAAGCCGATGCCGCCGGACGAGATCGCCACCTTCCGCGCCAAACACGGCCTCGGCAACAACGCCATCTTCTACCTGGGCAGCCTGGAGCCGCGTAAGAACCTGCCGCGCCTGATCAACGCCTTCGCCCAGCTCCACGCACAACACCCAGGCCTCGACGCTGTGCTCGTCATCGGCGGCAATCTGGCCTGGAAGTACGACGCGATCCTGACTCACATCCGCCAGCTCGGACTCGGCGAGCGCATCCGATTGATCGGTCGCGTGAGCGAAGAAGACCTGCCGAAGTGGTACAGCGCATGCGCCGTGATGACCTATCCCTCGCTGTATGAGGGCTTCGGCCTGCCCCCGCTGGAGGCGATGGCGTGTGGCGCGCCGGTGGTGACGTCGAACGTCACCGCGCTGCCGGAAGTCATTGGCGACGCCGGCATCGCCGTTGATCCGACCGACGCCCATGCATTGGCCGAAGCGCTTCGGCGCGTACTGAGCGACGCCCCCCTGCGCGCCGAAATGCGCGCCAGATCGCTGGCGCGCGCCGCGCGTTTCACGTGGGAACGCACGGCGGCGCTGACTCTGGAGAGCTATCGTCGAGCCGCATCCTAGCCGTTACAATCTCTCCCGTCCGTGAGCGCACAATCCTGGCGAGGCTCAATCAGTTTGCTGTGGCCGGAGGGCTGGAACCGCAGCCAAGCGGGCAACGCGGCGCGCGATGCGGCGCGCAGTCTGGGGTGGGATGACGCGACCATCGCCGACCTCGGTTTGCGCGAGCTGTCGAGCGCGCTCAGCCCGGAGCGCCGGCACGAAGAGCGCGTGCGACAGATTTTGTTGGCGCCGTGCAACGACCCGGATGTGATCGCCTATCGGCAAGATGTGTTGCACGACCTGCTCGAAAATGAAGCGCTGGCCGAAGCTCTCGGTGCGCTGCTGCCGTCGCTGGCGCAACTGAGCTTTTACGCGACCGGCAGCCCAACCCGCCCTAACGAGACCGCCCTGCAGCAGGTTGTCTTTCGGCTGGGCGAGCTGGAACTGTATGTGGACTGCGTGCAGCGCATGCGCGCCGTGCTGTTGGCGCACGCGAGCAAGCTGACCTCCGAGGGACTGCGGCGCCTGCTCGAAGCATTGACCGACGTCGAGCGCGACCCGGCCTTTCAAGCGCTGCGGGCCGAATTGCCGGACATGCTGGCGAAGGTGCGCAACATCGGCAGCGTCACCATCGGCGTCAATCTGGACGCGCACTTGCAGCCGAGCGAAGCTACGCTGCTTTCGATCAACGCCCATCGCTTCAAAGGCGCCGGCCTGTCGTTGTTGAGCAAGCTATTTGGCAACGCTGATGCAGGCGACGGCGCGGTGACCGGTCAGGCAGTCGGCCTGGCGCGACTGCATCGCATCGCATTGCCCAACGAGGCGACGCACGCGCGCGACGGTTCCGCGCGCGCCATGCTCAAGCTCGTGCCGCTCTTCAAAGATCTGAGCGAGATTTTGGAAGCCGTGGCGCGTCCCATAGCCGATGCCCTGCTGCGCTATGCTCGGCTGAATGGCCAACTTCTCATCGCACTCGAAAACGAGATCGCCTTTTATCTGGGGGCCATCCGCCTGATCCGCCGAATCGAGGCCGCCGGCCTGCCGATGTGCCGGCCGACGATCTGTCCGACCGAGGAGCGCATTGGCGAGGTGCACAATCTGTTCAACCTCAACCTCGCACTGCGCATGCTGATGCGCGAACCGGACGCTCGCCTGGATGAGAGGATTGTGCTGAACGATGTCGCTTTCGACGACGCTGGGCGCATCTTCATCCTGACCGGCCCAAACCAGGGCGGCAAAACCACCTACATTCAGGCCATCGGCCTGATCCACGTGTTGGCGCAAGCCGGTCTACATGTTCCTGGCCAACGCGCACGCCTTAGCCCGGTGGATGCCATCTTTACACACTTCGCTGCTGGGGAACGCCCCGATCTCGAATCGGGCCGCCTGGGCGAAGAGGCGCGCCGGCTCAGCGCGGTCTTCTCGGGGGCTACGCGTCACAGCCTGATCCTGTTGAACGAATCACTCTCCAGCACCAGCCCCACCGAAAGCCTGTATCTGGCGCGCGATGTGGTGCGCGGGTTGCGCGCACTTGGCGCCAGGGCGATCTTTGCCACGCACCTCCACGGCCTGGCCGAAGAGGCCGACCAGATCAATGCCGGGACGCCGGGCGATAGCCGTGTCGCGAGTCTCGTCTCAGAAACCGTCCCCGCGGCCGAAGGCGGCGATGAGACCGGCCGGCGCACCTTTCGCATCGTCCCCGGCCCGCCGATGGGCATGAGCTATGCCCGCGACATCGCGCGCAAATACGGCATCAGCTTCGAGCAACTGCAAGAGAAGATCAACCGCGCCGGGCTGAGTAGCTAACACTTTCGCCAAGCGGGGGCGAGTTGGAATGGGCTGAGGCGCAAGGTCAAGACTGGCAGGGTAGA
>JAIMBB010000215.1 GCA_023511655.1 Anaerolineae bacterium
GGCATGAACAACTCGACCACGGTGGGGCAAACGCCGTTGGGGACCAGGCCGTCTATCTGGCACACCGGCTTTTCGATCAGGCCCTCCGGGCGCGGGAAGTCGCGGATCTCCCGTCCCTGGTGCAAATACTCCATCACATCGCGCCAGATGGGTGCAGCGCCGGTCAGTCCAGTCACCCCCTTGCTCATCGGGCGGTTGTCGGTGTTGCCCACCCACACACCGACGGTGAAATCGGTGGTGAAGCCCATCGTCCAGTTGTCGCGGTAATCGTTGGTGGTGCCGGTCTTCACAGCGGCGGGTCGCGGGCCGGCCAGGTCGAGCACCGAAGGGTAGCCGAACGCAGCAGCACGCGCCTTCGGATCGGACATGATGCTCTTGAGCAGATAGGTCAGCCGCTCGCTATCCGGCCCCAGCAGGTTGGGGTTGACCGCCGGTCGGTATTCGTAGAGCACGCTGCCCTTGCTGTCTTCCACGCGCAGGATGGCGACCGGATCGAGGTCGCGATAGCCGAACTTCTTCTGCGAGGCTGGCCGCGGCGCGCCGACCATGGTGCCGCCGTTGGCGATGGTGGCGTAGGCATAGGTGAGATCCAACAGCTTCACTTCGCCGCCGCCCAGCGTGAGCGACAGGCCGTAGAAGTTCAGGCCGCGGTCGAGGTCGGTGATGCCCAGCCGGTGGGCCAGGCGAATGACGTTGCCGATGCCGGCCCGGTTGAGCGCATCCACGGCCGGAATGTTATAAGAGCGCGCTAACGCCTGTCGCATCAGCACCGGCCCGTGGAATTTGCGATCGTAGTTCTCCGGGATGTAGGGGTCATCGCCGCCGGTGTCGAATGCGGTGCGCACGTCCCAGAACAAAGTGGCCGGCGACGCACCCTGGCGCAATAGTTCCAGATAAGTGATCGGCTTGAAGGCCGAGCCGGGCTGGCGCAGCCCGGTGGCTACGTTGAACTTGCCGTCAATGGCGTCGTTGAAGTAATCCAGGCTGCCCACCATGGCCAGTATTTCGCCGGTGTCTTGTTTGATCACCACGACCGACGCGTTATCAACTTCCTTGGCCTGGGCCTGCAACGAGGCGACGTGCCGGTTGGCCAGCGCACGCACCTGGTTATCCACATCCAGGTCGAGCGTGGTGTAGATCTTCAGCCCGCCGCGCTCGACGAGCTGACGCGCGGCCTCCACCCCAATGCCGAGGTGATCGCCCAGCAGCTCGATGGCTTTGTCCTTGGCATACACCGAGAAGTGCGGCGCCTGGATGTTGAAGCGCTGCGTCTTGTTGGCGTATTGCAACGGCTGCAGCTTGGCCTCGGCGGCCTGCCGGGCGTCCACGTTGCAGCCAGGCACGCCGAGTTGTGTGCGCTCCACCATCATGTCGAGCACCAACGATTGGCGGAACTTGGCTTCGTTGGGGCTGTCGAACGGGTTTTGCTTGGGGAATTGCGGGATGGGCGCCAACATGGCCGCTTCGGCCAGCGTCAGATCCTTCGCGCTTTTGTTGAAGTACACCCGCGCCGCTGCCTCGATCCCATAGGCCAGATTGCCGTAGAAGTTGGTGTTGAGATACCACTCCAGGATGTCATTCTTCTTGTATCGGCGCGTGATCTCGGCAGCCAATAGGACCTCCTTGATCTTCACCGCGGCGGTGCGGCCCGGGCCGGCGCGCTCCTCCGGCGGCAGAATCACCGACTTGACCAGTTGCTGGGTGATGCCCGATCCACCCTGCGGCGCGCCGCCCTGCAAGTTGGCCACGAACGCCCGCGCGATGCCGCGCAGGTCGAAGCCCTGGTTGTCATAGAACGTCTTATCCTCGATGGCGACCGTGGCGCACAACAGATAGGGCGAGATGTTGCTCAGCTCAGTCCACTGGCGATCGCCTCCGGTGGGGTCAATGATCTCGTATAACAGCGCGCCCTTGCGGTCATAGATCTTGGTGGTCTGGAAGTCCTCCTCCACCTTCTTGATCTGCGTCGGATCGGGCAGATCGCGGGTGAACGAGGCGTAGAGCGCGCCTGCGGCCAGCGCGCCGCCGATGGGCACAGTGACCGTGATCGCCAGCAGCGTAGCCAGGGCGGGCACGACGATCTGGATCAGTCGCCTGGCCGGCCCGGTGCGACGGGCCGCGCGCCGGCGCTGCCGAAGGCGGATCAGGTGGTTCGCGTCCATTCAAGACGCAAATGATACCCAACTCGGCACAGCGACAGCGAGCGTGCCGCGGCAGGCGTGCCACGAACGGGTAGGCGCGCCGCACCCGACGCAAGGAGATCAATCCGGCTATCATCCCACCCATGAAAGGCACACCGATCACCGAAGAGTTGCACGCGTATATCGTCGAAACGTTCGCGCCGGAGGACGACTTATTGAAGCGCCTGCCGGCCGAGGCCGAAGCGAAGGGCATTCCACAGATTCACATCTCGCCCGAACAAGGCAAGTTCCTGCAGGTGCTGATGGGCGCAGCCGGCGCGAAGAAGGTCCTCGAAGTCGGCTCGCTGTTCGGCTACAGCACGATCTGGATGGCGCGCGCACTGCCGCCGGATGGCAAACTGATCACCATCGAACTCGACCCGCTGCACGCGCAGACCACGCGCGAGAACGTCGCCCGCGCCGGGCTGGCCGATCGCGTGGAGGTGCGCGAGGGCGACGCGCGCGCGATCCTGCCCCAGCTCGCCGGTGAAGCACCCTTCGACCTGGCCTTCATTGACGCGGAGAAGGCCGAGTATCTCGATTACATGGATGCCGCGCTCAGGCTGGTGCGCAAGGGGGGCTTGATCATCGGGGACAACGCCTCAGCGCGTGGCCTGGTGTGGAGGACCGATTTGCCGGAGGAGGAGCGCGGCTTCGCCCTGCCGATCCGCGCCTTCAACCAGCGCATGGCCAGCGATTCGCGCCTGCTGTCTTTGCTCGTGCCGATAGCCGATGGCATGTGCGTGGGCGTGGTGCGCTAAGACGCGTGGCAACACGCCAAACGAGAACCTCGTGAACGGGTCGTTCACGAGGTTCATTTATCCTATCCCCTGGAGCGTTCGCCGCGCTCCGGCCCGCTGCGACGCAGCGGTGGGCGACGTTCGCGGCCGCTGCTGGCCGGGCCGCTGCGGCTGCCGCGGTCTCCGCCGTTGCGGCGCAGACCGCCGCGCCCGCCGGCACGATCAGCTTCCTGGGCCTCCTCCAGCGTCAAGCCTTCCAGCACAGCTTTGCGGCTGAGGCGGATCTTGCCGTTGTCGTTGCCGATCACCATCACAGTCACTTCCTGGCCGACCTGCACTTCGTCGGAGACGTTGCGCACGGGATGGTCGCTGAGCTGGGAGACGTGCACCATACCATCCGTCTTAGGCATGATCTCGACGAACGCGCCGAAGTCGGTAATGCGCACCACCTTACCGGTGTAGATGCCGCCCAGGACGACCGAGCCGGTCATGCCTTCGATCATCTCGCGGGCCCGCTCGGCGCTGGTTCCGTCCGCGGAGGAGATGAACACGCGCCCGTCATCCTCGATGTCAATTTTGGCGCCGGTTTGATCCTGAATCGAGCGCACGGTCTTGCCGCCCGGCCCGATCACCGTGCCAAGCTTGTCCGGATCAACGGTGATGATCAGCATGCGCGGCGCATGCGGTTTCAGCGTCGGCCGCGGCTCGGAGATCACCTCTAGCATGCGCTCCAGGATGGCCAGACGGCCTTCGCGCGCTTGCTCCAGCGCTTCTTTCAGAACTTCGGTCGTCAGACCGGCGATTTTGATGTCCATCTGCAAGGCAGTGATGCCCTTCTTGGTGCCGGCGACTTTGAAGTCCATATCGCCGATGTGATCCTCCAGGCCCTGGATGTCGCTGAGGATGGCGTAGCCCTCGGCCAGGCCGCCGGGTGCCGTGATCAGGCCCATGGCGATGCCGGCCACCGGCGCTTTGATCGGCACGCCGGCATCCATCAACGCCAGCGTGCTGCCGCATACGCTGCCCATCGAAGTAGAGCCGTTGGACGAAAGCGCCTCGCTCACCACGCGCAGGGTGTAGGGGAATTCGTCTTCGTCCGGGATGACCGGCAGCAGCGCGCGCTCGGCCAGGGCGCTGTGGCCGATTTCGCGCCGGCTGCTGCCGCGCAGCACCTTGGCCTCGCCGGTCGAAAACGGCGGGAAGTTGTAGTGGTGCATGTAGCGCTTCTCTTCCGCCGGATACAGACCGTCGAGCGGCTGGGCATCGGCCTTGCTGCCAAGTGTGACGACGGAGAGGATCTGCGTCTCGCCTCGGGTGAACAGGCCGGCGCCATGCGCGCGGGGGCTGAGGTGGTCGCCCACTTCCACCCAGATCGGCCGAATTTCCTTCAACCTGCGACCATCCGGCCGGATACCATCGCGCAGGATGCGCATGCGCACCGCTTCGCTGGTTACGTCCTTGACCACCTGGTGCAGCTCATCGGCGTTGACGTCGCCGATGGACTGCATCTGAGCCAGCACCTCGCCTTCAATCGCATCCAGGATGGCCTGGCGTTCGGCTTTCTCCAGCTCCTGGTCTATGGTGGCCTGGACGCGGTCGCCCAACGCCTCGCGCACCCGCTGGTTGAACGCCTCGTCGCGGCCGAACTTTGGGTAGTCGGCTTTAGGCTTGCCGACTTCCTGGCGCATGACGCGCTGCATGGCAATGAATTCCTGGATGGACTCGTGCGCCAGCTGAAGCGCGCGCACCATGGTCGCCTCGTCCACCTCGTTGGCGCCGCATTCGACCATCACGATTGCATCCTGCGTGCCGGCCACGCGCAGATCTAGATCACTGTACTGCATCTCGGGGATGGTCGGGTTGACGATCAGCTCGCCATTGATCAGACCGATGCGCACGGCGCCGACCGGATTGTCGAATGGCACATCGCTGACCATGAGCGCGGCGCTGGCTGCATTCACGGCCAACACGTCAATGTCGTTGATCTGGTCGTGCGAGAGCGCGGTCACGATGATCTGGACATCGTTGCGCAGATCTTCCGGGAAGAGTGGACGCAAGGGCCGATCCACCAGCCGGGCGATCAGGATGGCGGCTTCCGGCGGGCGGCCTTCGCGGCGGAAGTAGCTGCCCGGGATGCGCCCAGCGGCGTAGAGTCGCTCCTCGTACTCCACGCTGAGCGGGAAGAAATCTATGCCCTGCCGCACGGCCTTGGACATGGTGGCCGTGGCAAGTACCATGGTGTCGCCCATGCGCGCTGTTACCGCTCCACCCGCTTGACGGGCCAGACGGCCCGTCTCGATTCGTATTTCCTTCTCGCCGATCCGCGCGGTGTAGACGTGATTCGTGGGCATCGGCGCTTCGACGATGCGAGTTGCATCTGTAGACATTTTGAACTTTCTCCTTAACGAAAACGGAAGACCGGACGCGGCGGGGGATTGCGAATCGGATCGCAACCGCTGCCGCCAACGCCAATCGTCCAACGAGCGCGGGAGGGGAGCGGTTAGAGGTTAGAGGTCAACCGCGAAACTGAGAACTGGGATCCAGAACCGAGAAAGTCTTTGAGTGCTTCCTCGACCTTCGATCCTCAATTTCATCTCCGAAGCTGGCCTCTAACATCTACGACCGCGGCCCTCTCGCGTGAACTGTAGAGGCGCACACAGTGCACCTCTA
>JAIMBB010000216.1 GCA_023511655.1 Anaerolineae bacterium
GATGCCCCGTCATGCCCGCGAAGGCGGGGACTGCGCGGGCATGACGATCTTGGCAGCGGTCATGATTAATTCAAGACTCGATAGGTCAGCGACAACCTTCCCGCAGGTCTGGGCTAGACTCAAGCAATCAGCCTGCAGGAGGTTCCTTCCCCTATTCGTGAACGCACCCGACATGAACGCCGGGCGAGCAAATGTGGATAATTGCCATCGCTGTACGCGTGCAGCATCCGGATAACTTCAGAACGAGGAGACAGAGGTAACCATGAACCGACGAGCCTTTTTGCGCATGGCCCTGGGGTTGGGGAGCACCACCGCGCTGATGGCTGCTTGCGGCGGCGGTCCGGCAGCACCATCCTCAACCACCGCCCCGGCCTCGGGTGAGACCGCCCCTACCACCGGCGCCGACACCGCCAAGCTCGCCCGAGAGCTGAGCTGGTACACGTGGGGCGGCTATGTGTCCGACAACGTGATTGCCAAATTCAAGGAAGAGTTCGGCGTCACCGTCAAGATAGACACCTACGGTTCCAACGAAGAGATGGAGGCCAAGTTCAAAGCCGGCGGCAATCCGGGCTATGACCTGATCACCCCATCCGACTACATGGTGTCCAAGCTGATCGCTGCCGGCCTCATCGAGAAGCTCAATTTCGACAACATCCCGAACTTCGAATACATTGACGACGGCCACAAGAAGCTGTACTTCGACCCGACCAACGAGTACTCCGTGGCCTACAACTGGGGTTGCACCGGCTTCGCCTACGACAAGACCAAGCTGCCCGAACCGATCACCAACTGGAAGCAGGTGATGAACTGGCCGGACTCGTTGCGCGGCAAACTGGGCATGATTGACGACGTGCGCGAGTTGCTGGCCGTCGGCCTGCGCGTGTTGGGCTACAGCGGCAACGCCACCGACCCGGCCGAGATCAACGCTGCCCGCGACGCGCTGATCGAGCTGAAGCGGCGGGCCAACTACACCCTGACCGACAGCCCGAACGCCGCCACCAATCTCGTCGCCGGCGACATCTTCGGCTCGAAGATCTACACCAACGACGCCGTCGTAGCCCGCAGCGAGAACCCGAATCTGGTCTACGTCATCCCCGGCGACGTGAGCACGGTGTGGCAAGATAACTTGTGCGTGCCGAAGGGCGCACCCAGCCAGTACACTGCCGAGGTGTTCATTAACTTTCTGTGCCGCCCCGACATCTCCGCGCAAAACGCCAACGAGATCGGCCTGGCCACGCCCAATGCCGAGGCCCTGCGGCAAGGCATGATCGCCAAGGAACTGGTCGAGGACAAAGCCGTGTATCCCGACGTCGCCGCGATGGGCGACGCGCTGGAGTTCCTGCGCAAGGGCAATCCCGAAGTGGACGAGTTGTATCAGCGCGCGTTCGACGAAATCAAAGCTGCTTGAAGCGCGGTGCTCGTCGCCGCCTTCGACTATCAAGGCGAGGCGCGTCGGTGCGAGGGCGCGCGCCTCGTTTCAAATCTCCTATATCTGGTTCCGACAAGGTGCATGGCTGTGCAATATTCGCGTCCGTCGAACTTCATCGTCCGATCCGTCGGGCCTATTGCGGAATGGGCGATTGACTGGATCTTCCTGTCCAGCGCGGCAATCACTCCTCTGGCCACTGCAGCGGCGGTTTACTTTGGGTTCATCGCCGCGCCGCTGCTGGCTGGGCTCTGCGCGCTGGCCGCCGCCGGCGCTGCCTGGGGCATGTATGCTCGCTTCGTCGCCCCCTGGCAACTGCGGGTCAAAAAACTCGACCTCGGGGCCGGTGGATCGGGGACAGCGCTCGCTGCCAGCGCAAGCGACCGTCCTCGCTTGAAGGTGGTCTTCTTCTCCGATCTACACCTGGGCCAGTTCAAGCGTCAGGAATGGGCACAGCGCGTGGTCGAAGCAGCGAACGCTCAATCGCCAGACCTGGTTTTGATCGGCGGCGACTTCGTCGGCAAAACGGAATGTTGCGAGGTCGCCGATCTGCTGATGCCGCTGCGGCATTTGCGGGCGACCCACGGCGTCTATGCTGTGCTGGGCAACCACGACTACGGCATTCCCGGACCGGACCATTCGGACGAGTTGATCCAGCTTCTGCCACAACTGAACATCCGCTTGCTGCGCAACGAGTGCGTGACGATCGGCGAAGAGGTCTTGCTGGTGGGCGTGGACGAACTGTGGACGGGCCGCGACGATCTGCCCGGCGCTCTGACGCCCTGCCACAGCCGCCCGCCGACGACCCGCGTCGTGGTGCTCGGCCACAACCCCGACCTGATGTTGAAGCTGGATTCGCATCGTGGGCACCCTGAGTTGAAGGATGCTTTCTTCATCTTCGGCCACACCCATCAGGGGCAAATCTATATCCCGCTGCTGCCGGGGTTGGCCATCCCGATCAAATCCAAGTTCTACCGCGGCCTGCACCGCACCCGTCACGGCACCCTGTACGTCTCGTCGGGCTGCGGAGAGAACAACACCCCGACCCGCCTCAACACCTGGCCGGAGATCGTGGTGTTCGAGGTCTGACACCAACCTCGCGAGCCGTAGCATCTGGAACAGCTTTGCCCCGATGAGCACTACGGCGTCGTCGTGACGACGATGATCACCGGCGGCGTGGGCGTGTCCGTCGGCACGGGCGTGGCTGACGGCGTCGGCGTGACAGATGGCGTGAACGTTGGGGTCGGTGTGTCCGTCGGCGCAGGCGTATCCGTCGGCGGCGCAGGTGTCGGCGTGGTGGTCGGCGTGGGCGTATCCGTTGGCGGCGCGGGTGTCGGGGTGACCGTCGGCGGCAAAGGCACCGTTGGCGTCGGCGTGGGAGGGATGGGCGGCGTGTTGGTCGGCGTCGGCACCGGCACGAGCGCCCAGGTCAGGCTGAGGCTGCCCGGCCCGGTGTAATTCACATACTGCACTTGCAGGAAGTGTTGTCCGGCGTTCAAGACGCGCGTGCCCACCAACGTCTTCGCGCCGGCCGTGAAATCGTCCATGCCCGGGACGATTTGCCCATCAATCAACAGCCGCGCGCCGTCGTCCACCGTGGCCGTGAAGACGTAGGTTCCGGCCACCGGGAAGTTCACCGAGCGTCGCCAATCCACCGAGAAGTTGAACGGGTTCACCTGGGGCGGCGGCCAGTTGGAGATCGCCGCGGTGTTCAAAAAGCCGGGCGGATTGGGCGAGGCAGGCGGATCGTCGCGTTTGATGACGATCGGGCCGGTCAGGTTGGGCGAGTTGTAATAGCGCCCCTCCCATCCCGAGTAGTTGACCTTCCAGTTCAAAGCCACGCGCGCCGAGGCCCCCGCCTTGTAATACTCCACGCGCAGGTTGTGCAGGCCGGCAGTCAGGCTGACGTCGGCCGTGACCGTGCGCAGGCCGGCGCTGAACCACTGGTTGATGATCAACATGTCGTCCACGAACACCCGGGCGCCACCATCCACGGTCAGCGCAAATTGGTAGTTGTCAATGGTTGGGAAGTTGGCGTTGCCGGTGAAGATGGCCGACCAGTTGTTGCGCGGCACGTTCGGGCCCGGCGCGCCGGTCCCCCAATTCACATTCAGGAACGGGCCAGGCAGGTTCTGATCGAACAGCACGGGCGGGACGAGATCCGGGTTGCCGAAGTATTGCCCATACCACGCGCCGGTCGGATTCGGGTTCGGCGTCGGCGTGACGACCGGGGGAGTGGGACCGGGCGGCGGTGTGCACGTGGCGGGCAGCGTCGGGACGGCCAGCGGACCGTTGAACGTGTTGTTGTCGCGGTTGCTCTCGACGACCATGCCGGTCGGATCCACGACGACCAGGTTCGCGCCGGTCGTGAAACCGGCGAACCACAGCGAGGCGGTCTGCCCTGGCACCAGGCCGCCTGGCACGAGCTGCTGCTGATTATTGGCCTGGACGAGGAACGGGCCGGCCGGAGCGCTGCCCACGTTCTGCACGATCACGCGAATACCAAGCTGGGTCGAGACGTAGGCGCAACTGGCGCCGGTCTCTAGCTCGATCGCCACGCTGTTGAGGATCAGATCGGGCAACGGCCCGGACGGGCCAGGGGTCGGCGTGGGCGGCTCAGGCGGGGCGGTCGGCACCAAATCCCCGCTGACGGTGATCGGGGTGAAGCGCGTAAAACCGCTGGCGCCGCCCCGCGCCGTCAGATAGTACTGCCCGGCCGCGTCGGGCGCCGTCAGGTCATCGCGTTGAAAGGTGCCGTCGGGGCCGGCGATGGCATCGCCCAGCTTACGCAGTTCGCTCACAGGCGAAGCCGTCGAAGTCGCCAGGAAGATCTCGACGGCTTCGTTCGGCTGGAAGCCGGTGCCGCGCACGCCGAACGCCGCCCCGGGGGCGAGCAGGCCACTCACCTCGACGCGCGCGTTGCTGCCGGGTGCGGGCGTGGGCACCGCATCTCGGCTGCCGGCGCTTCGGTTCAACCACACGAACGCGAGCGTGCAACATACGATCAGCGCTAACGTGGTAGCGATGCCGACCAACACATAGCGCGACGGCGACCCCGTTTCGAGATCGGTGGCGTCTGCCTGGGGGGCCGAGAATGTGGACGTCGGGGACGGTGATGTCTGGTCGCGCTCTGAGCTCATGTCGCCTCCCTGAGGATAAGATTATAGGCGTGACGTTCGCAACTGCTAATCGCCGCTCCGAGCCTGACCATGAACACCGCCAGCCTGTACGACGCTTTCGCCCGCATTTACGATCTGCAACACAGCGCCTTCCTCGATGACGTGCCGATGTACCTGCGGCTAGCCCGCGAAACGGGGCCGGACGCCGCGATCCTGGAGGTCGGATGCGGCAGCGGTCGGGTGATGCTCCCGCTGGCCGAGGCCGGTTTCCGCGTGGTGGGCGTGGACGAGTCGGCCGAGATGTTGCGCATCGCCGAGCGCCGGCTACACGCCAGCCGGCACATTCCCGCTGAGCGCTGGTCGCTGGTGCACGCCGATGCGCGGGAGCTGCGGCTGAACGAGCCGGTGCGATTCGACATGGCCCTCATCGCGCTCAACACCTTTCTGCATAACCTGGCGCGCGATGATCAGCTCGCCACCCTGCGCGCCGTGCGAAGCCATCTGTCGCCCGGCGGGCTGCTGGTGGTGGATCTGCCCCCCAATGACGAGCTGGCCTACCAACCCGACGACGGCGTCTTCCAGCTCGAAGCCACGCTGATTGACCCCCGAGCTCGCAGCGAGATTCGCAAATACGTGGCCAGCCGGGTGTTCTGGTCCACTCAGGAACAGGAACTGACATATCGCATCGAAGAACAGCACGCCGACGGCGGTGACGTCACCGAGCAACTCATCACCTTCCGTCTGCGTCATGTCTTCAAGCACGAGATGGAACTTTTGCTGTTGCAGGCCGGCTTCGCTGAGCCGAGCTGGTATGGAAGCTATCACCTCGACCCCTATGGCGAGGGCAGCCCACGCATGATCGCCGCCGCCCGCGCAAGCTACTGAGCGTTGACAAAATCATGTCCGTTCATGAAAACCTGCAACTTCATTCCCGCGAAGCTTGTCCCCGCGAAGGCGGGGACTGCGCGGGCATGACGATCTTGGCAGCGGTCATGATTAATT